>JBGSVA010000012.1:0-4389 GCA_041753155.1 Thermodesulfobacteriota bacterium | reverse complement strand
TTTTATCCTTCTTTTCCTTGATGAAAAGAAGCAAAAATCATCCGACTGTACATAATTTGCTAAAAATATCATATTAAGGCTAAAATCTTTCAATTCCGCCCCAGCCCTGAAAGATTTTCACGCCTTAATAATCTATTTTCTTAACGCAAATTCTGTAATGTCGGGAAAGAAAAGACGAGATTGCCGCGTCGCTTCGTTCCTCGCAAAGACAGGGTAGGTAGGGCGGAAGAGGTTGGGAAGGATCGTATATGAGCACACATTGTGTGCCGCAGGTTCTGCGCCTCATTACAAGCGGGTTGGGTTCAGTAGCTGGTTTGATCGGAGAAGGTGACTAAGGATCGTAGAACGACGCTACGTGTCTGTGCTACTTGTATTTGAATATGCTGTAGAGGCCGGTCGGGTCGGTGTAGACTTCTTCCGCAGTGCGGAACCCCGCTTCCCTGCCGAGGCGTGTCCAGTCGGACGGCTGCTCGGGGATGTCGGATTTCTTCACGTGATCGAAAACTATGCCGAGCTCCTCGGGAGTGAGATCCACCCACGTGCGCGTTACGACGTCTTTGAACCTGTCGAAGTAGGCCGCCCTGTCCTCGCCCTCCGTGAGCGTGGGCTCGTAGATCATATATATCCCGTCTTCAGGGACTGAGCCCCTTACCTTACTCATGAACTCGCCCTTTTTCTCGGTCTCGAGGTGGTGGACCGAGACCCCGACCCATACGACGTCGGGCGGAATATCCATCAACGTGTCGAACTCCTCGAAGTCGCCGGCGATTAGGCGGTGCTCGGCGGGGAGGCTTTCGAGCTCCTTCACCGCAATACCAAGCGCCCATTCGGAAAGGTCGATGCCCGTGTACTCGCTGACGTTCGTGTCGAGGAGGCTGCGGGATGACCAGTATGCGTCCCCGCACGCGAGGTCGGCGAACGAGAACGGCCAGTCGATTTCGTCGTTCAGTATATCGTGGAGCCTGCCGTATGCGGCCCTGTGGGACATGTAGTCGTGCTCGATCACTTTCCTGTATATGTCCCAGTGGCGGCGGAATATCTCGGTTACCTCTTCGGGCGAGTGTCCGTTCTTGAGCGGGTGATGGAATCCCGGCATTGCGCGAATCCTCCGTACAGATTTCCCCTAATGATACTGCCGGATGGCGGGGAGGGGAAGGGGTGTACGCCGATGTAAGGGTTAATGCGTCCTTCCCGCGTTAAGGGAAGAGTATTTTGTAATCCTCACTGTTTGATTTCGACGGGGAGGGAGTTGTAGACGGAGGACCCGTTCACTTCCTCTATGTTCACGTCGAGCACCCGGTCTATGCTCGAGCCGTCGATCTGCTTCAAGTTCACGTCGATGATGCCGGTCGTCGCGCTGACGCTCTTCGGCTGAAGGAGCGGGCTCAGGAATATGCCCCAGAGCGCGACCGCGATAAGGGTCAGGATTAATTTCGTGTATGTGTCTATTTTCATGTGATGCCTCCCTGGGGAGATAGTTTAACCCGGAATGGAGCGGGGGATTAATAATCAAACTCTTTTGGATAGTAGATTCTCCAATTCGTATCATATTTTTTATGCTTGATTTTATAATCCAGATAGAAATCATAATCCATACCCAGTTTCTTTAGCTGCTCGTACTCATTCTTTTCAAACCCCGCACGCTCCATCAAAAAGCCAATACTCTGGTGATATGGATAAATGTATTCTAGTTTCTTCAAGGTTTTTATGATCTGCTTTGCGGAAACTTTTCCAATCGCTCGACCATAGATCTCAATTAAATTTTGTCAATTTTCCGGCATAAATTTAATAAAAAGCACTTGATACTTGTCACCAAAATGTTACATTATGGTGACAAGGAGAAGATTCAATAATCATGCAACCTATTGAAAACATAATATTATATAAGCTACATGCTAAAGTTAAGGGTTGGGCATTTTCCAAGAAAGATTTTGCCGATTTGGGGAACCATAAGGCGATTGATAAAGCTTTAAGTAGGCTATCAAGAAAGGGTCTTATTCGTAGAGTTATTCACGGGATATACGATTATCCAAAATACAGTAAATTACTAGAGCAGGATTTAAGCCCGGATATAGACCAAATAGCTCATGCCTTAGCTCGAAAATTTGGCTGGAATATTCAAATTTCGGGTAATACAGCATTGAATGTTTTGGGTTTATCAACACAGGTTCCGACCAGATACCTGTATTACTGTGACAATAGAGACAGAACTTATAAGATCGGAAATATTGAGCTGAAATTTGAAAAGATAGCTTTAAGTGATATAGGACTGAAATATCCGGAGAGTGAATTAATAGTTCAGGCGATTAAAGCCTTTGGTAAAAAAACACTGACTGAAGATGAAAAGCAAAAAATACGCGATTATTTTAGTTCGGATATACATGCTCGTATTCTAAAAGACACTAAATATACGACCAGCTGGGTTTACGAAATCATCAAGTCAATTTTTCAAGACGGAAAATGAAAAAGGTAGCTGCCCTTACCAAGGAAGAACGAGCTGCAATTTTTCGTGAAACGGCGACAAGAAAAGGTATTACTCCGGCTGCCGCGGAAAAGGATTTTTGGCTTTGCTGGGCGTTAATGATTATTCTTGAGCATCCGGAATTGTCGAAATTGCTGAAGCTGAAAGGAGGAACGAGTCTTTCAAAATGCTATAACATAATTGATCGATTTTCTGAGGATATAGACCTGATTCTGGACTGGGGAGTTCTCACGGACGAAGACCCCTATAAGGAAAGATCGAACACCCGGCAGGATCGGCTTAACAAGAAGCTGCTCGAGCTTGAGGTAGAGTATATTAAGGACAATTTGTTTCCTATCCTGGAAGGAGAAGTGCTGCCGGTTTGTAAAGCTGAAATTGATAGGGAAGATGGTCATATAGTCAACATCATATATCCAAGAGCTTTCAGTGATCGATACTTAAGACCTGAAATAAGGCTCGAAATCGGGTCTTTAGCGTCCATGATCCCTTATGGTGAATTTAAAGTAAGTCCGTACGCTGCTGTAGAATATCCTGATATTTTTGAGCATCCGGAAACAATAGTTGTTGCGGTTAAAGCGGAAAGGACGTTCTGGGAAAAGGTTACAATTTTGCACGTCGAGGCTCATAGACCCGCGGATAAAGCTCGACCTGCTCGATATTCGAGACACTATTACGACATTCATAAGATGCTTGGTACCGGTACAGCGGCTGACTCGATGAAGGATCTCGCGTTGTTGGAGGATGTAGTGTCTTTCAAGAAACGCTTCTATCCGAGCGGCTGGGCAAATTACGATGCAGCGTTGCCGGGAACAATGAAAATGGTGCCAGAGAAAGAAGCGCTCGAAACGTTAAGAGCCGACTACAGAATGATGAGAGAAATGATATTCGGAGAGTATCCGGATTTCGATACTATAATTGAAAGTTTAAGAGAATTTGAACAAAGATTGAATAGATTATAATCACATAATGAGAACTCTGGTCGTTGGCGACATACACGGGAACCTGCCTGCGCTCAGGCAGGCGTTCGAGCGCTCGGAATTCGACCCCCGGGCGGACAGGCTGGTCTCGCTCGGGGACGTGTTCGACGGGCATCCGTATTCGGCCGAGTGCGTCGAGGAGCTTATGAAGGTGAAGGACCTCGTGTGGTGCATCGGGAACCACGACGCGCTCGCGTTGTCCTGGCTCTCGGGTGAGAAGGAACGGAAGCGGGCGCTTGATGAGAGGGAGTACGAGGACTTGGTGACGATCAAGTTTTCATACGGCGGCGGCCGGACGGTGGGTGACAGGAAGCGCATGAAGAAACACCTCGAATTCGCGGGGAAGAAGTGCGTGCCCTTTTACCTGGACGAGGCCGGGAGGTTCTACGTGCATGCCGGGATCGACTGGGACTACCCGCCCGACGGGCAGCCCGACCCGGATGTCTATTACACGGACAGGAAGACCTACGCTGTGTTCGCGCGGCTCTTCGAGATAGGCGGGCTCAGGTTCCCGTACCGGGACGTGTTCATAGGGCACACTAAGACGATTAACGAGTATCCGGACGGGAAGCCCGTGAGGAGGGCGAACCTGTGGAACCTCGACACGGGCGCTGGGACGTACGGGAAGCTCACGATTATGGACGCGGACACGTATGAGTACTGGCAGAGTGATTGGGGGGAGAAGAATGAATGAGGTTGGGGCGAGACGTTATGCAACCTAGTAATGACGTTTCTATATCTGTAGGAGCGGCTTCCAGCCGCGAAAGGGAAAGATAAAGAAAGAGCAAAGGCAATATATTATTCTCTTCTTTTCCTTGATGAAAAGAAGCAAAAATCACACACGTAGTGTGTTCTATGAAAAGACTGTACATAATTTGCTAAAAATCTTGTGTTTAAGCTAAAATCTTTCAAATGGACTGCTGAAAGATT
>JBGSVA010000011.1:0-60606 GCA_041753155.1 Thermodesulfobacteriota bacterium | reverse complement strand
CCGCGCGTCCCAGGAGCTGACCGAGCTGTTCGAGTTCATAAGGAGCGAGTACATAAGGATACTCGAGGAGAGGTTCGCGCAGCTTGAAGAGGTGAGCGAGTTCGGGTTTGCGACCGAGGTGGAGGGGCTCGGCGTGATTGCAGGGCTCACGGACGAGAGCCTGACCGTGCTGAAGGGCGTGGGCGAGGAGGCGGCGAAGCATACCGGACTCCTGACGGAGATCGCCGGGAGACTCGGGGCGCTTGCGGGGTTCCAGCGGGGATCCGAGGGGTTCAGGGACTTCGGCAGGGGGACCCTCGCCGTGCTCCACGGATACGAAGCCGTGGTAACGAAGAGGGACATCGCGGCAGTACAGGACTCGATCCTGCATCAGATAGCGGGCGGGGGCATAAGCGGACTCGCCGAGAGGCTCGCGGGGGATGAACGGGGGGGACTCATTCGGGAGGGATTCTTCGCGGGGACGAGGCCCGGCGGATTCGTGCCGGAATTCCCGCTGAGCGGGACAAGGCCTACGCCGGACGAGCCGGTGAACCACGTGACGGAGATGAGCGTGGATATAAACGTGAACGTGAACGGCGGCTCGCAGGCGTCGCTCGCGTCGCTTGCGGGGGAGATAGAGAATATGATGGTGAGGAGCATACGGCAGGGGAGGGTGAGGAAGGAGCTTCAGGAGGCGGCGGTGAGGAGGATTGCATGATGCCGGTTGCAGGATACATGATGCAGGATACATGATGCAGGATGCAGGATGCAGGATACATGATGCAGGATACAGGATTAAAGAAATGGATTCCCGATTAAGGAGCTCGGGAATGACAGAAAAAAGGCAAATATTATTTTCTTCTTTGTCTGGATACAAAGAAGCAACAATCACACACGTAGTGTGGATTATGAAAAGACAAAGATAGGTGAAAGCTATTTGTTTTATCCTTCTTTTCCTTGATGAAAAGAAGCAAAAATCATCCGACAGCACATAATTTGCTAAAAATATCATATTAAGGCTAAAATCGTTCAATTCCTCCCCAATCTGCGGTGTAGTGGTGTCGTGCCGGATTCATTTACATTGTTGCTCATAAGCAAGGGCGACCGATTCCTCACTCGTTCGGAATCATCCCCTGAACGATTTTCACGCCTTAATAATCTATTTTCTATACGCAATTCTGTAATGTCGGGAAGAAAAGACGAGATTGCAGCGCTTCGTTTCATGATTTGGCTTTTGCAACTTACGTGCGTTGATGAAGGGACTTATTTGCAATCAGCTGAGGGTGTCCGATTCCTCCCTCGGTCGAAATCGTTGCTCGCAATGACAGAAAGATTAAGGTACACCCCCATCCACACCTTCCCCAGTTCCCGAAACAAGTTCGGGACAGGCAAGGGGGAAGGGAAAAAAAGGCAAGGAAAGGAAAAATGGCGAACAGGAAAATGGCTAAAACATTTATGCCGGTGACGGTGCTGTCGGCTACGACGGAGGCGGGGAGCTTCCCGAAGGAGAATATCACCGACAGGACGAGCCCGCAGAGGGCGTGGAGGTCGACGGACGTTGCTGCGGACCAGAGGGTCGTGATAGACATGGGAACGGCGCAGACGGACGTTACGTGCTATCTCGACTGGGTGAACTTCGGCTCGTTCAAATACCAGGAGTCGGCTGACGGCTCGACGGGATGGAGCGACATCGGGACGACACGTACGGTTGCGAAGGACCCGATGCACGGGGTATATCGCAGGGCGGATGATATTACGCTGAGCTCCAAGCGGTACCTCGGTATATTCATACCCGCGCAGACCCCGTTGGATAGTGCGGATTACTTCCGTATCGGCACGTTCTGCGCGCCTTCGCCCGTCGTGGAGCTCGATGCGGAGACGACGGTCGAGTACCCGTTCGACGCGGCGCTGCCGGACTCGTACATCGTCGAGAACAGGTTCCCCGGGGGGAGGGCGGAGAAGATCAAGCTCGGCGTGATGCAGCCGATGGTGATATCGTTCGCGCTCAAGACGGGCGCAATGCAGAACATCAAGGGCGCCCAGGTGGAGGAGATCGCGGACATGCTCAGGGACGGGACCGAGACGCTATGGCTCGACTTCAACCTGGGGGAGACGTGGCAGGCGTACCTCGTGAGGAAGTCGGGGGAGCTGCGCGCGAGCGTGACCACGCCCGCCGTGGGGACGGCGGATTTCGGGACGGTGCTGTTCGAGGTGGTGGTGTGAGGGATTATGGGGCATTACGGAATACAATCTGAGCGGTGAAGTGCTGCAAGAATAATCGCGGGGCGAGGGGGGAATTTATTGAACGGAGGTTTGAGCATGTCTGAATCGAGCAAAGGACAATCGGGGGCGACTGGAAGCCTCGGGATAAGAATAATCAAATCAGGGGGAGAAGGTAATGAAACATATGATTGAGGAACCCGCAATCGGGTGGGTCTTGGCGACTGAACGGATGCTGCGTGGGGACAGGCTGGAGCTTTTTCAGGGAGCCTTTGACGTACTTCACGATAAGAAGCAGGGGAAAGATGATCCCGGAATTGCATGGCGATTATCAAACCTTGGATATTTGATCCGCGGGTTCGAGAGGGTTAACCGCGAATCGAGGGATAATTGTTCGAGACCTGCGGGGGTGCTGCATGCGAGGGTGAAAACGCCCGAGGGTATCTTAGACCTCGGCCTCGCTTCCGTGAACGTGGTAACGACCGCCGGGGTGAATTACGTCATCGATTCCATACAGGCGCTTGCCACTATAAGCAACCTAAAATGGCACGCGAGCGGTACGAACAACACGGCCGAGAACGCGAGCCAGACAGCACTATCGGCGGAAACAGGAAGCCGCGTTTCGGGTACGCAGACCGAGGGCGCGAGCGCGAATATTTACAAGACGGTTGCAACCATCACTTACGGGTCTTCGTTGAGCATAGTCGAGCATGGGCTGTTCTCGGCGTCGAGCTCGGGGACGCTCTTCGACAGGAGCGTGTTCTCTTCGATTTCGGTTGATACCTCGACCGGGATTGAGTTCACATACGAATGGACTTTGAACTCGGGGGGGTAAGACGTGGCATTCCCAGTCGTACAATCAATAACAGAGTCAGTCTTTAGCAGCGACACCACATCGCATGCAGTATCTATGCCCGCAACGGTGAATGCGGATGATTTACTGTTGGTGTTGTTTACCACTGATAATACTGCCGCTACGGTTACAACGCCGTCAGGATGGACATTACTTTTTTCTACTCCGGATAACAATATTGCCGGGAGCGGCGGTCGCATAAGTTGTTATGCAAAGAAAGCTGTTGGGGACGAAGATGGTGGTACGGTTAATTTCGTAACTAGCGCGGCGGAACAGGCGTCCGCTCAGGTGTATAGAATTACCGGATGGGGTGGAACGATTGCCACCGATATAGATGTGGGAGTAGCTTTTGCCCCTACTGGGGTTGATGCCAACCCAAATCCCCCATCGGTAACAGCCGGCTGGGGGGCAGAAGACAATCTTTTTATTATCTATTTGGGTTTGTCATCAACAAATACAATTTCTTCTATACCAGCTACATATGGAAATGCAGTATCTACTAATCCTAGCCCGGGAACTGCGGGTGCTTGGACACATTCATGTACAAAAAGCGCTGTGGCTTCTTCGGACGACCCCGGCACATATACTCTTAGCGCAGGGACTTTGGCATGGGTTGTAAATACAATTGCGATAAGGCCTGTCGCACCTACCATTGTACCTCAATCAGTTGCTGGAACATCAACTAACGTCGGGGCGTTAAGCGCACTTGTTACGATTGCCCAAGCCCTTTCCGGCGCGAGCGCAAACGCCGGAGCGTTAGCAACATTCGTCAACAAGATTCAAGCCCTTGCGGGGGCGGCAACCAACGCAGGGGCATTAGCAAAGAAGGTGCTAAAAGCCCTAGCCGGGACTTCGACTGATACAGGCGAACTGGCGGCGGACGATCAATTCTCCGTACGGTGGTCCATTGAGCATCTGGAAGCTCGCACCGATTACGGATTTCCTGCTGTTTATGTAGATATTAATGATTCCGGTATACCTGCGGGGGCGTTCCCGGAAGGTTCTTATTACGAGAGGCGGCTTCTTGAAGTGCCGAGGCTCGACGAAGCGGAGCTCGATTCCCGGTTCGGTATATCGGGTTTTCAGAGGGTGACACTGACTGTGGATAATTCGGACGGCCTGATAAGCGGCCTCGACCTCCAGGACTCATACGTCCGGATGTTCTTCGTCGATGCGGAGGGGGACGTCTACAGGGAATTCAAGGGCAAGGTCACTGAATGGACGCTCTCGCACAAATGCGTGCTCAGTGTCGAGGATGTGGACGCGATCGCGATCACGCAGGACCTGCCGCGGAGGACTATTAACGCGCTGATAGAGGCGGAGAAGACCGCGGACGCTAATTTCGAGAACGTCGTAGTGGCGAACGACCTGGGGAATCCGATACCCATTATATTCGGAAGGGCCGTGAAGGTCCCGCTACTTTACGTGAAGGCCGACGAGACGAACAGGGAATACGATTATATCATTGCGGAAGGTGAGGGATTAAACGGAAATAATTTTCAGGAAGTGTTCACTGTTTACAGGAACGACCAGGCGCTCGACGAGATAAACGGCGATGCCGCGGCAGCAACCTCAACGACGCTGACGCTTGAATCCGGAGACCAGAGACCTGAAAGCTGGTACAAATACTGGTGGGTGGAAATAACGGCAGGGACGGGGGCAGGGCAGATTCGCCATGTCACGGCTTACGATTCCACAAATAATCGGATAACGGTTAATTCCGCATGGTCTCCGACCCCGAATACGTCGAGTGACTACAAACTCACCGAATGGCGTTTCTACAACGGCTCCCAGGCTAGTCCGTATGCGGGCTATGCTTTCATCCGCTTCAAGAAGCGGATGGGAGTGAGCGGGAGCACTGACCCGATATACGCCGACGTGAACGGACTCGGTGACGAGACGAACGCCGCAAGGGCCGTGCAAAGCCTGGTGTCGAATCCTGACTGGGGACTTGGACTCGAAGTTGATACTGCGTCATTCGACGCGGCAGCGGGGATATCGGCTGTATCTGCTATGCTGTGCGAAGGGGCGATAACGGATACCGTTGCGGCCGTGGACATCCTCAACGAGCTCCTCGGCTTCAGGGATATGGTGCTGAGTAAGGACGATGAGATCAGGATCGGCGTCGATCAGGCGAAAACGCCGGCTCACAGCTTCGGACTCGGGGACGAGACGGGATGGAATAACATTCTCACCGCGAGTCCCGAGATACTCCACATTCACCCGAACGAGAAAGTAAAGAACCTCAAGGTCAGGTACCGGAAGAACTTCAGGGAGGGCGACGTATATCAGTACGAGCTTGAAAGGCTGTCGAGTGTGAACGGCGTAGATACGACGATGAATCTGCCGTTCGTTTACGACCACGCTACGGCGGACAGGTGGCTCGATTACAAGCGCAAGCGGTTCGCTGCGGCCGTCAGGCGGATGAGCCTCGAAGTGGGGCAGGAAGGCAGGAACGTTGCAAGAGGAGAGCTCGCCTCGATAAGCATTCCGTCTCTCGGCATGAATGCGCAGGGGTGGGAGATAACAGGCGCGGGCGTGACCCCGGCGGGGGCGAATTCGCTGAGCCTCGTGCCGTACTCGGCGACGCCCTATACATACGCTCCTATTACGGACGAGGGCGGGACGCTGCCGGTGGATGAGAGCTTTGACATTCCGCCCGATTATACGCAGTCGATACCTGACCCTGTTACCGGCGTATCGGTAACTATGTCGATGGGGATCGTCGGATTTACTGCGCATCCGTTCGCGCTTATCACGTGGACGCCGCCTGAGGATAATTACAGCGGAGCGGTCGTAAGCGTGAAGCTACATAGCGAGGCGACTACGCTGTTCCGGGCTGTAGGTACTTTTACGACATCAGCGCGGATAGAAGGGCTCGTTCCCGGGCAGCTTTATGACTTCCTTATAGAGTCGTTAAACGTGACCGGGGAATTTAAAGGGCTCGGGGTGACAGTCAATAACAGCGGGACGGGGTACATAGCAGGAGGGGATTCGACTGCGCCGGCAAACCCTAGCCCTTCCGGGAGTTGGACTCATAATCTAAATGGTTCGTCAAAGTTCGGCAACCTAGTCTGGACGTGGAATAAACACCCGGAGTCGGACGTATCGCACTACATCATAGAGATATACACCGCGACTTCGGGCGGGTCGCTTCTTAAACGCGATATTGTTCCGCATGAGAATAACGCCAGTTTTACACCTACATACGAGTATACTCGACAGACCGGGAATTTGACGACTCCCTTAGTGGGGGCATTGCGAGTGGCTGCCGTAGACCATTCGGGGAATACGAGCTCATTCACAAGCAGGATCGCGGCGAGCACCGGGGATGTGGCGACGGGAGACGTGCGCGACTTCGCCATAACTAACCCGAAGGTGGGGAATGCGGCTATCGACCGGGCGAAGATACAAAACCTCGAGGTGGTGAGCGCTAAGATCGGGAACCTCGAAGTCGGCACGATCAAGATAAACAACGACGCTATTAATGAGAATAAAAGGATAGATGTGTTTACCTCGAATTCGTTCGTGACACTCGGAAACGTAGAGCCGAATCGTGTAATTAAGGGTAATTTAACAATACCGCACGGGCTAGGCAGAAAGCCGATGGTGGCAATAAGATTTACTGCGGCGGCGGTCGACGCAAGTGATCGATTGCAGCGCACGGCGGTTTTAACAGGCGTGTCGACAGCCAATTTTACAATACATTGGGAGGTGGGGAATCACGGCGGGCTTGGGACTATAAACGCGGGGAATGGAACTTTTGAATGGTGGTACTGGTAAGGGAGGTCTTTATGAACGATGATATAAAAGATGATATAAAACGAGACATAGATTTCTTTACGTTGTACGACAACGAGGGACGCCCGCTTGAGACATTTACCGTCGAGGTGCCGACGGACGAAGAGCTGAGGGACTATTGGCTTATCACCACTGAGGAAGGTGTGATATTAGGGACCCATCAGACACGTATCGGACGGGTGAAGCCGGACGAGATATTGTGCAACCGGCGGGACATGGAGGGGGCATGCTGCTACCAGGTGAGCCGGGAGGAGTTCGAAGCGGCGGCCGGCACTGTCAGGAACGGGGAGCCGTCCGTGGACGGGAAGTTCTCCGGGAGGTTCGTGCGTGCGGAAGTGAGGGGAGAGAAGGTGAGGAAGAGGATATCGGAGGAAGAGTGGCAAGAGGCCAACCCCCCGGCAATAACCTATATAGAAGATGGAGCAAAAGTCGATTCGCCGATATATGCCAACGGTATCGGCGGCAAGGAAATCATAGGGTTTGAGCGGAAACCAGAGACAAACGTAACTGAGAAAACCCGAGAAATAATAGTAGAGAAATGAATAAATCCGGGAAGGCAGTACCCGTCATAATTTAAAACTAAACGAAGCACTAGATAAGTAATTCTGAATCAAAAATAAAAAAACAGGGTCGCGGCGCATTATAAGCAGGATAACATCCTCCTTTACCTCCTTTACACGCGCCGCGGCCCTTTTTTATAGCCAATGAATCTAGCATGCCTTGAAAAATTTACAAGTGATTTTGTGATGCGGATCATGCCGCAGGCGAACAAGACGTACGTGAGGCGATACTGGCCCGCGGTCTATATGGCGCTCGACGAAGCGGACCTCGATTACGAGGAGATGATGCTCATGGCGCTCGCGACTATCGCCGCCGAGGCAAGGGACTTCGACATCACGGTGAGGGAGTACGTGTCCCGTTACAACACGTCGGAAGGCGCCAGAGCGGCGGGGCATTACTTCGATATGTACGACGGCCGCGCCGACCTCGGAAATCAGGGTAAGCCCGACGGGTATAAATACAGGGGCGGTGGAGCTGTGCAGCTTACCGGCAGATACAACTATAGCGAGATAGGGAAAGCTCTCGGGCTGCCTCTCGATGAGAGGCCGGAGCTCATAGAGAACCCGGTCGTTTCCGCGCGTGCGCTCGCGTTATTTCTCCGGAAGAGAAAGATGGAGATTAACGAGGCGCTACGCGGAAGGGACTACGCGAAGGCGAGGAGGCTCGTCAACGGTGGCGCGCACGGGCTCGATGAATTTCAATCTACGTATCTCCGGGGGATGAGGTTAATTGGAAAAGGTTAAGGAAGGCGCGAAGAGCATTTTGAATTCCCAGTACAACAAGGCCGTATACTCGGGCGCAGTCGGAGCGGCGGTGGATTTCCTTTTCGGACTCCTGGCGGAGTTTCATATAGATGTCTCTGCCGGGCTCCAGACGAAGACGCTCATTCTTGCGATGGCGCTAACCGCGCTGCTCGTGAAGAATAGGGAGAAGGTGTCCGAGGCCGATCCCGGACAGGTCTGATACCCATGATTAGAATCTCGCCTGTAGGAGCGAGTTCCCGGGTCAAGCCCGGGACAGGCCAGCCGCGAATGACGAAGATCAAGAAAAAGTAAAGGCAATTATTATTTCTTCTTTTCCTTGATGAACATACGTAGTGTGTTTTATGAAAAGACAAAGGAAGGAGAATAGCTCTTTTTTGATCCTTCTTTTCCTTGATGAAAAGAAGCAAAAATCATCCGACTGAACATAATTTGCTAAAAATCTCATGTTAACGCTAAAATGTTTTAATTCCACCCACACCCCTAAAACATTTCTTTACGCGTTAACAATCGATTTTCTAAACGCAAATTCTGTAATGTCGGCAAGAAAAGACGAGATTCCCGCGACGCCTTGGGATTCTCGCAATGACAGATATTAAAGAAGCTGATTCTCGATCAAGGCATTTGAATATAACAAAACATTTCAGAGGAAGGTGGAAGTTATGTGGAAGGAATTGCTGAAGATAGCGCCGGACCTGATCCCGGTGATTATTCAGACGGTGATCGATGTCGAGAAGGTAGTGGCGGGGATCAAGAGGGGAGAGATAAGGAAGTCGAGGGTGATGAGCATCATCGGGAACATACTCGATACGAAGGACTACTTCGTCGGAAGGACCCCGGATGGGCAGCTCCAGTTCCTGAACCTGGTCTCGATGTTCATAGACACGATCGTATCTACATTCAATTACACGGGGCTCTTCGGGTCAAGCGACAAGCTCGATTTCACCCCGATACCTGTGAGGAAGGAGGGGTTAGATGAAGGGGATTAGAAATATTACGGCGGTGCTGCTGATAATGATTATGTCTTCCTGCGCGTGGAAGGAAATGACGCCTGCGACGGAGGTCGTTTACGAAGGTGAGCTTATAGGAAACGAATCGGTCACGTACCCGTCGGCTGAGAAGGTGCTCGAAGTATGCATGATGACGAAGGCGTGCATGGGGCTGAGCGAATACAGCTACGCGCTCCCGAGGATACGCGGCATGAGGGGCGGGAACGCGGTCGAGTGCGGAGGGACGCTGAAAAAGGGCTGCTACGAGGCCGGTCCCGATACTGAGTCCGGAAAGAGCGGTTGGATCATTGTGCCCGAAGGGGAGGAGATCGACATCATCGCGCACGAGTGCGTCCACCACTGGCTCTACGTGCATACGGGGGACCTCGACCCGAAGCACGAATCGGAACTCTTCCTCACCTGCGGCGGGAGCCTGATGCTCGAAGGGGATAGTGAGTGATAGGCTCCATCATCGCGAGCGTACTCGGCTGGCTTGTCGGCAAGATTATCGGTAAGAAGAAGGAAAACGAGACCGAGGAGAGGTATGCCGAGGCGAGGAAACAGAACTTCGAGCTCCGCGCGGAAAACGCGGGCCTCCGCGTGATTAAGGCGGTCGAGGACGAAGAAGAGAAGGTGAGGACGGAATGGGAGGAGGCGGAGGAGAGGAATGATACGCGTAGGAAGTATGAAATTCTCAAGCGTGATTTTGACGGCGATGATTAGCTTAAGCGCGTGCGGCGCGCCCAGGGTTGTCACACCTGAAATAAGCCATAGAAGCTATGAGTCGCTTAAAGAAACGCAGCCCGACTGCATGGCGCAGATAGGAGCGCTCGAAGCGGCCCGGGAAATGACCGACCCGCTGACCCAGTGCCCGGCCGTGACGGACGATCTTATTCTGGACGCGCTCTATTGTTATAGAAGCGTATGGAAGCACTGGGAGAACGAGTACCGCGTGCTCGACGCTGAGCTCGATGCCGCACAGGACGGAGGGGGCCCCGAATGATGGACGCAAGGCTTCTGGAGCTGGGGGTGGGGTTCATCGCCGCTATCATGGTCATACGCGAGGTGCTCGGGTTCCTCGAAAAGAGGAAGAACGGCTGGGGAGGGCAGAGCTTTATCATGAACGAGCACGTGAACGATGTGAGGGGCGCGGTGTCCGCGATTAAGGACAAGGTGGACGACCTTCACGAATGGCACAACAAGACCGACGCCGACGGGATACCGCTCTGGTACGTGAGGCGCTCGCTCGAGGAATCCATCAGGGACCTCGGGGAGAAGATTTACCTCCAGATAGAGATACAGACAGAGATACTCAGGCACATGGAGAAGATGGAGGAGTATTACAGGAACAAGCCGAAGAAGGAGGGGAGCAATGGAAGTAATGTCGCCGGTACCAAGCCTTAACGAGCTGATACTGAGCTTCCACACGGGGAAGCCTTATCTGATGTGGATACACTTCGACGAGAGGTACGGGGAGCAGCCGTGCGCGTCGTGCAGGATCCCGTGCCGGACGCTCGTGATGACCTCGCCCACGGCGGGCATCTGCGACGGATGCTGGGGGAGGAACGGACCCAGAGATTAATTAATCTAGCATAGATAAAAAAGAAATGGTTTCTATTTCTACGGCTTCTTCAAACTCAATATTTTTTTCAAATATTGAACGATAGGCCAGAGGAATGGTATTATTATACTTAATAATGCCAATAACTCCGGGTGACGATCAATAAAAGAGACAGGGCCAGCACGAACAGCCGTACCGGGAAACCATAATTCCCAAGGTAAGACGTTGAACATTATCATAATGAAAATGGAACACACGACATAAAGTAACCAGGATACTCTATCAGAGATCGAAAATTTAATCGTAGAATATATGTATAAAACAAGTGCTGTTATTATCAGTGCAATATATAAGATTAATCGGTAGCTAATACCACCAAAAGCACACCCTATATCTTTGAATTCGTCCTCTATTAAAGATGCAAGTGCGTTTACTTGGGTCTTGTCTGAACCCGATATACTTAAATCTCTAATATTATCGGTTAGTCTTAGTTCTATTGACGAGATAGGAGCGTCATAATATGAATAATTGTAGAAAACATCATAAGCAATTTCAGGACCTTGATTAAATGAAGACTCATTTAACTCATCTTCAATTCTTATACGGATATCCGGATCACCTAATGTTACATATTCTGTAGCTTTCGAGTTCTTGAAATTTACGTTTGCATTACTTGTAAAATGACGAATCTCTTTTAAAATTTCTGAAAATTCCGTGTAGGTTATATTAATCGGACAGAAAGAGGTTTTAGAAGAATACTCGGTTGCGGAATAACTAGGTACAGCAAATAAAATACCATAGTATATTAAGCAGATATAAATGGTGCTGAATATGTACTTTGTTATCGGGGCTTGTATTTTCTGAACCATCCTTCTTTGTTGCTGAGATAAACTATAATAATTAAGTAATTCTTGCACATTATAAATTAAAATTCAAGGGGAGGACAAAGCCATAACTCTCCCATCCTCCCCATAAGAACCTACCGTTTACCGCTAGGTTTGTGTTTGGTCCGGTCTCTTAACTCATAATTCTGACCGGGTTTAGGTGTGGGGGGTAAAGGCTCACCCCGTACAACTGTAACTTCGTTGCCAGTACTTTTATTTCGGTACTGGCCTGAGTCCGGGGCTTTCTCTCCCGGCTTAAATGTTTTGCCCATTATGGGCCTCCTTCCTCGCTTCCATATATTTTTGTTGAAACCTGGGATGAAGGAGATTATAATGACCGCACAATAATTAGCTCCTTTCCCATCTCAACAGATGGAGTGAGGACTATTGGGGGCGTGCTTCACACACGCCCTCTATTATTTTTAGGTTCGCACAGGCAAACCCATCACATCGATTCAACCACAATATCTTGTATTTGTCAATAGCAAAGTAGCTATATATGGTGTTTTGAACTGTATATAACACTATTGGAAAACTTTAGATAATACTGCCTACTGCGGGAATCTGCGACGCATGCTGGGGGAGGGGGAGGTAAAGGTATCGCGGCTGGAAGCCGCTCCTACGCCACAATGATATAAAATCCACCCTAATCTGACATCGGCAGGTTAGCGGCGGAGTATAAGAGGCTTAGGTGCTTTTTGGTAAGGGCGACCGGTTCTTGCGCACGCTCAGAACCGTACCCTCCTTTACAAAGGAGGGAAATACAGAAGAGGCGAAAGATAGATTTCTCGCGTTGCTCGAAATGACAGGATAGTGGAGGTGAAGGGATGGACAGGCACTTATTCCAGGCTAAACGAAAGGCTCGTCGACCTGCAATAACTCCGAAAGCTTTTTGCGGATTGTCCTGCTGCACACGGCGCAGAACAGCTTCTTCCCGAAATCACGCATCAGGCAGTTCTTCTCAGATCTGAACACATTACAGGACTTGTAAAGCCCTCCCTCGAATAGCCCAACGGTGCCCTCAGGGACGGGGTGGGAAACAGGGTTTCCACCCGGACATTGATTCCTCGATGTAGGGACAGGCGTCGTGGGCGCTATCAAATCCTTCCATTTTATTTGAGACGGAACGATTTTACTGGTTAAATTCGGATAATTATCCGGGTTATCGTCGATGTAGGGCGATTCATATTCGTCCGCCAGCTTGAAGAAACTATGCCCGAGCTCGTGAATGCCGATGAGGGCGGAGAGGGAGTTAGTCGAAAAAACAGGGACATTCCCTCCCGACCCGCCGTAGATACCGCTATTGACCATGGCGAAAGCGATATGCGCCTGCGGTATCCACATATCCCAAACCTTTTTCGCGGTCCTCTGATCAACGACTAGAAGACGCTTCTGGTTTGCAGCGCCGCAGAAGCTGGCGTTGAAGTAAGTACGTACATCGACCGGGGGATTCCCTCCCTGGCATTGAGCGGGCAGATCAGCGCCGCTGTCCGTGGATGCGACTTTCAAAATATATACATTCGTCTTCTGCCAGAACTCGTTGAACGGCGCGAAATTTTTAAAATCGTTTATGAATTTATTCGCATCGGAGATGAATTTAGGTATTTCATTCTCCCTGTATCCTTCTGCAAGGATCGACAGATTCCAGCATTCATTGTCGTTACCGTGGTCTACGATCTTCTCCTTCCCCAGAATCGTTCCGTTCTCGACCACCCTTGCGATTGCCACAGGCGGCAGCAGAACTTCCGCGGGGTCGATCGTAAAAGTAAACGACTGCTTCGCTATTTTAATAAACAACTCCGGCTGGAGAGGATTGTTTATGATTTCGAGAGTAAAAACGGCCTCGGGATCCGGAATCAGGATCGAGAACGTCTGGTCGGGGTCTTTCAGGCTTTCGTGTGTGATGGGGCCCGGCGCATCGTCGCCGTACGCCTCGGTCTCCGTGCGGAAAGGATTCTGAAGTCTCTGAACATAAATAACACGCCCGTCTCCGTCGGTGAGTTTTACGTAGTATCCGTTGTAATCATCCGCCTGATCTATCGGATCGGAAGGCGGGGGGATGATCCCGACAGGGGTCTGGGATACGAGCGCTATATTGTAGCTCTCGTATCTGAAGTCGAGCCTCAGGCTCTTTTTCCATTTTTTATTGCCGCTCATTGGTGTGGTTCAGGTGACCGCTTCTCTCCATTAGAATCATACGGAATGATGTGCCCGGACTCAGTCTACGTTTGGCGAGCAGGCGAAATCCTGACTGTCCGCTGTGCCCGAGAAACCGCTGCCGGCGGTAATGTCCTCGATCGAATACGTGAGGTCGCCGACGAACTCCCCGCTAAAGGGGTTCCTCGTTTCGCATTCCATGGTGAAGCAGTCAATGACGAGGCAGTTCCGGGGATTTATCCTTACCAACTGTTCCGGCGGCGGGACGGGGTCGTCGATCGGGAATGACAGGACGCAGTCATATTTATTGCAGACCATCTGAAGCCCGTCAGTCGGGCATTCCTCGAAACTGAAGAGAAAATCCGGGTCGTCCTGTATACGGACGCAATTATCCCCGTTGTCACCGTCACAGGCGGAAAGGAGAAGGGCGATCATAAATATAATGCAGAGGGATAATTGAAGCCTGTTCATATACTCATTATAGGCGAGATGTTAGCTGAAAGCTACCTGTCGGCAGAGAGCATTCTTCGACCCTTCGACTGCACACTTCGTGTGCGCTCAGGGCGAACGGGTTTTCAATCGCGGCAAGATGCCGCTCCTACAAGGCAGGGCAAGTGCCCTAATTCCTCCCGCACAAAGTGCAGTCGTCCATCCATTCCAGATCGCCGCTTAGTTTCCCGTCCTTACCGACCGAGAGCTTGCAGCACTCGACGAACATCTCCTTTATCATCTCCCGCCCCCTCTGCACCCTCGACTTCAGGCCCGAGTACGAGATGTCCATCTTCTCCGCGATTTCCTTCTGGCTAATTCCATCCACATCGCTCATCACGAGCGGCTCCCTGTATTTTTCGGGAAGCCTCGCGATGAACGCCTCTACACAGCCCTCGATGCCTTCGAGCGGGTTCTCTTCAAGCAAGCTTCCGGGGACGGTTTTATTATCGTCGTACTCCTTATCCCCGCTCCGCTTCTTCCTGTAATAATCGTTGAGCGTATTCTCCGCGATCCTGTATATCCAGGAAGAGAGCTTTTTGTTCTCACGCAGGTGCGGCAAGTGGCCGTGGATCTTTATGAATATCTCCTGCAGGAGGTCGTCGACGTCGTCCTTGTTGCGCATCTTCCGCAGAAGATGAGACCTTACCCTCCCAGAAAATTCCTCCCAGATCTGTCCCGCGTCTGCGGTGTTTTTCATATCCATATTATTCTCAGTCTCACCTATATATATAGTAACCGTCCGGGAGAGGTCCACGGGGGAAGGGTTTACGTATTAAAACACCCTGCGGACGCATACCTTATATTATATGCCATATTGCGGGTATGCGCCCGCGATTCAATCCTGCAGTCCGTCAGCAGCACCCGGAACCGGCGCAGGTGCACTTGCACTCGCACCCTTCGCATGTGCATTCGCATTTCCCGGACTCGCACTTACACTCGCATTTCACTGTCTTTGTTTCCTGCTCAGCCATGTCAGGCCTCCTTTTTTTATTTTCTACTCATATAGACGGGGGGAGGCGTAAAAAGACGCAAAATGCGTGAATATCGCCTTACGCCCCTGTGCTCATTAAGGAAAGTCCCGCATCTATATACTCGCCGCGCGGGGGGTAATTCGGGCGCCGGGTAAAAATAATTGGCAATTTCGCTGATCCTGGGCTAGACTTTAATTACAAAACAGCAGGAGGTAAGGCAATATGAAAAAGGTACTGTTTGCATTGGCAATTACACTGGGTATCGCGCTCGGCGGAATCGTATTGACGACTTCAAGCGTGCTCGCCTGCGGTGGAAAGGACAAGGACACGACCTCCGAGCAGCCCTCGGGCTCGGGCGATTCGACCCAGTCGTAAGCCTTTTTTGACCGGAAGAAATAATCAAATATGCAGAATACCCCGGAGCGCCCAGAGAGGTGTTCCGGGGGTTTTTTTATTATCAAGGCATCGGTCCGGAATGCTCTTTTCCGATACCCCCTCCCCGGATTCCAACCGGTCTTGAAACCGGTTAAAGAATTCGGGATAATAACTATTCGATTTCGAGATTAATCCGATAGACGCGGGACGTGATACAATGAGTGAATATCCTAAAATAGCCGAGGGCATAGACATAAACGAGGTCGAGGACGGATACGTCATCTATCAGAGCGAGAAGGACAAGGTCCACTACCTCAACAAAACCGCCGTGCTGGTGCTAGAGGCCTGCACGGGCAAGAACTCGGAGGCCGAGATTACGGCGATAATAAGGGAGGCGTACCAGCTCCCCGAGGACCCTGTGAAGGAAGTCGCCGACTGCCTCAACTCACTCATTCAGGAAGGGCTGGTTAAATAATTCACCGGAGAAAACACCGCCTCCTCAATACGGCCGT
Source organism: Thermodesulfobacteriota bacterium (assembly GCA_041753155.1). Classification (GTDB taxonomy): domain Bacteria; phylum Desulfobacterota_D; class UBA1144; order Nemesobacterales; family UBA2774; genus 2-12-FULL-53-21. Next base: position 44,490 of record JBGSVA010000011.1, on the reverse strand, counting down.
CACTATCACGACCGATGACGAGTCAATCGCCGGGCGTCTCGGTTTCATACTGCACGACGCCGAGCAGGATTTCCCCATAACGAACGAAGCCTCTTACGAGGTGGCTTTGAACGGCCGGACTTATGAAATAAAGAGAAACGGGGAGGTATGTCACTCTTCGGACGATATATCCGTATCGGTCTTCAACCTCCTGTGGCTCATACACAGGGACGCGCTCGGCGGGATCACGGACCGTATCCGCATCCACGCGGGGTGCGGGGAATGGGAGGGGCGGAGGTTTGTCGTAGTCGGCGACAAGGGGGTCGGTAAAACCACCCTGATGGTCCGCCTCCTGTATAGCGGGTTCCGCATGATCAGCGACGAGCTCATACTCGTCAGGGACGGAAAGGCTTTGCCGTTCCCGAGGCGTTTCCACATAAAGCAGGAGAGCACGAAGCTCCTCACCTTCATGTCGGGGCTCATCGATACGCTGCCATTCAACTGGACGAGTTACGGCCACAAGATGTACTCTTTCACACCGCAAGACGCGGGTTACGGGTGGAAGATCGACGAGGGGGACGTGGGCGCCGTCATCTATCTCGAGCCGAACCACGGCGGGAAATCGTATATAGAGGAATGTTCAAAATACAGGATGGTAGAGAAGGTAATGCCGATGTCTTTCCTCTCGGAGACAGCCGACCATATGAAGATCGGCGGGATCTGCAGTCTGGTAGACAACGCCGACTGCTTCGTGCTTCACGTGGGCGATCTAGAGGGTGCAGTTTCCGGTTTACAGGATAAATTGTCTGTGCTATAATGGCATAAAGCTGTCGGACATTAAAGGGAGGCATATCATGAGCGACAAAAAGTTTCTGGACGGAGTTAATCCCGAAAGGCGCGAGTTCCTCGAGAAGCTGACCAAGGGGGCTTTTATAATACCTACGGTCATATCCGTAATGATGTTAAACCAGAAGCTTAACCTCACGACCGCAAACGCCGAGAGCAATATGACGATCTGCCTGTCTTTCGAGACTTTAATATCTACCCCGCTCGGAAATATACCAATTATCGCTCTGAAACCCGGGATGCTCGTCTATACCCTGGATTTGAACGGAAACAAGGTCGTAAAGCCTGTAGAGCTGGTATCGAAAGTCTTGGTCTCCCGCGACCATCGGATATGTCACCTGATTCTGGATGACGGCAGGGAGCTGCATGTGTCAGCCGGGCATCCTACCGCCAACAATGGCCGGATAGGCGACCTCGTACCGGGCGATGTGCTCGACGGGGCGGAAGTGGTATCGATAGAGAAAGTTCAATACGAGGCAGGTCATACATATGACCTACTCCCTTCCGGCGGGACCGGGTGTTACTGGGCAGACGGTGTTCTCCTGGGCAGCACACTTTCGCCGGATTCAAAGTTCTTCATCCGTAAAGTTGAAAGTAGGGAATCAGAGCTTTATTTAATCTAACCCGGAAAACTGTGCTATAATCCGTATCAGGCATTTACATATAAAACGAGGGGGGCATATCATGAGCGATAAAAAGTTTCTGGACGGCGTAAATCCCGAAAGGCGCGAGTTCCTCGAGAAGCTGACCAAGGGAGCTTTTATAATACCCACGGTCATATCCGTGATGATGCTCAACCAAAAGCTCAACCTCACGACGGCTAACGCAATAAGTAACGATGACTGCCTTCCCACGTATGCTCTAATCTCTACCCCAGGCGGGTACGTCTCCATTATTGATTTGATGCCGGGGATGCTGGTATTTACACTCGACCCGGATGGAAATAAGGTTGTAATGCCTATAGATCTGGTATCGAAAGTCTTGGTCTCCCGCGACCATCGGATGTGTCACCTGATCCTGAACGACGGCAGACAGTTATTCGTGTCGCCGGGGCATCCTACCGCCGACAACGGTCGTGTAGGCGACCTCGAACCGGGCGACGTGCTCGACGGTGCGGGAGTGGTCTCGATAGAGAAGGTCAGTTACGAGGCCGGTCACACCTATGACTTACTCCCTTCCGGCGGGACCGGATTTTACTGGGCCGACGGTGTTCTCCTGGGCAGCACACTCTCGGCGAATTCCAGATTTTTTATCCGTAAGCTCGTTCGACCGGAAGATCAGCCTTACTACGGTTAAAGCCCGGACGCCTATTGTGAGCCGGCAGCCTGCTTTTGACGGGGGCGCATCCCATACCTGTATTGTCTGATTCCTATCTAAAACCGTTTGAGTACACGGCCTCTCCTGTTATTATTAACTCTTGGTGAACCGGAATTGAGCGAAATAATCTTCTCTGCCTCCATGATAGTAAGGAACGAGGAGCAGTTCCTCGAAGGGTGTCTCGAATCCATCAAGGACGTAGTCGACGAGATAGTCATCGTGGATACCGGATCGACCGACCGGTCGAGGGAGATTGCCGCCCGGTACGGAGCGAGGGTCTTCGATTTCCCGTGGTGCGACGATTTCGCGGCCGCCCGCAACGAAGCCCTCGAAAAATGCCGCGGCGAGTGGATACTCTACATCGACGCGGACGAGAGGCTCAGGCCCGCCAGCCGGGAGGAGGTCAGGCGCATACTTTCCGACAGGCGGAACGCCGCCTACACCGTGAGGTTCCACCCGATCGGTGGCTATACCGCGTACAGGGAGTACCGGATATTCATGAACGACCCCCGCATCCGGTTCGAGAGCGCGATACACGAGACTATGTACAACTCGCTCCTCGCCGCCGCCGAAGAGGACGGGCTCGGCATAGGCGATTGCCCCCTCGCCATAGACCATACGGGGTATGACGGGGACCTCATGCATAAGCACAGGAGGAACCTCCCTATGCTTATGAAGCAGGTAGAGCGGAATCCCTCGCGTATGTACCTCAGGTGGCAGCTCGGTGTAGCTCAAAAGGGGTTCGGCGACGTTGAGGGTGCGGAGAAGACGTGGATGGAAGCGATAGAATTGACGCGCGGGAAAGAGGCCGTCATGCATGACGACAGCCACGCGTACTATGAAATGATATGTCTCGAGAACGATAGAGGGGGGGACCCTTCGGCGCTCCTCGACGAGGCACTGTCTCTCTTCCCCGATAACTATCTCCTGATATGGACCAGGGCCCTCGTGCTGACCCGCAGCCGCAGGTTTGCGGAAGCCGCCGAGATACTGAAGGGGCTCGTCTCGATCGACCCCGAAACGCTCGTCGACGGCCCGCTCTCGTATAACTCGAAAATATTCGGCGAGCTTTCATATGCGCCCCTCGCCGACTGCCTCTTCCAGCTGGGCGACCTCAGAGAGAGCGAACGGTACTATTCGCTCGCCTCCGGTTGCGACCCGGGCAACGCCGAATATGTAACGAAGCTCAAATTAGTGAGAGCGCTGCTCAAAAAGCCCCGGACAGGAAATGAGTGACAAGCCTCTCATATCGTGCCTCTGCGTCACCCGCGGCAGGACGAAGCTCCTCGAAAGGGCCGTTCAGTCCTTCAGGGACCAGACGTATCCCAACAAGGAGCTCGTAATGCTCTACGAGAGCGATGACGGAGAGACGGCCGAATACGTGAGAGCCCTGGAAGACCGTAATCTTGTTTTAGTAGAGACGCCTTCTTCCGAAGGATTTAATCTCGGGCGACTGAGAAACCGATCCCTTGGGGAGTGCCGCGGGGAGTATTTCTGCCAATGGGACGACGACGACTGGTCTCACCGCGATAGACTCTCATTCCAGATGGACGTGATCAAGGCGAGCGGGATGCCCGCGTGCCTTCTATTTCACTGGCTCATGTATGACGAGCGTACGGGTAAAGCCTATGTATCCAACAGGAGGCCGTGGGAGGGGTCGCTGCTATGCAAGAAATCATTACTCGGCGGCGATCTCGGATACGAGGAAGTCGTCCGGCACGAGGATACGCACCTCATAAGGGAGCTCTTCAAGCGGAGCCTCATTTTCCCCGTGATGATGCCGAAGCTCTATATATATGTTTATCACGGTCACAACTTGTGCACGAGAGAGCACTGGGAGAAGATATTCAGCGCTTCGACTGAGCTTTCGGCGGAATCGACCTCAATAATAAAAAACATACTCGACGGCAAGTACTCGGGGGCGGAGGCGGCGCGCATGCTCGACGGGATCGAGGAGTAAATGGGCGACGGAGTGTCTTTGCGATTATGTCTATCCCAAAAATAATCCACCAGACGTTTAAAAGCCGGGACATCCCCCGGAAATATGCCCGTTACCGGGAAGGCCTCACCGCGCTCCATCCGGGGTGGGAATATAGATTTTATGACGACGCGGAGTGCAGGAATACGATCGAGAAATACTTTCCCGTCCTCCTGCCGATATACGACAGGGCGTTGACCATTCAGAAAACGGATATCTTCCGGATAGCCGCTGTTTATGCGTTCGGCGGATTTTACGTGGACATGGACGTCGAGTGCCTTAACCCCCTCGACGACCTTTGCGCGTTCCGCTGCGTGTTCGGCGAAGAATTGACCCTGTCCGAAGAAGAAGCGCAAAGGCTCGGACACAGGGACAGGCTCCGCGTCGGGAATTTCATGTTCGGGAGCGAGCCCGGTCACCCGTTCCTCCTCCGCATAATGAGGAAGATTGTGGAAGAATCCCGCCGCGAAATACTGATCGAGAACGACGTCCTCGAATCCACCGGTCCCGGCCTCGTAACCACCGTCTATCACGACTTAAGGGAGAAATTGAGGGACGTCGTGCTCCTCCCGAATAATGACCGAATTTGTCCGCGATGCTCCGCAGCATCCTGTTACTTCGGTAGTTACGCGATCCACGGCCACGAGTCCGCCTGGAGGTGGGAGCATAAGAACGGGTCCCCGGAATACCCGGGGGGCGTAAGGGAGAAGGTGAGCCGGGCCGAAGCCGCCGCCTTACGCCGCGTGATGGATTCCGAAATCGCCGGGAGGCCCGCGCCCGACGACATATACGTGTTGAGGATATACAAGGACGGGCCCTGTGATGGCCTGACCTCCGTATACGACCGTTCGAGCGTTATAGGCAAGGTCGTGAAGGATACGAAGCGCCTGTCGGATAAAAAAGTGCTCGTTTGCGGTATGGCGCCCTTCTTCACGGACAGGCTTTCGAAAAAGAATAGCAACGTCGTTTACACAACGTTCGAGACGAACGCGATACCGCGTTTCTGGCTGAAGCCGATTAATGAGTATTACGACCACTGCATAGTCCCGCATGAATATATTAAGGAGGTATTCCTTGCATCGGGAGTCCGGTTACCCGTCACGGTCATACAGCAGGGTTTCACGAGATACCGGAGGAAGTTCAATATTAAGCCGCAGAGCGGCGTCTTTAGAATCGGGTTCCTCGGCGTGCCCTACAAGAGGAAAAATTTATTTAAAGTATATCAGGCATGTGTGAATCTCCTGGGAAAGATACCCGGGCTCAGGCTCGCCGTTCACTCCGCCTTGCTTCACCCCGAAATGCACACGCCCGAGGTCGCCCTTATGGAAAACTCCCCTTTCGTCGAATGGACCTGGGGGGCGATGACCGACGAGTGGACGGCGGAATGGTTCGGCAAGCTCTCCTGTTACGTCTTTCCTTCGAGCGGGGAAGGGTGGTCGTTCACGCCCCGCGAAAGCTTGTATCTGGGCATCCCGACCATCCTGACGGATATTCCTGTTCACCGGGAGCTTGTCGAGTCCGGATACTGCGGGGTGATACCCGTGAGTGGCAGAGAGGACGCAGTCTATGACGGGAATTCTTACGGTCAATGGGACAGGGTGCGCGTTAGCGACATCGAGGATGCGGTATGGGACGTGTACCGGAATTACGGCGGCTATCTCATACGCGCCATGCAGGGGTCCCGCTGGATCGAGAATAAATGGACAAACGAGGGCTCTCAGCAGACGCTCCTCGAATACATGCGCTCCCTCTAGATAGCCTAATTTGACCGGAAAATATAATCTCGTCTAACTTGTCCGAAATCTTGGAAATATTGCTTGAGTATCCGTGAATAATATGATATGTTTCAAATTATCTCGGTTTTGGAGGATGTTCCATGAGCAAAAAGAAATATTTAGAGGGAGTTAACCCGGAGAGGCGCGAATTCCTTGAGAAGGTGACCAAAGGCGCGTTCATCATCCCGACAGTTATATCGGTCATGATGCTGAACCAGAAGCTCAACCTCACTACTGCAAACGCCGCGAGCAACGACGGCTTCGGTTAAAACATATAACTCGTTCCGGCCGCGAGTTTTTCGATATTGCCGCATCGGGATATGATCGATATTTAAGAACGGATTTGAAGGAGAGACACATATGGACGATAAAAAGTTTTTAGATGGTGTTAACCCCGAAAGGCGCGAGTTCCTTGAGAAGGTTACGAAGGGCGCGTTCATCATCCCGACAGTTATATCGGTCATGATGCTGAACCAGAAGCTCAACCTGACGACAGCGAACGCCATGAGCAACGACGGGGAAGTCCTGGTGCCCTGATTGTCCTGTTCTGTTTCTTCGGGACGGGCTTAACTTGTGACAATAACGCGGGAAGGAGTGTGATGAATGGACGATAAAAAGTATCTCGAAGGCGTTAACCCCGAAAGGCGCGAGTTCCTTGAGAAGGTTACCAAGGGCGCGTTCATCATCCCGGCAGTAATATCGGTCATGATGCTGAACCAGAAGCTCAACCTCACGACAGCGAACGCCGAGAGTAACATGACTCTACCCTAGCGCCGGGTATCACATGTTCCCATCTCGTTTGTATTGAGTTGACTGCGATCACACGGAGGGTAATCCAATGGATGAGAAAAAATTTCTCGAAGGAGTAAACCCGGAAAGGCGCGAGTTCCTGGAGAAGGTAACCAAGGGCGCGTTCATCATCCCGACGGTGATATCTGTCATGATGCTGAACCAGAAGCTCAACCTCACGACCGCAAACGCCGAGAGCAACGACAGGGCGCCGTTGTAAGACATATAGCTGGGCTCAGGCCGCGGGTTCTTCACTTATTTTCATCGTAACGGGGCGGAGCAACCCCAGTCCTGTCTTACGCCAACCCGCAATTATTAACGATATCTTCTTCTCTAATCACCCCTTCCGGTTATTATTACCAGTGGGTAATCCTGCATTGAGCCAGATATTCCTTTCAGCCGCCATGATCGTACGCAACGAGGAGCGTTTTCTCGAAGGCTGCCTCGAATCCATCAAGGACGTAGTCGACGAGATCGTCGTCGTCGACACAGGTTCCACGGACGGTACGAAGGGGATAGCGGCCAAATACGGCGCGAGGGTCTTCGAATCCCCGTGGCGTGACGATTTCTCAGCCGCCCGGAACGTATCCGTCGAGCATTGCCTCGGGGAATGGATACTCTTCATAGACGCCGACGAAAGACTCGGGCCCGTCGATAAGGCTCTCGTCAGAGCCGACCTCTCCCGACCCGGATACAACGCATTCACCCTAAGCTACCGGCCGCTCACGGGGTTCACCACATTCAGGGAATACAGGATATTCAGGAACGACCCGAGGATAAGGTTCGAGGGTATAATCCACGAGACTGTGGTCCCGTCCGTAAACAGGGCGGGGGAGGAGGACGGGCTCGCGATCGGCGACTCCGTGCTTAAGATCAATCACATCGGATACGACGGGGATATGAGGCGGAAACATGAACGGAACCTGCCTCTTTTACGGAGGCATGTGGAGAACCTGCCGGAGAATATTTTTCTCAGGTTTAAGCTGGGCGTGGTCTTAAAGGCGCTCGGAGATACGGAAGGGGCCGAGCGCGAGTGGCGGAGGGCGATAGAGTCCGTCCGCCGGAGGGATAATCTCATCCCGAGGGACAGCCAGCCTTATTACGACCTTATGCGCCTCCTGCTCGAAAAGGGGGAGGATATTACACCTCTTCTTCAAGAGGCGGAGGCCCTCTTTCCGGGCAATTACCTGATAATGTGGGTGAAGGCCATGGCCCTCATGCATGGCGGCGCATATGAGGAGGCGGCGGGGATCTTCGGGCTGCTCACGTCCATCGACCCGGATAATCTCGAACCCGAGAGGATCTCGTACGACCGAAGGATATTCGGCGAGTTCTCTTACGAGCCGATGGGCACCTGCTACTTCAAGCTCGGCAGGCTCGAGGAGAGCGGACGCTGCTATTCTCTCGCCCTCGAGCGCGATCCGGAAAACCCTGAATACCGGACGAAGCATAAACTCGTATCCGCGCTCCTTAAAAAATCCTGAAAATCCGGGAGCCATACCTGTTCCTCACTCTCTTTCTTGCATTTTTTGGCCGGATTATATATGATAAATCTAAATCAATTTCCTGTGAGAGGGTCAGCCGATGGACGAGAACAAGAAGTCATCCAAAAAATTCCTCGACGATGTAAACCCCGAAAGGCGCGAGTTCCTCGAGAAGGTTACGAAAGGCGCGTTCATCATACCGGCCGTAATATCGGTAATGATGCTCAACCAGAAGCTCAACCTCACGACGGCTAACGCCATGAGCAACGACACGGTGACCCTCCCGGAATAATTTTAACGTATCACCGGATTTCGTCGGTTTGATAGTATCCGTATGCCGCGGATATTATCGCGCACGCTCTCCCGGTATATCTCCCCCGTATGATAGCAGTGTGATTTTGCCCGCTTGTTTCATCCGCCCGTTTTAGAGATAATACTCACCTGTAATATCAAACTGTCATTTGCGGTGTAATTTCCACATGGTAAAAGGGAAAGGATACGGAGGATGCTGGCCGACCCCGGAACAGGAGCTGCTGCTGAGGGCTTCATTACTCAAAGGCGACGGAGCCGTAAGCGCGTTCGGCGAATGGAAGGTCTCGGCGGACGTCGGGACCGTCGACCCCGGCTCCTACAGGCTCTTCCCGCTCCTCTATTCGAATCTTAAATCAAAGGGTATCGATGACCCGCTCATGAACATATTCGAGTGGGTCTATGCGAAGACCGCCTCCAACAACAGGACTCTCTACGGCAGGCTGTCGGCGCTCCTCTCGGAGTTAAACGCGCGGGGCATGCCCGCGATACTGCATAAGGGCTCGGCGCTCGCGCTCCTCTATTACAGTGACCCCGGTCTCCGCCCGATGATGGACGCGGACATCCTCGTCCCCACGGGGAGGGTGCGCGAGGCGATAGATATAATCACGGGTCTCGGATGGCGCTCATCCCTGACCCCGCTCAAGGGCTTCTCCGATAAGGAGCTTCTCTCGAAGCTCGGATGGACCCCGTCTGAGAGAAGCATAAGGGATTATACGGACGAATATTTCTCGGTCAGGCACGGTCAGGACTTCACAAACCCCGCGCAGTTCACGATAGACCTCCACTGGCACCTTCTCCACGGCTACAACCGGCCGGACGCAGACGCGCTTTTCTGGAAAGGGGCGCAGGGCATAAGCGTGGAGGGCGCCCCCGCGCTCGCGCTCGACCCCGCAGACCAGCTCCTTCAGGTGTGCTCGCACGGGGTCGCGTGGAACACCGTCCCGCCCATAAGGTGGGTTGCGGATGCGGCCGCGATAGTACGCAGGGAAGGGGAGGGGATAGACTGGGAGAGGCTGATTAATGCTTCGTTGAGGCACGGGAAGGTCCTCCCCGTCGGGGAAGCTCTCGGGTATCTGAACAGGTATCTGGATCAGCCGCTGCCGGATTCGGTCTTTCGCAGGCTCGGTTCTGTCCCCGTATCGAAAACCGGGCGCTTCGAGTACCGGGTGAGGACGAGGCCCCCCGGGGTGCTCGACGGTCTCGTTGAGCTCAGGTTCCTCTGGAGCTCTTATTCGAGCGAGAACAGCGGGAAGAATTTATTCGTGAAGTTATACCGGTTCCCGAAATTCCTCCAGCACGTCTTCGGCATGGAGAGCGCATGGCACCTGGTCTTATATTCCGGGTTCGAGCTTGTCAGGCGTACGGGCCTTTTTCTCAGCGCCTTGAAAGACAGGCTCTTCGGCAATCCGGACTCTAAATAATTCACGTATGTACAATTAGATTCCACCGCTCACGCGGGCTCAAGTAACATTCCAGCCTATCTCGCGTTCCACCCGCCGTCTATCGAGATCATGTTCCCGGTCATGAAGCCCACGTTGTCGTCGCAGAGGAAAAGCACCGTATGCGCCACCTCACGGGGCTTGCCGAACCTGCCTATAGGATGAAGGGACAGCAGGAACTGTTCCGCCGCCGCCCTGTCATCGACCTTCCCAAGGAATTCGTCGACTACCATGGGCGTCTCGATCGTTCCGGGGCATATGGCGTTCACCTTTATTCCCTTGTCCGCGTATTCTAACGCCATGGTTTTTGTCAGCAGAGTCACCGCGCCCTTGGACGCCGTGTAAGCGGCCAACCCGGGAAACCCGTTCAATCCCCCTACTGAGGAATTGTTCACGATAGAGCCGCCCCCGTTTTGGAGCATATTCTGTATGGCGTATTTGGACATGAAGAAAGTCCCCTTGACGTTCGTATCGAAGATTGTTTCCCACGTTTGGGCATCCGTCTCGTGAGTCGTTCCCGCAAAAAGAACGCCCGCGTTGTTGAATAGTATGTCGATCCTTCCGTATTTCCCTATCGCGTAATCCACCGCTGCCTTACAGTCCTTTTCCTTCGATACATCCGAGACGATATAGTCTATGGTGAGTTCTTCCCTTTTGGCCTCTTCCGCGACCTCTTTTAACTTCGCCTCCCTCCTGCCGGTGATGATTACGTTCGCGCCCTCACGCGCGAAGAGAAGGGCGGTCTCCTTTCCTATGCCCGTTCCGCCTCCGGTGATGAGCGCTGTTTTATTTGCTAGCTGCATGGCGTTACACTCCTTGAGTATTTTTTGTTATAAATGGTTAGATGCGGTGGGCGAAAATTGGATGCAATTATTACTTTGATAATTGAACGGAAATAGAGATTTTCGGCCGGAGGATGCGGGCAATACTGACCGGTATATCACACGCAAGCGATATAACGAGCGCCCGCGCTCACGCGAGCCTGAATACCTTCTCAGGCTTTATCCTGAATAGGATCCGCTTCTCGTTCTTTCTCGTGCGGGGGTATGTGTCGAGCTTGAGGTACTTCTTGGCCATCCTGTTTATGTGCTCCTCGGCGCCCTCGTGGGTGTCCCCTTCCACTCTCCCCCTTACCATGGCCTGCCTGTATGGGTTTCCCGAATCCGTTATGGATACTGCTACCCGGGCGTCCCTCCTCATGTTCTCCGCCTTCACGCGCCCCTCCGCGGTATTGATGATTATATATTCACCGTCTGAGTCCACCCATGTGACGCTCACCTGAGGCGAGCCGTCGGGCATAAGCGTAGCGAGGGACGCGAAATTCTTCCCTTCCGTGCATAGCTTATAGACAAACTCGTCGATCTTCATTCTCAAGCCCCTTCTCTATTTATTCCTCATCCAGTCTCGTTTTTTATTTCGCGCCCCATCCGCCGTCGACCGTGAGCATGTGCCCGGTAATGAACCCCGCGTTCGCCCCGGCGAGAAAAAGCACGGCATGTGCCACCTCGGAGGCCGATGCCAGCCGCCCCATCGGGTGGAGCGAGTTCATGAACCTCATGCCTTCCTCCTCGCCGACCCTCTTCAGATAACCCTCCGTGACGAGGGGCGTCATCGTCGTCCCGGGGCAGACCGCGTTCACGGTGATTCCATTCTCTGCGTACTCGAGAGCCATGCTCTTCGTGAGCTGCACCACAGCGCCCTTGGACGCCGTGTACGCTGCCAGGGATGGGAAACCTTTCATGCCGATTATCGAAGCGTTGTTCACTATCCTTCCTTCCCTCCGCTCTATCATGTGCGGTATCACGAATTTGCTCATGAGCCAGGTGCCCTTCACGTTGATGTCGAAGGTCCTGTCCCACACCGCAGTCGGGGTCTCGTGCGTCGTCCCGGGATGAAGCACCCCGGCGTTGTTGAAGAGTACGTCCACCTTCCCGTGCTTCCCGAGGGCGTAATCGACCGCAGCCCTGCAGTCCTCTTCCCTCGATACGTCGGACGCAGTGAACTCGATTTCGAGCCCGAGACCCTCGGCCTCCGCTTTCACTTCGCCGAGCTTATCCTTTCTCCTGCCCGTTATGAGGACCCGCGCCCCTTCTTTCGCGAACAGAAGCGCCGTTTCCTTCCCTATCCCCGTGCCGCCCCCTGTGACTATAACGCTCTTCCCCTTAAATCTCATTACTCTCTCTTTATCAATATTTATCGGTGCTTATCTATATCTATATAATATATACAGCGAATTTGGCGAAACGACGTATACCTGAATATAAATGTGCATTTCTTAATATCTACGGCGGGTACGGGTGAGAGGGATTAACCGGCCGGTTGAACCGGTATGGACAGGGGGGGGTTTCTTGACTCGGTGAAACATACGACGGCCCGGATTCCGCGATGCATCGGATATTCAGTTCGGGGCAGTCTCTCCGGTGTTCCGCCTCTTCCACTCCCCCGTCAGCACCGCCTTTCTCTTACCGCAGCCGTCGCCGAGGGGGATGAACGAGAGGATCCCCTCCTTTACGAGAAACCTGTACCTGCCCGCGCCCCCGCACGACCTGTCCTCGAACGTTATGTCCCGCCCCGAGAGCCTGTACTTACCCGCCGATCTCTCGTGTCCCCTGGCCTCTCCGTTAAAGGTGAATTCGAAGGTCGAGCCCGGTCCGAAAGTGAGGTAGCCCTCGAACGACCCGTCTTCGCCCATTATGTTTCTTTCCCAGGTCCCGCTTAATTCTTTCCTGGTATTCTCCGCATCCCCGCAGCCTGAAGTCCAGAGGATGAGCGTAACGAAGAGTAATGCGGATAATCCGCGCGCTTTTCTCATGCTCCCCGCCTTAAACACTTGAGAATTAATTCCCGCTATTTACATTGTAACAGCAAAAATGCCGTCTCCGAACCCCGAAGCGGCAATATACCCCGCGTGTCCGTCACCCGCACCCCTTCTCATTCGGGTATCCAGGCATGATATTATATGTCGCCCCATAAAAAAATTTGTTGTTTATTAAAATTTATTGTTTATCTTTTTATCATGAATTCGGTTCCGTGTGAACTGAAGGTAAAAAAGTCTAGGAGGGTATTATGGGCGTAATCAACAGTGTTAAAAAAGGCGCGACTCTGGCCGGGATCGCTTCTGCATTGTTTATGGTCGGTGTCGCTGCAAATGCGGACGTCCCTGCCCAGCCCACCTCGTGGGAAAAATGCGCGGGAATCGCAGTAGCGGGGAAGAACGACTGCGGCGCTCTCGACGGCAAGCACGACTGCGCAGGCAAGGCAACGGCGGACTCGAGCCCGAGCGAGTGGGTTTATGTCCCGGCGGGCACCTGTGAAAAAATAGCCGGCGGCAAGGTTGCAGGGACCGAGCCCGCAAAATAACGATCCTGCAATGTTTGTAACGGACGGAAGCTCACACGCCGGTAATCTCAGAGCGGGTATAGGCTTGCGCGACCCTCATTTGAGGCGGGTCATCGAGGACAAGCCGGATATAGACTGGCTTGAGATAATTGCCGATAACATTATAGATGCGGACGAGCCCACACTTTCGAGACTGGAAAAGTTAAGACGCGACTACCCGGTCAGCCTCCATAGCGTTGGCACTTCGATAGGGTCTGTGGACCCGCTCAACTTCGACTATCTGAAAAGCTTGAAAAGGCTCATCGAGAGACTAGACCCATTTTCGGTCTCTGAGCACTTGTGCTGGTCGGGCGCGCATGGAGTTCACCTCCACGATTTGTTCCCTCTCCCGATGAATGAAGAGACGGTCAGGCACGTGGCCGGGCGGGTCGAGCGGATTCAGGATTTTTTCGGCCGCAAGATATTGATTGAAAATGTTTCCGCTTATACCGAATTCGAGGAATCGGTAATGAGCGAGCCTGAGTTTATTACCCGGATCGCCGGAAGAAGCGGGAGCGGAATATTGCTCGACGTCAATAACATCTTCATCAACTCGTATAATTTCGGTCTCGACGCCGTAGAGTACGTGGACTGTATCCCCGGGGAGCTCGTAGGCGAGATGCACCTCGGAGGCGGAGAGCAAAGGGACGGTTTTATACTGGACGCTCATAACTGCAGGATCTGGGACGAGGTCTGGCACCTTTACGGACACGCTGTCGCGCGCTTCGGCACTGTACCTACATTGATAGAGTGGGATAACGACATCCCTGAGCTTGAGGTGCTTTTGGATGAAGCGAATAAGGCGAATAAAATCATAGAGTCGAAATGCGGGATTTAGCCGGGATTCAAAAGGATTTTTTAAACAGTATTCTGACCGGCGATAATAAACCCGCACAACCGCAGCCTGCGTCCGGTCCTTCCGAAGCCGGAGAGTTTTCTGCCGCAATCTACAGGGATCTCGTCGCCACGAACCACCTGAACGCGCTTAAAGATGTATACCCCGTTTGCCTGAGGCTCCTGGGTGAGAGCTATTTTTCATTCCTCGCATGGAATTATTTGAAGGGCAGGCCGACGGACGATCCCGATTTAAACCGTTACGGCCATGATTTTCCGGGTTTTCTGGAGCATGAAGCCGGGGTACGGGAGGAGCTCGGGGGTCTCGGTTACCTGCCCGAGGTCTCGCGGTACGAATGGAGCCTGTATACCGCGTCCAGGACCGATCCGGACATTATCCCGCTCGAAGCCATGCTTTCAAAATTGACGAGTCTCGGCGATGAAGACACCGTCATTTTTCGCATAAACCCGTCCCTCTCTCTTTTGAAATTCAACTACCCCGTCGTCCGGATCTGGGAAGAAAACCGGCTTCCGGAAGTCGGCGAAATCGTGCTCGAAAAAGTTATGGAGAATGTCGTTGTATGGAAGAATGAGGGGGACGTCCTCTACGAGACCGTAGACGACGATACCTTCAATCTGTTAAAGCTCGTTCGGGAAGGGGTACGGTTAAGCGAGCTCAACAACATCTTCGCGGACCGGGGGCAGGAGCTCGAACGGATCGTCACACAGTCGATAAGCAGCGGCTGGATTGCGGACGTGAACGCGGCCGGCTCGTAAGAGCATGGGCGACGGAAGAATATCGCTTTAACACTCCTCAGCGTTTCTGCCCGGAGCTAATAATTTTCAACGGACGGTTTATATATTTAGAGGCTGGATCAATCCTTGAAATTATTTGTTATAATTTGTTTATTATGGCGTGCAGATACATGAAAGCGGCAATATTGTTGATTGTCGTTATCGCGTCCGGGCTGGCACTCGTATCGTGCGATTCGGATGTCGGACGGTGCTTCGGGGTGAACCTGGAGGGGTCGCCGTGCGTTTCCGAGGACATACTCGCCATCGGCCAGCAGGACGGGCTCGCCTGCTTCAATTGCACCGGGCAGGAGACGGGCGATGTCTTCACTCTCGCGTGGCAAGAGGGCCTTCTCGAAGGCACCCCGAACCCGGGCACGATCTTCTCGTTCCTGAACGCGCCCGAGCTATGGATAGCCGAATTCACCGACTGCGGGACGCTCACCCTATTCGAGACCTTCCAGAACGAATTCGGCAGGTTCGTAAAGGGAGACCTCGCCGGCACACTCGGAGACCTGGACGCGTTTCAGATAGACAGGCTCTCCCTTTTCATCGACATACCGGGCGTGAGGGTTGAAGAGGCCGTATGTGATTTCTGCGCCAACTCCACCCCGCCCCAGTGCTTCGACGTCATTTTTATTGATTAGAGACCGGCACTGTCACCTGCTCCCGTTCACGAGCGGGAGGAGGTCGAAGCGCGCGCCGTTTATCGTGACCGTGCTTGGCTCATTGTCGATAAGCCTGACCCGGAACTTTTTATGCGCGCCTGACTTCAGGCTGAATTCCGGAATATCGAATCTCTGCGAGCGGCCGTTCTCTATTATCTCGAAATAGGCTTCTTTCGTGTAGCTGTCCCTGTGGCGTACGAGCACCCTGCCGTGAGAGACGTGGAGGACGATGCAGTCTGAAGTGTCGCTCAGCTTGTGTGAAAGGGGGCAGTAATCCGTGTGAGTCCCGCTCACGAAGCGGAACGCGTAAAGCCCCAGAATTATTACCCCGAACGAGAGGACGAGCGCGAGGAGGTTCCTTCCCGACAATTTCCTGTTCTGCCTTAAATTGTGTATTTGCTGCCCGGCCGGGCGTGCCGGGTAACCCCATTTAAAAGTAAAATATAAACGACTCATTTAATTTTTCCAGAGGAGGGGATATTCCTCATGGTGCATGAGGAAATGCTGAAGATACGCGGAGGAGGGTAGTTGTATTTTCCCCCTTAGAAAAAGGGGAACAATTCCGACAATCGATTCGACGTATATGAGAATCGGGTCGGTTGTAGCTGATTATGATGCTTTACCTGTATTCAGGTACGCCCTAAATAAAACCAAATTAAGAGGAATTGGTCGGAGTTGGCCAATAGTTAAACAGTCACTTAATCGAAGTGAATCAGTTGATTAGCGAAATTAAGGGAGATTTAAAAATGCTAAAATCCTCCCTCACCTATTTGGACTTTAGCAACATTCATCCAGAAGCTAATCTACTTCGGAGCCTTTGTTGTCATGGCATCCGAATGCTCACTAGTTCCCATCCGTTCTTTTTCTAAGGAGGGGATTAAAGGCAATTTTCCCCCTTTGGAAAAGGGGAACAATTCCGAGCAAGCGAGGAATTGGTCGGTGATGGCTGATAGAGAATAAGCATCATCATCGAATTGATATCCTCGGTTAAGCCAAATTTAGGGGGATTTTCTTTCAATCTCAATAAATGGTTATTACCGTAATGATACTACGGCATCTCGTCCTTTCCTGTCTTTGCGAGGAACGGTTCTGAACGTGTGCAAGAACCGGTCGCTATCGGCCGATTGCAAGTACGCTCATTAATTTATGCACAAGGGTCACACGAGCCAAATTACGCAGTTTGCGACCGCGGCAATCTCATCTTTTTTCTTTTCCGTGCTCCCCTAATTTAAAGATTGCTTCGGGGCGTTCCCTTCTGATCCTCTTACGGCATCTGGTCCTGTATATCGATCTCGATGCGCCTGTTCTGCGCGCGTCCCTCGGGCGTGCTGTTGTCGGCTACCGGGTGGTACTGCCCGAACGACACCGCCGCGAGATAGTCGGGGTCGATTCCCTGGCTTGCCAGGTAGCGCACTACTGAGATCGCGCGTCCTGCGGCGAGGTCCCAGTTGGTCGGGAAGCGTCCGGCGAGCGGCTCGAGTATACCGAGGTTGTCGGTGAAGCCCTGTATCACTATATACTTACCCTGAGCCTGCTGGAGCGCGGGCACTATCTGGTCGAGTGTCTGGCGTCCCTGTGAGTGAAGCTCCCACCCGCCTTCTTCGAACAGAATCTCGTTCACGAGCGTAACCTGGAGCTGGTCCTGGAGCTGCTGTATCTCTACCTGGTCCGCCGCGACCTGCGCCGCGAGCACAGTATTCAACTGCTGATAAACTGAGTTGAGGTATGCGAGCTGCTGGGTCTCGGCAACCTGCTGATCGTATGTGCCCTGCGAGACGCAGCCCGCGGCGAGCACGAGGGCAAAAATAAAGAATAGTTTTACCGTTTTCATGAAATTCCTCCTGATACTGGTGTTAACCGGAATTATAACGCTAAATAAGTTTTTTGCGAAAGACTATTTATACGGGTCCCGAGAATTCAATTACAATATATATGCACCCGGCTTATGCTTCATACTGATTTAACATTGATGGAGTAAAATCATGAAAGCTGAATCATCAGGTATGCCGAAATGAAATATAGAAAGAAACCCCGGGGCGTCTGCACCCTCGTAATTTTTCTCGCCGTCTTGCTAATTTATTCGTGCGAGCAGCCCGAGCTGCAGAATACGAATGAAGCGCCGAAGGAGAGCGTCGCCGCTCCGACACCGGGACCGGCCGAGGCCCCCGCGCCCGTGACGGAAGACGGGGAGGACGCCCCGCCGCGGCTCGTAGTCGGGATAGTGGTCGACCAGATGGCGTACGATTTTCTCTACAGGTTCAGGGACAAGTACGGCGAGGACGGCTTCAAGAGGCTCCTCGGCGGGGGGTTCAGCTACGGGAACGCGAAATTCAATTACGTGCCGACTACCACGTGCCCCGGCCACGCTTCCATATACACGGGCACGACTCCTTCGGTGCACGGAATAATCGGCAACGACTGGTTCGTCAGAGCGCCCGATAACGACGAGACATACTGCGCGCGCGACCTCACGGCCTCCCTCGTCGGCGGAGGAGCGGATGAGGACGAAAAGGCGGGACAATTGTCGCCCCGGAATATGCTTACCACGACGGTCACGGACGAATTGAGACGTGCTACGAACATGAGGTCGAAGGTGATAGGTGTCGCGCTCAAGGACAGGGCCGCGATAATGCCTGCCGGACATCTCGGGAATGCCGCATACTGGCTCGACGACGAGAGCGGCGTGTGGGTCACGAGCACGTATTATTACCGCGATATGAAAACGCCCGAAGGGGCGAAGCCCTCGCTCCCCGCCTGGGTGAGTGACTTCAATGCGAAATATTCTGCCGGGAAATACGTGAACATGCCCGCCGTAGACGGCGTCTGGAACACACTCAGGGACATATCTACATACACGGAGAGCCTTCCCGACGACAATATCTACGAGAAATCGATCAAAGGCAGGGACGAAAAGACCGGGGAGTACAGGAAGCCCGTCTTCCCTTACGTATTGAAGGACATCCTCGCCGAGAACCCCGCGGAAACGAAGGGGCAATACGGTAGGCTCATAAAGGTTACCCCTTTCGGAAACTCGATAACGAAAGACTTCGCCCTGGCCGCCTTAAGGGGTGAAGGGCTCGGGAAGGACGGCGTAACGGATTTTCTCGCGGTCAGCTTTTCGTCGACCGACATAATCGGGCACTACTACGGTCCGAGGTCTATCGAGGTCGAGGACGCCTATCTCAGGATCGACCTCGACATAGCGGACTTGCTTGAGGCGCTCGACAGCGAAGTCGGCGAAGACAACTACCTCGTATTCCTCACAGCCGACCACGGGGTCGGGGACTCTCCTCTCTATCTCGGGGACACGGGCATACCCTCGGGTTATTTCCTGGAAGACGATCAGGTGATCGCCGGTCTCAAGAAGCACCTCGGGCAAGCGTTCAGATTGGGAGGCAGTAAATTCGTCCTCGCATACAATAACCAGCAGGTATACCTCGACCGCGGCCTGATAACGAAGAAGTTCGAGCTCTCTCTCGAAGACGTGGAGAGGGAGGCGGCGTCCTATCTCATGACCCTCGACGGGGTCGCCGACGCGGTAACGGCTTCCGAGCTTGACTCCGCTGATTTCACGACCGGCGCGAGACATCTCGTCGAGAACGGTTACAACAGGAAGAGGTCGGGCGATGTCATCGTGATTATGGAGCCCGGGTGGATCGAGTACAAGGAGAGGTACGGGAAGAAAGGGACGACGCACGGAGCGCCCTACGACTACGACGCGCACGTCCCGCTCATATTCTACGGTCGGAACATCAAAAAGGGGGAATCGATGAGGCCGGTATCCATCACCGACATCGCGCCGACTGTTTCGGCGCTCCTCAAAATACCTTACCCGAACGGCGTGACCGGAAACCCGCTGGTAGAATTGTTCGAATGATATTTCCGCCATCCCGCATGGTTCATGACCGCCAAGTGTTGGAAGGGGCGGTGACTGCAGGCATTATTCCTTCTTCGCGGGGGTCCCGGTGAACCTGAAGCTCCCGACAATCTCCTCGAACTTGTTGGTTAAGCTCGAATACACGGGATAGCACGTGAATATCGCCCTCTTGCCGGCATCGACGAAATAGATCGAGTAGATCTCGTCCCCCGCATCGACCCCTTCCCCGACCTTCTGCCACACCTTCTTCGCCTTCTTCCCGCCTATCGTGAAGTCGTCGATCCTCGTTATGTCCTTCGTCTGCGTGATGAGCTCTGCGAGAGTCCCGCCGTAATCGGGATAGACCCACGCCTCTATCTTGAGCGTGTCGGCCGGGAAGTAGTGGTAGCTCCTGATGCGCGGGTCGTCGTCCTTATAACTCTGTATGGAGAAGTAGTTCCCGGCGTCCTTCTCCGCTTCCTTGAGCGTCTTGTATTCCTCCATGTACGTCACGAGCCCCCAGCCCTCGGGGTATTCGATCGAGAACCCGTGCCTGCTTTCGTACGTCTCATTCGCCGGGGATTTCTTCTTGCTCTCATTCTCCCCGGCGGCGGGGCACAGGGCCGCGGGGAATATTACCAGCACCGCGAATATCAGCCCGTATTTCAGGTTCCTCATAGGATCACGCTCACCCGTAATAGACGAACATCATCATTTTCTCATATTTTTTGTCGCAAAGCATCAGGTTTCGCGTGTCGCCGAGTGATTTTACCTCCTCGATTGCGTCTTTAAGCGGGACTGTCCTCACGTTATCCCCGCCGAGCACGAGCTCGACCTCCTCCGCGTCCGGAAAGAGGGAGCGCAGCTTTATAGCTGCCTGCTGGTACTGAAGCCAGTCCCCGCTCCCTTCGAGCGACCATTCAATATTATTCTTCGACCAGATTTCTATCCTGAGCATGTGGTTATCGATATTCCATTGTAGTCATTGCGTGCTTGTGATGCGACTGCTACAGTAAAAATCGAATTAATCCTCTTAATATCGAAAACTTAATTATGGAGTCCCTATATTGTCCCAAAATTTAACACAGAATTAATAAATAATAAGGACTTTCCATGTATATCAAGAAATGCAAAACTCTGTTTCAGGTTGGGTTTTTCACCTAAATTTTTAAATGCATTTGAGGAATGTGGGAAAAAATAAATTAAAGGAGACCAATACGTTGGAGGCACAGTGTAGAAATACATCATTAGTTACATTAAACCGAGTGCCTTAGGTCGCGTAATGAATCACCTCAATTTACCAATTAGAGGTTATTGATAGTTAATCTGATGATATAACATACTGGTTATGGGGGTGTAAAATGAAAGGATTATTTCAATGTTTAGTGTTTGTTGTGTTGTTGCTGCCAATTATTATTTTACCAAATCAAGCTCAAGAAATTGAACAAAAAACGAACTATCCCAAAAAAATGAAGTTTTCCCCTCCCAAAGGTCCCTCCGAGTATATATTTCTAAAAGGCAGCGTGAAAAATGGGTCGGCCGCGGAGCTCGAAAAATTCTTCCAGCAGGAGATGATGCCTATAATAGCAAATAGTAAAGAAGTTAGAAGCATAAAGGTTTTCAGTAATAAAGGCAATAAAAATTCCACTTACTATGTTCTTTTAGAATTGAAGCCGGATGTTGTCGTATCTTCTAATTCGGCCGCTAAGATATTATCCACCGGTACGACTTCACAGGAAGCGTCTGCTCTTCTCACTCGGTTCTCTAGATATTTTGATTCTGTGTCTATATCCACAGAAGTAGTCTCTTTACGTC
The DNA here is from genome assembly GCA_041753155.1 of Thermodesulfobacteriota bacterium. Lineage (GTDB taxonomy): Bacteria > Desulfobacterota_D > UBA1144 > Nemesobacterales > UBA2774 > 2-12-FULL-53-21. The sequence goes on along the minus strand of JBGSVA010000011.1, from coordinate 23,228 downwards.
CTGACCTATCGATTTCTCCAGGTATAACTGGAGCTGTCTTAGAAAGTAAAAAACAATAATGAAATTGAGAGCCGTATAAGGGGGTGGGTTATGAGATATATTATACGATTATTAATTGTTCCTGTGGTCCTTTCTCCTTTAATATTTCTAGTCTCATGCTGTGACGAAGAACCTGCTGTATTGAATGTATTTGTAGGAAATCTCTCAGAGCGTGAATGTAGGGAATTGAAAGACTCCGTAAATGACAATGCAAATGACATAGTATTCACCTGTAAAGGAGAAGAAGTAACCCTTTGCTGGGGAGGAACTATTTCATCAATTGAACCCGGCATAGGCTCGGTAAGCTCCCCGGGAATTTCCCACCAGACAGTGACCTCTGATACTGAATTTGTAGCCAAGCCGCCGAGTGGCAGTTGTGCCTCTTCAGATAGTGTTACGGTTAATGTTGTTACTGAAGATACGCCAAGCAGTTGGATAGGCAAGTGGAATTCAAGATGCGATAAAATGGAGTTCGAAATAAACAAGGAATTTATAAGTGAAAAAATCAAAGCCAAAGATATAACTGCTTTATGGGCACCAATCTTGGATACAGACGGAGACGGATTAGGAGATTTTGTGTGTTCTACTCCACCATTTTTAGATGGATTTCATGTTGAAGAAGTTTTTGGATTTCAAATCACACAACCACACATAACCGAAGATTTCTCAAGAAAATTAAAAGCAGTGGGAAACTGGCAATTTGTTTGGAAAGCTAATTGCGCTCCATATGCATTAAAGTGTGATCCGTACAGTGATTCTTATGAATTTGATCTAACACTTACTTGTGAAGAATAGAGAAAGGAATGCAAAGAAATTGAAGTTCCTCTTCCCGTCTTATATACATAATTATCTGCTCTGCGGCGTAGCGTTTCCTGACCGTTTCTCTGAACTCCTGTAATAGGATTCTTTACCGAAAATCTAACTTATGGACCTATTATAGGGCCAGGTCAATTTGGTTGTGTCTGGGTTATTTTTCTCTATTTGACTCATGCTATATCCGTTTTGATTATTATTGAATAGTATTAATCAAATACGACTAATGTTGTATTGCCCTGTAAAATGTTGACAACATAACGTGGTATTGTAGAATGATTAATAACTAGAAGGGCAAACCATTTGAAAGAATGGGACGCAAAGTCACAGGCCTAAGAACTTCACGTTTACGGCGGCTGGATAGATATAGTGAACCTGATCGAGTTAACCTACTGCCCACGCGTACACCGAATTACCCCCCTTTGCATCTCGTCTTTGCAACCAGTCTGTCCGGGTGACTAATTAATGACTGATGCATCCGTATTAGTTATCACGCCACATAAGATTATTTACAATGGGATAATTAATACTCTGAATCTTGAAACAATTAATCTTAATTTCATTTGGGTGGAAGATTATTTGTGTCTAATAAATTTTCTTAACAAGTCGGATATATCGCTATTTATCGTAGATTGTACCGGAAAACACCAGGATTACCTCGAAGTTATAACTGTGATTAAAGGAAAAATCCTGAGTGCCAACATCTTGTCAATTATCGAAGATCAGAATCCTAATACGGAGCTTAAACTGTTATCAATAGGTACGAGGGGAATAATAACCGAAAAGATAGGGATTAATCTCTTTAACAAGGCTGTGTTGGAAGTTCTTAAGGGAAATATGTGGATTAGGAGAAAAATCCTTGAACTATTTGTAGAAAAAACACTGTATTTTGAGGAATTTTGTGTTGAATTATTTGAAAATCGTTTTAGCCAGTTATCTGCAAAAGAAATTGAGATATTAAGGTTGGCATCCGTCGGTTTAACGAATACAGAAATAGCTATTAGTTTTTTCTTGACTGAAAAAACCGTTAAGAATTATTTGACTCGTATATATAAAAAACTTCATATTCGTGGTAGATCAGAGATAAATACAAAGGTCAAACCTCTTTACAATTATCTTGATCATTAAACACTGAATAAAGATCCGATAAGTCATCAGAATACCTAGAAGCTCAATTGTATAGTCCGCTTCGCCTTAGCGCGCGGCTCACGACCTCCCTCAAATCCCCGAAATGTATCTCGTCCCTGTCCCTGAAATTGAGGCACCCCGTTCCGTGCTTTATTCCCGGATGCTTTTCGATGTAGGGGGGCGATGTGCTCCTCCGAGCACGTATAGACGGAGACGTAGCCCTTCTGATTGGCGACCGAGACCCAGTTGCGCCCGATTTTAGATCGTCGGCAAATTCTGTTGCTTAAAAGCGTGTTGACAGAGGATTACTCTTAGTGAGACTATATTGTATTAATCAGTGAAATCATCAGGTTAAACCAGTGCCATGTAATATACAGCCCGGCGGTTAACACATTTATTTAGTGTAGAGAAAGCAAATGAGTAAAGGAAGATTAGAAGCATTTAGCGATGGTGTCATTGCTATAATTATCACCATCATGGTGTTGGAAATGAAGATACCGCACGAGGCCGGTTTGGGTGCGCTGCGCCCACTGATACCGAAATTCCTGAGTTATGTGCTTAGTTTTATTTTCATCGGGATATACTGGAACAATCACCATCATCTGTTACAGGCAGTCCGTCAGGTTAATGGTCGTATTCTGTGGGCTAATATGAACCTGTTATTCTGGTTGTCGTTAATCCCTTTCGTTACGGGATGGATGGGTGAAAACCACTTCGCAGCTAGGCCGGTAGCGCTTTATGGAGTGGTCCTGTTATTAGCCGGGATCGCTTATGCTATTCTCACCCGCACCCTCATAATCTACCAGGGCGCGGATTCCACTTTAGCGGCAGCGGTTGGCCGGGACTTCAAGGGAAAAGCATCTATTGTGCTCTACGCCGCGGCAATATCACTATCCTTTGTGAATTCGTGGTTTGCCTGTACTCTGTACGTCCTGGTTGCTGTTATGTGGTTCATCCCCGACCGCCGCATCGAGAAAGCGCTGGCCGGATAAGAACGTATTTCAGCATAATCCTCAAGATGCCAATCATTCCTCACGCGCGGAATATGCCGTAACGCCTTAATTAAAATGGGATTATCCGATACGGGACGGTATAATATTATCCGGGCAAGCCCCGCATTATGAACCGCGCCATCGCCATATCGGGTTTCGTATTACTCTCCGCCGCAGTCCTGCTCATCTTTTTCGACGAGGGCTACATCCGCTTCAACTATCCGAGCGAGGAAAAATACCCCGTCCGCGGCATAGACATTTCCCATCATCAGACGGATATAGACTGGGGGATACTCGAGCGCGCCCGACTCGACTTCGTATTCATAAAGGCGACTGAAGGCGGCGACCACAAGGACACTAAATTCGGCGAGTACTGGAAGAGGGCAGGGGAGCTCGGGCTCGCGAGGGGCGCGTACCACTTCTTCACGTTCTGCAAGTCCGGCAGGGAGCAGGCTGAGAACTACATCGCGACTGTGCCCGCAGGCGATGGGCTCCTTCCCCCCGTGATCGACGTCGAGTATGGGGGCAACTGCAGCGCCCGCCCCTCCAGGGAAGAGATAGTGAGGGAGATCGACGAGTTCTCAGACATCGTCGAGCGGAGGTACGGCAGCCGACCGCTCATATACACGACGAACAAGTCTTACAGAGACTTTATCTCGGGAGAGCTTCCCGGCTATCTGATATGGATAAGGGATATATACAGTACGCCCGGCCTTCCCGACGGCAGGCAGTGGAGCTTCTGGCAGTACACCAACAGGGGGAGGCTCTGGGGGATAAAAGGTTTTGTCGATCTGAACGTTTACAACGGCACGCGCGAGGAGTTCTCGGCGCTGCTTACATCGAATGAATAATCAGCCTGGCATATAAAGTCCTTAATTTACAGGGACATTGTGGATGCGTGAGATGAAGTGTGTCCCCCACCTTTTCAGACAGCCAGGTTCCCGCCCGCCGCTTTCGCCGCGGCGGACATATCCTTAGCGGCGTTGATTATCCTGGATATCTTCCTGTACGCATGCGTTTCCGGAGAGACCTTGCAGAGGAAGTCCTCGACCGTCTCGTCGTGCCCGCTCTTTTTCTTCCTGAACGACACTGTGCAGAGTATCTCCTTTCCGCCTGAGCCGTAGACTGTATGAGCCTCTGGCTCGCTCACGTATTCGTCTTCGGGCGGCTCCGCCTGTTTCGCATACTTCCTTCCCCCGCTCGTCACGTTCCGGAGCCTGCTTATCCACGCCTTCGAATATGGCGGCTCGACCGGGAGGTCGTGAGGGGTGAGGACAGTATTTATCTCCCCCGTGTCTATGTCTATCTCCTGTACGGAATGCCACTCGCGGCCCGCGGGCCTGCTCCCTTTCCTCACCACGCGGAACACGTTCACCAGGATTTTTGAGGCGCGAGGGCAGAGGAGCACGTCCTCGTATGAGAGTTCGTCCGTCACGGGCGTCAACCTCCTGTATGTGCCGTCCGTCATGTGCCTCGCGTATAGGCTCTTAAGCCCGCAACCGTCGCCGGGGCATTCCTGGAAATGCGCGAGGAACTGCCCGCTCTCGGGCTCATAGTAGAGCCCCAGGAACCGGTTCTCGGAAGGTATCCCGATCGTTTCCCATTGGTTAGCCATGTGTTTTCCGACCTGCTGTGGATTTTTAAACACCGCCCGGCAAGACCCGTTTCAGCCGGAGGCGGCTCACATACGTGATGCGAACAAACGTGCTGATGACCCGATTCAATTATAATACAAAACCGGAGCGATTGTGAAGGGGGGACGTGAAATTGACGAGAGTATCAAATCAGAGAGTTTTTGACGTTGGCTGAAAGATTTTCCACTTATTAAGGTATGGCATAGCTTCTTTCCGGCTAAATGAATACCAATTTGATTTCGCTCCTTCCTCTGAATACATCTTTTTAGAGACAATTTTGCTCGGAACAATATAATATTCTGGATTGTTCCCATCTCCACGAAGATTTACAAATACATAAATGTGGGAACGTGAACTTAGCTCTTTTGCTTTTTTGTTAAGGAGCCAAAACCCAAATGTCGTGGCATTTGTCTTGACCTGAACTGAAAAAGCCTGATTACATGATTGATCGGTAACAAGAAGATCCGCCCCGTGAGCGCTTCTGGAAGTTGGTGATACAATTAGTCCAAACCGTGAGAGTTCAGCCGCGACGAGATAAACACCTCTCATACCTGTTATATGGCTGTTCCTACTCATTTGTCTACATGGTAACAAGAAATAACTAATTACTCAACATTTGTACTGCCCGAAAATTCCTGCTGAAGCGCTTACCGGAAAACGGTATAATATTGCCGTTGAAAGGAGAACCATACCCATGACAGGGCAATTAGTATCAGTAAAGCCGTACAACCTCATCTCCCTCCGGGCGCTCGCGCTGGGGGCGCTCATGCTCTCGGCGTGCGCGGGAGCGGGGACCGGGACGGTGCGTACGAATGCGGCCGCGAGCGGGGTCGACAGCGAGTCCCGCCCCATGGTCATAAACGACGAGGTTCTGGAGATGGAGAAGAAATACTACGTCGCGGGCGTAATCGACACGTACAACTCCCTCGCCGCCGAGCCCGCGCGGCAGAGGGTATTCAGGGACGAGGTCATCGACGGCCGCATATACGTGATCGATTACTACTACAGTCAGTTCAGGAACGGGATGCGGGGCGTGAAGCCCAATTCCAACATCGTGACCGACATTGCGGTGCTCGGCCTCGACGCCGCCGACGCGATCAACCCTGCCAAGAGGGCAAAGGACATCCTGCTCGCCATTTCGGGAGGCTTTACCGGCCCCGATACGTCGGTCGACAAGGAGGATTTTTACGAGGAGGCGCTCCCGGCCCTGATATCCAAGATGGATTCCCTCAGGCTCGAGAGGCTCTTGCTGATAAGGCAGAGGATGAGATACGGGACCCAGGGGGATTACCCCTATACGCTGGGCGCGGCAATGATAGACGTGAACAACTATTTCCAGGCGGGGACTATATCGGGCGCGATACTCGGCATCACAAAATCATCTGGTGTGGCAGCCAACGAGGCGGAGAAGGAGCTCGGAGATATCACTCGTTAAATCTCCCCGGCATCCGTTTCACAGCGACTAATCAGTGCGCTCATCCTTACGGGCTCCGGCGGATTACCATGCCGCCTTCCGGTTGTGTCGACGTAATAATCCGCTTACCCGCATCGAAATATAGCGCTGCCGGGAAATAAAAACCATTTCTTACAGCTAAATCATTACCATGAGATTGTAAAACAAAAACCCAAGCCCATACTAATTAGTAAAAAGGAATTAGTCCTAAGAGCCCCGGAAGATTTCGGATCCCTGCCAAGAGGACCCTAGTCTTCAGTTGACGGGGCTCAGGTTGTAACAACCGGTATGAATATCATTATAGCAAAGTTTGAAATCTTTTGCATCTTTTTTATCCACATTTTATTCACAATGACCTGGTAAGGCTCCTGCGGACGTTCCGGGGAGCGCGGCCGAGGCTATGCGGCCAAGGTGCCGGGGCTCGCCGATGGCTGTATATTCGTCATTGTATATGGCCGGTTGTGATGGTTTCTTCGGCGTGTGCCGGGAGGAGTTGCTTCCGGATACCGGAGAGCATGAAAGCCGGATTTTATTTTCGGTACGGGAAGAAAATATTTTATCCCGGCTGTATTTCCCCGCAGCGAGGGCGTGCGAATCTTCTCCGGACACTCAATCCAGCACGGGCGTCGCGCCCAGAACCTGTATGGCGAGCGGGTTCATGAACTGGGAGCCCGCGCCGAACGGGTATCCCGCCTTGAGATATGTGTCTTTGCTCTTGGGCGGGAGCGTTATCGGGAGCACGCCCGATTCCTGGTTCACGACGCCCCCCACACCGCCAGCCGTGTTGGAGGTGTACGTGACCCTCACCTTCACGCCCTTGTACGTCAGATCGGACGTGTTCTCTATGGTCAGGCCATGGATTATGGCGACCCCTCCCCACGTGGCGTAGACCGACCAGTCGGAGATGTTTATGTACCATTCCGGGTGGGTCTTCATCGATTCGGGGAGGTATTCCTCCCCGCGCGCTAGCCCGGCTGTGATAGGAATAATCAATAACGCGGCAATGATCAATGTTCTCTTCATGTCTGATAGTATATTCTCCGGGCGCTGATCGGGCAATTGTTAATGAGTCTTTCCTTATGTAATATAATCCGGGCGGCGCGGCCAAGCGGTTGCGAGGAACAGACGCACAAACGGAATAAGGAGACTTAAAATGGCAGAAATGACCGAAAGGGAGAAGGAGTTCGAGCTCTTGGGAATGGGCGTAGACGACCTTGAAAACCTGCTCAGGACCAGGTCCGCGCAGCAGAACATACCGATGACACGTATATTGATAGACTGGCTCGAATTGGCGCAGTGTCAGCTCGAGGACAGGTACAGGAACGTCCACCAGATCATCAACCGCCTCGTTTACGTGCTCGAGAGCGGCATGGTCGTCGATAACGTGGAGAAGGTCGAGAAAGAAGAAGCGCCCGCGGTTGAGAAGGAGAAGCCGGCCAGAAAGAAAAAGGACTGACGGCCGAACAATAACCCGCGTCTTCCGCTTCCGGCCCTGATCCCGGACTAACGGTTTTCGGACAGCAGTACTGCGGGGGAGCGGAGTGGAGTTTAAGTAGAGTGAAAAAGAGATGACCCGTTATTAATTCCTCCGCTCCCGCGTAATCGTTTTAATCCTGTTATTATTCCGCTCAATGCGTCCGGAGCGGGGGCTCGAACCCCGCCGCCGGGTTGGGACCGCCGGCCTCGGATTCACCCGGGGTGCTAACCCTGAATTTTAGGGAGGTCAGGGTATAGACGGGCTTACCTCGGCCGTTGTTGGCGTGACAGCTTTGACAAGAGTTGTTTTTACAAACCGGTCCCAAACCCGGATTGACGGGGGAGGGTGAGGTAACAAAAATTGATTTGAGCTCTCCGTCCCCTTGTTCGTTTTTTCGTATTCCGGCATCTGCGGGCTGAGCTATGACCCTCATTCCATTCTCCCCTTTTCAACCGTTATACTGATATTGAACATCGTTATCAATATATTGTCAGGTTATACGGTATTGTCAATGCGGGCCGCTGTATACGCTCGTACACCCCGTACCGTACACATCCGTACAATTTAACTGTGCGCAGGCGTGTGAGATTTCATCTGCTTCCGGAACATGCCATTATCACACGGAATTATCGGCCGCGCACCTTTGGCACGGGTGTTGCTAATATACAAATAAAGGCCGTTTTAAATCCACACAGGGAGGTGTTGAACGATGGAAAGGGTCTTGATTTATACGGTATCGGGTTTGCTGCTTGCCGTTACGGGGTTCGGGGCGCTGTCGATCGCAGGTGAGTTTGCGCCGGGGCAGAGGGTATACGAGGGCCTGGCCCCGCAAATGCAATACGTGCAATACGAAGGTCAGGATGCTGAAGCCCAGGCGAGGGACTTCGAGATCGAGATGGAGAAGGCTCGTGCGCAGCAGGACCCGAACGAGCTTGGCCGCCGCCAGTATATTCCTCAGTACATGGAAGGGTCGTCCGGTACTATCCTGGGGACCGTCACACTGGTAGGCGACGATAATATCAGGATGGTTGAAAGCGGGACCGGGATAGTGCATGAGATCCTGGTGTCAGACGCTCAGGAAGCGGTTCTTACGACCGGCTTTAATATCAGCGCCGAAGTCAGTAACGGAAGGCTCGTGAGCTTCGTCGAACAGGGAGTGCCGCCCGACGTGGAGAAGATAGTTTACTCCGCCGGGAACCTGCCCACGGACAACATACTAGAACAGCAAAATGCGTTCTGAGGGAGAACATGACGGTTCGTCTTTCGGAACAATGTAGCGCACCGGCGGGTTCCATAACCCGGAACACGGGCCAGGGACCCGCGGTGCATATTAAACAGGATAAGAGTTAACCGGAATCGGAACAGGGAGCGCTTTGCGAAAGGAAGCCCGTATCTTCGTCGCCGAGGATACGGGCTTCGTATTTTGTCTCCCGATAATATTGCTTCGATTACGTATGTCTGCGGCGACCCGCCGCCCGTTCGTCCTTCGCCACACACACAACGTGTGTTTTATGATCCTTCCCAACCTCTTCCGCTCAAACCAACAACCGCGGCAATTTCGTCTTTTTTTCCGTCATCCTGAACTCGATTCAGGATCTCATCTTTTTCTGTCATTTCGAGCAAGCGAGCATTCGGTCACAGACCCAGCAAGGAGAACGAAATACCTTAACTTCGGTTTGGCGATGCCTCAGCCAAAATAGTTCGGGTGGGGGATTTACCTTACATTCCAATCAATCCAGAAAGACTTTCTCTTCCCCCGACATTACAGAATTTGCGTTAAAAAAATAGATTATTAAGGCGTGAAAATCTATTAGGGAACGATTCCGAGCAAGTGAGGAATCGGACGCCCTTGCTTAAATGCAATTATGTCACAAGTCTTGCTTCACCGTAAACCACTCTGCTAATTAGGGCGGAATTAATAGATTTTAGCCTTAATAATCTATTTTTAGCAAATTATGTAGTCGGATGATTTTTGCTTCTTTTCATCAAGGAAAAGAAGAAAGAATTCAGCTTTTTCTTTTCATTTGTCATTCCCGAATGCCTTTATCGGGAATCTAAGTTTTATATCCGGTTTTGGAGCTTTATATAAACTCCGGAATATCGGTTTTTATGAGGTAAGAGGGCAAGGGCAAATACTCCCCTTACTCGATCTCTGAAATGTACGGTATATAAGGGTAGGCGGGGTCCATGGGGTCCGTCCTCGGGTGCGTCAGGTGGTTGATAAATGAGAACTGCGCTACGGGCTTCTCCTTCTCCCCGCGCGTGAAGTCGAGCGTTATCTTGGTGAGGCCCTTGAAGTCCTCCGTCGTTATGTGCACCATGTCGCCCGGCTTGAGCGCGCCCTCGTCGGTCCCGACGTCGTCTATCTCGCCTTCGAGCCTGCCGAGCTTCTCCTTCAGCACCTCGGGGTCTATGTTCGACGCCTCGAACACGATGTACGTGCGGGCCTTGCTTATGGGCTTCGTGATTATGAGCACGTTGTAGTCTTCAGGGCCGATCGCTCCGGGCGGGCTGTACCAGCCGTACCTCCCCGTGACTACGTCCCCGTTACCGACGTTGAACCTGTGGTGCCCCGGCTGTGAGGGCCAGTGCACATCCACGACGACGCCGTATCCCTCCGGCATCGGGGCGTCTGCCCCGCGGGCATAAGCTGCGAATACCAGTATCAGGACCAAAACCGGAAGGATCGGGCGTGCCATGGGTACATCCTCCTTTAAATTATCCCAAATTATAACCTGCTTTCACACAAATGTTAATACTTTATTTTAACTATTTTAATCGAGTGCTTTAATTACTACCCGATCTACCCCATTAGTTCGTAATCCTCTGTGGACAATGATTTTTCTCGATTTCTGGGTACTGAATTAATTTCTTCCCTCCGTAGGAGGGGATATGGACAGGAGCCTGCCCTGAACTCGTTTCAGGGTGGGGGCTTAACTTAATTCTCTGTCATTCCCGACACTGAATAGATCCTGAAATAAATCCTGAAACAAGTTCAGGACGGCGTTCAGGACATGGTTCAGGGCGGGCCCGATCGGAAATCTCGTCTTTTATCTTTTATCCTGCATCATGCATCATGCATCCTGCCGCGATGCCGGGTCTTAGCCGGAAGTCTCTCCGTTCACAGGTAATTCACGTTATCGTGACGGACGTCCTTGGTTTCTGCGATTCTGTACTTGATGATTCCTTCGCATAGTGCTATACAGACTCTGTCCCTGCCTTCCTCTTTTGCCCGGTAAAGCGCTTCGTCGGCTACGTTCAGCAATCCGGATGGCGTGGTCGCATTTTCCGGGAATATCGCCACGCCCAGGGACAGCGTGATATTTTCCAGCATTTTACCCGCGTGGAAAAGCTGAATATTCTTGACTTCGCGTCTTAAGCCCTCGGCCCGGTTGACCGCTTCCTCGAGCGGCATCCTCGGCAGTATGAGCAAAAACTCCTCTCCGCCGTACCGGCATGCGACGTCGCATGCCCGCACATTATCCTGGAGCAGTTTCGCCAGGGTGCAAAGCACCATATCGCCTGTTTCGTGACCGTATTTGTCGTTGTATCTCTTGAAATGGTCGACGTCCAGCAGCATAACCGCTAACGCATCGTTTGTGCGTTTTGCGTAAGACATCTCTCTGCCGAGAGTCTCTTCCATGTATCCGCGGTTGTAGAGTCCCGTGAGCGGGTCCCGGATCGACCTCTGCTTCAGCTTCTCCTGGAGCTTTATGTTCCTGAGCGCGAGGGACGCGTATTCGGCTACTGACTTTGCCAGGCGCGCCTTGTTTTTGAAACTCTTATCCGTAAGATAGTTTACGCTGTCGGCGTATGCGCTTATAAACAGGACACCCAGCGTGTGGGTCTGCGAGATGAGCGGAATGCATATGTAGTCGTACGGGCGTGAGTCCTCGAGGTGGCTGCATCTGAGCTCGGTCTCGTTGTATTTCGCCATGTGCGTCACACCCCGTCTCAGCCCCCAGCAGTCGTCAATCGTAAATGCCTCTTTGGAGAGCCCTTTCTTGCCCCAGGAAGACACGACCTCAACGAGGTCCCGGGAATCGTTGATAAGGCACAGCGCGCCCGATTCGGCGGGGAAAAGCTTGCTCGCGTAGAACGCTACGGTATTGCATGCCTCTTCCACGCTGACGCAGGACTGGACCACTTCGCTCATATCGTTCAGTATTTCAATGTGCTCGTTACGCCGCTCGAGCTCGTGCACTCTCCCGGACAGTCTCTTGTTTGTCGCGTTCAGGGTTTCTTCCATAAGTTTGTACTGGTCTATACTCATGAAATTCCCGAGCGTCGCCCTCTCCCCGTTGAATTCTACCGAAGCCACGGTCTCGAGTATCCATTTCAGATCGCCGTCCTTCGTTACCGCCCTGTACTCGTAGGGTTTCGAACGCTCCCCCTTCAGCATCTTTACGGCGTTATCCCTGACCAACCCCCTGTCTTCCTCATACACGATGTCCATGCAGCACGATTTTGCCAGGAGCTCTTCCTTGCTGTAGCCCGTGTATTTACGAAATTGGGGGTTGACGAATTTGAATGTCCCTTCCTGAGCTATATAGATACCGATCGGAGAATTTTCAAAGAGATTGATATAGAATTCTTCGGACTTCCTGAGCTCGGTCAGGTCGTGGATAATTAGGGTATAAAGAGGGTTCTTATTCGAGGTGTAACCGCTCACGGCGAGCTCAATCGGAATACATGACCCGTCGTTGCGCACCCCTGTAGCCCCTATTATCTTATCCCCGTCACTCACGTCGCCCGTTTCCAATAACTTCCGGAAGACATTTCCATTTTTCGCGTGACCATCGCTTATTATCATTTTTATATTTTGTCCGATCAGCGCTTCAGGCGTGTACCCGAACATCTTTTCGGCCGCTTTATTAAGCGATTGTATTATCCCGTGTCCGTCGATGGCGAGTATGCCGTCCGCCGCGTTATCCACGATCCCGCTCGTGAGCTTCGTGTTCTCCCTGATCTCTGAAAATAACTGTCTCACGTACAGCAGATAAATCAGGGGGGCGGAAAGAAGACTGAACACGGCGACTTCGAATACTATGTGGGAGTAGTTGAACGGATACCGGTGGAAATAGTAATCCAGCAGCTCCGCTACCACCTTCGTTACTATCAGTATCCCCATGATCTGGATGATCGCCACGACAGGACTGCTTATCACGGAGTTATGTTGTCTGCTCCACCATATATGGACGACGTATCCGACGCATACCATCGTTGTCAGTATCAATATAAGATCGAGTTTGTTCATCGTCGCGCCTCTTGCTCTCTTTACAATAAATAGTGCAAATCATATGCCAATATGTTGTTCAATAAGCCGCTTCCTTCTTGAGACATAAGCTGCCCTGATCATATGCTTTTTGCCACGTACATTAGAGCCGGGCGGTCTTTGGGGCAGCGCTATGGACAAATATTGTCACTATTACCACAATTTGGTAATTTTCATGCCGAACGTCTATTGCTGCCGATCTTTATTCCATTCCTTTCATCGGCGTTCCGCACGATGCCCAAGCCAAAATAGGTAGGGTGGGGGACGCAGTTACTGTCTTTGCGAGCGGAGCGATTTATCCCGGCGTAGCCGGAAGCGAAGCGCGGCAATCTCATCCTTAGAATTTATTTCCCTCCCCCTTTTCAAGGGGGAGGGCGTGGGTGGGGGTCATATAAACTGTTCGCCCCGAGCCTGTCGAAGGATTGAACGGGTTATGCTCCCGCATGTCCGCGGCGACTGGTTCGTTTACAGCGGGACTCAGGCACCGATAAGCTCGTTCATTATATCGCCACCGCCGGATGGTGCATTCGCTGCCGTTACCGACCAGGGTGATCCGAGCTCCCAGGTCCTTTATCAGGATATAGATGTTCCCTCGGGCAGCGTAGCGTGCTCCGTTATAGTCTATTATGAAAACGCTTCGGGCCAGTTTGTTACTGCCTCTGACCTTTCTTACCTGACCTTTCCGAATCAGCAGGCGAGGATAGATATAATGGACCCTTCCGCGGGTGATTTCGACGTAGGCGCGGGGGTGCTGTTGAATCTCTTCCAGACGAACCCCGGCGATCCGTTCTCCCTCGGATATACGACGATCGACTTTGACCTGTCACAATTCGCGGGAACGACGGTCAGGTTCAGGGCCGCAGAGGTGGATAATCAGGGTACATTTAATTTCGCGATCGACGACGTGAGGTGCGGTGATCGCGTAGCCGCAATCCCGACATTGGGCGAATGGGGTATGATAGCCATGGCCGGAGTGCTCGGGCTCGCGGGCCTCATCTTCGCACGCCGCAGGGGCATGATTTCCGCTTAACTTAATTAGAACTGTTACAATCTGGCAATTCCCTCTCCCTCACGCCATGCGGAGGGGGAGGGGCGTACCTTAATTTTCCTGTCATTGCGAGGGAGCGAAGCGACCGCGGCAATCTCATAATTTCCCGGCGACCCGCCCCATTTGCATTTACCCTCCCTCACCGCATACTAAACTTAGATCAAGGAAACAAGGCCGCCCCCATGATAAACACCGTAGACGAGTTCATGGAAGAGTTCGTGAAGCACAAGGACAAGGTCGAGTGGTGCATCCACCAGCCGACCCCGTTCGCCAACTTCACCGACATAAGAGGTAAGGGCGTTCTCTGCAGCCCGGTCTCGGTCATGTTCGACCCGCCCGTGCATCATCAACTCGACTTCCTCGACCTCGAAGTTGAAATGCACCATTCCTTCGAGCTCGTGGTCAAGAATGCGTCCGAGCACAGTCTCAGCTCACTCGAGGAGGCGATAGAGAAATACCCGCCGGATAAATTCCCGCAGAGCCGCGCCCGCGAGGCGTACGAGTTGAGGAAAAGGCTCCTCGACGTGCTCGGTTTAATGGAGCCGGAAGTGTAGATGCGGGCCGGACTGCATCGTCTCAGCCCGGCCCGGTCGTCCCCGTAAGAAAATCTGACACTCTGCAACCTGCTGGCGTTTTCGTTCCGCTGCGCTGTGCGGAACTCCCGATTATCACTAAATTTATAAGCGCAGTATTTACGGCACGCTTCGTGCATATATAATAATTAATATAAAGTGTTTCGGAGGGGCAATATGAAAAAGCGCGCAGAAAGCAGTCTTAAGGTTGTGGACGTTCAGGAGAAGGTGAAAGAACAAGCGGAGACAGCTAAGGAGCAGTATCTGGGATGGATGGAGCTCAATCGGAATTTTCTCGAGGAATCGCTAAAGGCGATGGACATGCAATTCGAGCTATGGCTCGCTATGCAGCTGGGGATGATCGACTTCATGAAAAACGTGTTCGAGATTAATCCTGCGATAAAACCCTTCGAGCATCATTTGAGCCCGTACGCAGAGCATATGGAAAACCTTGGCGAGTACAACAGGGAGTTCTTCGAGATGAAAAAGAGGAAAGCCGAGAAGTTCGCCAGGAACCTGCAGAGATACCATAGAAAAACCGTCGAAAACACCATCTCGGCGTTCGACAGGTATTGCGACATGCTGAGCACGACGTGATTCCCCCCAATGGTAGGAGCGCCATCCCTTCGACTCCGCTCAGGACAGGCTTGGCGCGATTATTGACTCTAATCGCGGCTGGAAGCCGCTCCTACTAGTGTAGATTTGCCCTCACTTCCCCCACCTCGTCGATATGAACTCGACCGCCTCCTGTATGTTGAGCGCGCGGGTGCTCATACCCGTACGCAGGTAGAATTTCATGTCGTTCCCCTCTTTCAGATAGACGGGCCTCGACGAAGGGCTCGTTATTATCCGGCATATATCCTTCCCGGCGACCGAGTGAAATACCAGGTGCACGTACCGGCATGCGTCTCCGCCGAGCTTCTGTGACACCGCGTTCATTACCTCCTGTGCGAAGCCGTCCCTGTCCTTCCTCCTGAGTATGCCGTAGTCTCGCCCGAGCCCGGTTACCTCCCCGGTGTCGGCGATGCCTATAATGAGGGTGCCCCCGTCGGCGTTCATGAACCCGGCAATAGACTTGAGCGCGGCGTCCTCCACCTCGCGGCTGGCCCTCGATTCCCTGACGTCCCACTTGAACGTGGCCTTGAACTCTATCGTCTCCCCCTCACCGTGCGCTATCAGCGCGAGCACGTCCTTCTCCAATTCCCCCGAGAGCTTCTTAATGCGGAGCGCGCTCCTGTAGAGTGCGCTGTAGAAGAAAGCTGACACGAGACCGAGAAACGAACCCACGCAGGCGTAAAATAAGGTCTTGAGAGGCATGCCGCCCGTAAGCGCCCACCTTAGCTCGGCCGCCGCGTAATCGAGAGCCGAGCCCCCGCCGGGCCTGTGCTCGAAATAAAATACGAGCGCATTCACGGGGATGAGGAACAGCACCCCGACGAGCGCCCCTATGAGCACGGGTATGAGGTAGAGAAGGATCGCCCGATTCGTGAAAATACCGTCGTCACCCATGAGTCCGGTCTATTGCCTCCGGCTTTATTATAAAGCACCACAGGCTTCCGGGACAGCCGCTCCCGAGATTATCCCCTGCTGTATTTAAGAATCCCTGTCTGATCGTGCGTGCGGTCGATGTGATCAATGCGGGTTGCGGAATTTATGTTTATCTTGCTTCATGGCCGCCCCCCGGTAACCGGAAAGATTTATCTTAATATAACCTAAAACATTAAACGGTTATAATTATATATAGTGTGTGTGGGCGGTTCATGGAGCTTTCATTCGGGGCGGTTATGTCTCTCGCAAAACGAAATTCAGGGTGCTTGATTGGTCTGGTATTTGTGCTCGTTCTCGCGGCCTCGACCGGGTGCGGCAGCGGGGGAGAGGCTCAGGAAGATCAAATTTCACTCGATACATTCTTTTCCGGTTCGGGCACGGACTCGTTGATAGACACGGACGGAAACGGGGCTAACGCCCTTATCGTATGGGCTAACGGAGCCGTTGCCGGTCTGGGGCATATCAACTTCTCGGAAATCATCGAGACATCCATGGTCGAGCCGGCGGTTCCCTGCGCTACTTCTGAAGGAGTCCCCGGAAACGTGTACGAGCTCGTAAGGGGGCGCATTGCGCTCCAGGTGCAGGAGACAGGGGATATTATCACCGGCAGCTTTATTTCGAACGACCAGTGCATCCCGGTCGGCTTCGCGGAGGGCGACGCTGTCGAATTCGAGGGGCAGTGGATGGTCACGGGGGGCACTGGAAGGTTTGTCAACGCATCGGGCACCGTTAATTTCTCGGGCAGCGCGAGGCTGCTGCTCTCGCATGTTTCCGGCAGGTTCATAATCGCGACTGCGCGCCATTCGGGTATTATTGAGTTACATTGAATTATTTTTCTTAACCGCCGCGAGCTGTAAGCTGCGATTCCCGTCGTAACTATTTCAGCGTGTTGGAGTATGAAGAAAGAAAAAATTCCCCCCGATGCGGAATCTTTATTCCAAAAGCTCAAGCACTCCCCCTTCCGCTCCCGGTTCACCCTCCGAGGCAGGGAGCTTCTATATCTCAGGGAAAAGGGCATCGACAAAATAATGGACCACGCCCGCGCATTCGTCGATGAGCGTCTCGCCCCTGCCGATCCTCCCAACGACGGCAGGCAGACTCCGATGCGTAACTACCCCGTATTCATCGCCCAGCACGCGACAGCCTCCTGCTGCAGGAAGTGCCTCATGAAATGGCACGGCATACCGGCCCATTCCCACGCGCTCACGGATGATGAGAAGGGTTACGTTCTCTCCCTCCTCAGGCGCTGGATGGAGGGGTATTTATAATGGTTGACATTAAAGTTGCCTCCATTACCCTTAGAGAAATATCCCGATAGAAGGATTGAATCCCATGGCTACGATGAGAGCGGCGCAAATAACCAAGCCCGGTATGGATTTTGAAATAGTCGAGAGGGAGATACCGGAGCCGGGAGAAGGTCAGGTGAGAATAAAGGTCGAGGCCTGCGGCATATGCCATAGCGATGATGTAGTACAATCCGGGGAATGGCCGAATGGCATTGATTATCCCAGGGTTCCGGGCCATGAGGTTATAGGGCATATTGATAAAGCGGGCCGGGGAGTGGACGCCTGGAAGGAGCGGCAGAGGGTTGGGGTGGGCTGGCAGGGAAGCTACTGCTCCAAATGCGGCCCGTGCCGGAGCGGGGACTTCGCTAACTGCGTCAGGCCCGAGATCACCGGGCTCACCTACGACGGCGGTTACGCCGAATACATGATAGCGTTCGAAAAGGGTCTGGCAAATGCCCCGGACGACATGATCGGAATAGAGGCCGGACCTCTAATGTGCGCCGGGCTGACGACTTACAACTCACTCCGCAACTCGGGGGCGAGGGCCGGGCGATATCGTGGCCGTACAGGGGATAGGCGGCCTCGGCCACCTCGCGATACAGTACGCGCACAAGCTCGGCTTCTATACTGTCGCGGTGTCGAGGGGAAAGGACGGTGAGGAGCTCGCGCTCGGGCTCGGGGCGGACCGCTACATTGACAGCGCCGCAGTGGACGCAGCGAAGGAGCTCGGCGCTATGGGCGGCGCGAAGGCCATACTGGCGACCGCGCCCAACAGCAAGGCCATCTCGGCTATAATCGGCGGGCTCGGCGTTAACGGCACTCTGGTTCTCATAGCGCAGATAGAAGAGCCGATTGAGGTGAATTCCCTCGATCTTCTGGTGGGAAGAAAGTCGATACTCGGCTGGTACTCGGGATACGCGAAGGACTCCGAGGAGACCCTAGCGTTCAGCAGGCTCTCGGGCGTCGAGGCGATGGTCGAGGAATACCCGTTTGAGAAAGTGAACGAGGCGTTCGATAAGATGATGAACGGCAAGCCCAGGTTCAAGGTCGTGCTCAATATGGGTTTGTGAAGGAAGCTTAATTTTGGCATCGCGAGTCGCTCGCCCTGAACTCCGTTCATCCAGCTTATCCGGCGTAGCTCTAGCGAAGCCGGAAGCCCGTCGCTCGTGTCGGCAAATGGTTTCTTGCATCCCCCTATTTTAGATATTCGGTGAAAAAGGATGTGAGCTTGTCAAAGGGGATATAATTCAGCCGGTCATATAAATCCACATGCCCTACTGCGCCCGGAACAATGTAGAGTTCCTTTGGTTCGGCCGCCAGCTTGTAGGCGTCTTCGCTGAACTCTCTGGAATGAGCGTTCTCACCCGTGATGAAAAGCATGGGACGAGGAGAAATCGTCTCTATGTCTGCGAACGGGTAAAAATTCATGAATTTAACGTTGCTGCTAAGCGTGGGATGCGTTGTGAGTTCTGGCGACTGGCCTTTAGGAGTATATTCTCCCCTCGGAGTGCGGTAGAAATCATAAAACTCACGCTCAATGGGGGTAGATTTTTCATCCAGTTTATGCTCTGTCCCACTAGTGTATTTGGTTTCACCACCCGTGAACTCTACATAGCGTTGCTCGGCTGCCGCTTCAATGATTTTCTTTCGCTGCTCGAGCGTCTGCGAGTGCCTAAGCCCGTTACGGTTGGCAGCGCCCATGTCGTACATGCTGACTGTTGCGATGGCTTTCATGCGCGGGTCGATCTTGGCTGCGCTGATGACAAAGCTCCCGCTGCCACAAATCCCGATAGCACCAATCCGTTCCCTGTCAACAAACGGCCGGGTACCCAGGAAATCCACCGCAGCACTGAAATCCTCGGCATAGATATCCGGCGAAACAGCGTTACGAGGCTGACCCTCACTCTCTCCCCAAAAAGACAAATCCAAGGACAAAGTAACGAATCCCTGTTCAGCCATTTTCGTGGCATACAGATTCGCACTTTGTTCTTTTACTGCGCCCATAGGATGCCCGACAATGATCGCGGGATTTTTGGTGTTCTGATTCAAGCCTTTGGGAATAAAAAGATTCCCTACAACATTCATGTTGTATTGATTTTTAAACGCAACCTTCTGCATGGTTACCTTGTCGCTCTTGTAAAAGTTGTTTGCTCCATTGGACATGTCTGCCGCAAAGGCAGTACCGCTCGCGCATAGGCCCAAACCCATCGCTAGTACTGTTAGTGTATTGATTATACTATTCTTCATTTTTAACTCCTTTCAATAAGTAGATTTTTCTGTAGCCAGTAACTATTGTCTTGGAGGACATGCTCCAGTTACTTAAACTGTTTGACCACCATCGACCACAATGGAGGCGCCGACCACAAACGCTGCCAAATCGGAGCACAGCCAAAGGACTGTGGCGGCGATTTCCTCCGGTTTGCCCATCCGTCCGACGGGCTCCTGGGCGATCACTGCCTCGCGACCCTGCACTGTGCCGCCGGTAAAACGATCCATCATGGGCGTACTTATGATTCCCGGGCATACGGAGTTCACTCGGATGTTCTCGCCTGCATAGTCCAGCGCTGCCGAGCGGGTCAGGCCTATGACGCCGTGCTTGGCGGCGGCATAGGCGGCTTGGCCCCGAAAGCCTTTGACCCCGGCACCCGAGGATGTGTTTACGATGACCCCGCCGCCTTGTTTCTGAAGCAGTGGGATCTGGTACTTCATGCACAGGAACACGGCGCGCAGGTTGACGTCGACGATCCGGTCCCACTCTTCTTCGGTGAGATCAGCGGTAGCCGTGACGGGCTGTTCGACACCAGCGTTATTGAAGGCGAAGTCAAACCGCCCGAATTGGGAGATGGTTTGGTCAAGGGCCGCCTTCACTTCCTCGGCGCGAGTGACGTCGCAACGGATAGCCAGCGCTTGGCCACCCATGTCCCGGATCAGCTGCTCGGTCTCCCGAATGCTCGGGTCTGAAAGACCGGTAACAACCACGCTGGCACCTGCCTGTGCGAACGCAATGGCCGTAGCTCGACCGATGCCGGTTCCAGCACCGGTGATGAAAGCGACCTTGCCTGTGAAAATTCCATTCTCATTCATTGATATTTTCTCCTTCTTTCTTGTTGAATTCGCAAAAATCGTCATTCCGATAGACTAAACGTGCTATCACTTCATGCTCCTTTCCCTTGCTTTAGCTTTCTGACCTGCGTACGGGAATAGGATTTCGATCTTGACGTCACGTTCTGCTGGATCGTGCCGCGGTATAGCGGTATAGTGGTGGGGACTAGCGGCGATGTCTCACTCGCGGCGGAATAAGCTTTTGTATGATACATGGATTTATCCCTTATTGATTTCGATTTTGGTATTGTTATCTTTTATTACTTTTGTGCTTACTATTAGAGAGTCTAATCATGAAAGAGCATAGACTGGTAGACCAATCCTGCTCATTTCTTGCCTAATCGTCCAAACTCTTCGAAAAACGGAGTTGTACAGCTAGACAGTGTGTGGTAATAGTAATATTAGTGGGAGATATCAATGCGCAAGACGGCCGTCAATGCGGAGTTTGAGAGTAGCAGCATGGAGATTGCGCTCGAAGCTTTGGGGAAGAGAGTTGCCCGATGGACCGATAAAGGCGACCAACTCATGACCGCAATTCCTGGCTTGTCACTTTATCGGCGGGACGAGCCGACCCAGCCGACAAGCTACATGCAAGAACCGAGCATTTGTTTGATTGCACAAGGGGTCAAAAGCGTGCTGCTTGGAGACGACACGTATGTGTATGACCCGCGCCATTTTTTGATCATTTCCGTGGATCTACCCACGGTAGTACAGGTTATCAAAGCGAGCCGGAAGAAGCCTTACCTTGGTCTGCTATTGAAACTTGATCGGCGTGAGATTTCACAGTTGATGGTGGACAGCAGTCTTCCCCCACCTCGTGCGCAGCAATCTACTCGTGGTATGGCGATCGGCGACATCACGTTGCCATTGCTAACCGCCTTTCAACGGCTGATCGACTTACTTGATGAACCGAAGGATATACCTATCCTTTCGCCGATTTTCCAGCGGGAAATTGTTTACCGTTTACTTGTAGGCGATCAAGGTGTGCGTTTACGCGAGATAGCTACTACGGGAAGTCAGAGTCATCAGATAGCGCGGGCAATCGATTGGTTGAAGAGTAACTTCGCACGGCCGTTGCGTATCGATGACCTTGCAGCTCATCTCCATATGAGCACATCGAGTTTCCATCATCACTTCCGGGCGCTGACTGCTATGAGCCCCCTGCAGTATCAAAAACGGCTGCGTTTGAACGAAGCGAGGCGGTTGATGCTCACGGAGCAAATGGATGCGGCGACCGCGGCGTTTCGTGTTGGCTATGAGAGCCCTGCCCAATTCAGCCGTGAGTACAGACGTTTATATGGTGAGCCGCCGTTACGCGATATTACAAAATTGCGTCAGACGACTGCTCATGCGGGGGTGTAGTATAAAGCGGCGATCACGTTCAGGATTAATTACGATCATAGAGTCAACGGAGGTGTAGAATGAAAGCAACTGTATATCACGGCGCGAGAGACGTAAGGGTCGAGACAGTCCCCGATCCGAAGATGAAGGACCGGAACGACGTAATACTCAGGATAACGAAGAGCGCCATATGCGGCTCGGACCTCCATTTCTATAGGGGCAGCATACCGCTCGACGACGGCTTCGTAGTAGGCCACGAATTCATGGGGGTCGTCGAGGATGTGGGCAAGGGAGTCAGGTACTTCAAGAAGGGCGATAAGGTTGTAGCCCCTTTCTGGGTGAGCTGCGGCCATTGCGGCAACTGCCTGAACGGCTACCCGACCTCGTGCACCGGAGGGGGCGGATGCTTCGGGTTCGGCGAGGCGCTCGGAGGGTTCTCCGGGGGGCAGGCCGAGTACGTGAGGGTCCCGTTCGCCGACACCACCCTCGAGAAGGTTCCGGAAGGCATCGCCGACGACAGGGTCTTGTTCCTGGGCGACATACTCTCGACGGCCTATTTCTGCGCCGAATGGGGGAGAATAAAACCCGGCGACACGGTAGTCGTTTTCGGCGACGGCCCGCTCGGGCTTCTCGCGACGGCATCGGCAAGGCTGTTCGGGCCTTCGCGTATAATCACGGTCGGGCACCACGACTTCAGGCTCGATCTCGCCAAAAAGCTCGGGTGCGATATTCCGGTCAACTCGAAGAATGAAAACGCGGTCGAAAAAATTCTCGAAATCACTCACGGCCAGGGGGCCGATGTCTCCCTCGAATGCATAGGCTCGACGAACGCCGTGCTCGACGCGATCAAGATCGCAAGGCCCGGAGGCACTATTTCGTTCATCGGGTTCATGTTCCAGGAGCTCCCGATCCCCATGCTGGATTTCTATCTGAAGGACCTCACGTTCAGGGGCGGGGTCTGCCCGGCGAAGAATTACATCCGCAAGCTCATGCCCCTCGTAGAGTCGGGCAAGCTCGACCCGACGCTCGTCATAACGCACGACCTCCCTCTGGCCGATACGCCGAGAGGTTACGAGCTCATGGACTCGAAAGCGGAGAACGCGATTAAGGTCATCCTCACGCCCTGATGCCGGATGGGTGTCATTGCTGTAGATGTCAAGTAATTCGGGGACAAAAGATGATGCTGGGGACGGGATTAAAAGTTGAGACAGCCCCGGATCGTTGTTTGCCCTGAGCTTGCTGAAGGACTTGGAATACAAAAAGAAGGCAAAATATATTTTCTTCTTTTCCTTCTTGGAGTCAGACATTTAGCGCAACGAATGTATACCATACATTCGTATGCACAACACACCATATCGGCGCCTCACCAACCGCGAGCGTGAGGAAATCAGCCGGGGACTCGCGGCGGGTATGACCCAGGCCAGCATTGCTCGGAGATTGTATCGTCATCCCGCAACCATCTCTCGAGAAATCAGGAGAAACACGGGAAGTAGGGCTCGGAGCGCATATCTTGCCTTCTC
>JBGSVA010000010.1:0-11495 GCA_041753155.1 Thermodesulfobacteriota bacterium | reverse complement strand
GCTACCAGACAGCGTCTTTGCCCGAACCCGCCACTTACGGTTTGGGACGGAGAGAACGCAGATTTGGTCGAATACTGGTATGTTGACCACAAGAATACGATGTTGGGACCATACCTCGAATTCGGCGTAACTATCTCCGCTACATACAAAGACCCGAAAGGTAATGTATGGAAAGCTGGTTACTATCCATATATGTACCTCACCGGCGACGCTCCGGTTGACGCCGGCCGTGTACTCGGTTTCCCGAAAAAGATGTCATACATCAGAATCACCACCCATGGCGGTGAAAAGGGAACCGACTTCTTTGGTTTTGCAATGACCCGTAATGGTTACCTTTTGCACAGCGCAACAGGTAAGTTTGATGACAAGCAGGTAACACCTCCGTTTTTCTATGGAAAGACTGACTGGGGCAAATTCAACATGAAGGTTGTCACCAGACCGGATGTTTCAAGCTCAGAGTGGCAGCTTACCTATCTGCCTTCGGAGTTGCCAGCTGCATTCAACATCAAGGGCCATCGCTTCCAGATTAAGCCTGAGCACACACGCACGGCTTCGGGCGATGCTATCAACTGGTTCGCACAGGCGACCCCGTTTGATAACATGGGCGCTGAAATCAAGATCCAGGAAATTACTGGTCTTATTTCGTTCGTATTTGACCTTATTATCCCGGTTCCTGCAGTTCTGTGGACCGAGACCTATGAGCGTCCAGCCAGCTACAGGGGATATGCTACTCCATACAAGTATGGACTACGTCAGCAGTTCCCGATCAGCCAGGGATCATAAGCGGTCTGGCTTTTGTGTCTTGAGCAGTTGAGTAAGGAAAACGAAGAACCATCAAATTATAGGAGGTATTTGCAATGGGTTTACAGGCAAATGAATATAGTTACCCGTGGTTGGCAGAGGGCGAAGTACCGCCGCTACCATTAGACAGAGACAGAATTCACATTATCAGCCAGGGCGTAGCTGACCCTGTGTTCGACTATGACATTATTCCGCTCACCTATACAGAAAGCCGCTGGATGGCTTATGTAATGCGCGCGGATCTAAAAGCTATGAAAGCAGTTACACCGGAACCGATCGAGATCGTCGATGACGTAATCGAGTTCTGGTATGTTATTCACAGAAACACCATGCTTGGGCCATACATGGAAATGGGTGTAACGTTCTCCGCTACGGTTGATTCCGGAGACGGCAAGATTCATAAAGCCGGATACTATCCATACATGTATCTCTCCAACGACTCCCCGATTTTCGCAGGAAAGGAGCCGTTCGGATTCCCGAAGAAAGCCGCTTACATCGCAGCTTTCGAGCACGGAACGAATAACAACTATTTCAACATGTTGATGGAGCGCCGCGGTTATATTCTTCACACCGCTAACGGCCGCTATTCCGACAAGCCCCTTTCCACAAGACCTACGTTTTATGGAAAGACCGACTGGGGTCGTATGAATTATCGTATTACCACCAGACCGGACGTAACGACGAGCACCCATGAGGTTACTTATCTTCCGTCCGAGCTTCCCCCGGGATTCGGAACAGGCCATCGCTTCCAGCTGAATCCGGCTAGTATCCGCACCGCAACGGGTGCCGATATCCGCTCCTGGTACCTGAACGGAACACCGTTCGACTACATGGGCGGACAGATTCCGGCCAAAGAGGTAGTGGGCATAATCAGCTTCACGTTCAACCTCATAATTCCGCCGGCATCGACTATCTGGACCAGGGTTGTGAAGAGAGACCCCGATAAGGATTTCGGAGCTCTTCTGTACTCGACTCCGTTCAAGTACACGATGCGCCATCGCTTTATGGTGCCGATGTACTCACAGGGTTAATTTATCGACCCCGTGCGAATAGGGAAATAAAGATGTCAATCAGGGCAGGACTCCCTCTTACGGGGGAGTCCTGCTTTTTTATTTTCTGACGCTTGTTAAGATAGAACGGATCCGCCGTTCTTTATAAGGATAAAACTGCAAGATCGCCTCATCCCGCCGCAAAAAAAGTTGTCATTGCGAGCCAACGGTTCTGAAC
Organism: Thermodesulfobacteriota bacterium; assembly: GCA_041753155.1. Taxonomy (GTDB): domain Bacteria; phylum Desulfobacterota_D; class UBA1144; order Nemesobacterales; family UBA2774; genus 2-12-FULL-53-21. Next base: position 9,467 of record JBGSVA010000010.1, on the reverse strand, counting down.
AACATTTCTGAGCAAGCGAAGAAATGGTCCCTAATGGTTGAGTACATGGACCTTATTATCTCTCCACCCATTGCACTAGAAACCAAAATAGCAAGAATCGGACGCCCTCGCTTACATAGCAGATAGTCAATTCACTGTGGTGATACATTGAAACGAATTCTAATAGCGCGGCAATCCTACACTTGCGAACTCTCAACTTCTTTGATTTTCGAAGAAAATATGTAGAATTTCTTTCTGTCCCTTCGGGACCTGTTCCCGTCGTAAAGCCTCAGCGCTTCCCATAATTTTTCCCAGCTGAGCTCGTCGAGAGTGGTATGTATTTCTCTTCCACGGCGTTCGTCCTTTACGGACATAGTGAAGCTGGTCATCCGTAATCCCTCCGTCTGGATGAATATGAAGATAAGATTGTTTCGAGGGACCCCTCCGACCCGGAACCCCCGTATACACCCCCCGGTGTAATAACTGCCAGCATAATCGGTTACCGTTAAGAACATATTTCGCGGCTGTTAAAGATTGATTAAGAACATAAAGCTGACGAGGTTTACTTTGTCATTGCTGTAGATGTTAAATAATTCGAGGCTGAAATTCTCCTGGATAACATTTGATGAAGGGGAGGCGTATTCCCGACATTACAGAATTTGCGGCGGGTGAGCACCCGCGGGCATGCGATCTATAACCACCACTTCCGCTAAATTTGTACTGTGAGTGACTTAAGCCCCTGCCGTCAATTAGCAACCGTAAAATGGACACTATGTGTCCAGCGTGAAAATCTTTCACGGGACGATTCCGAGCAAGTAAGGAATCGGACGCCCTTTCCTATCAGCAAGAAGGTAATTAACTCCGGACATCACCAAACTACTATGCTACATGGGGCGGAATTGAAAGATTTTAGCCTTAATATGATATTTTTAGCAAATTATGTACAGTCTTTTCATAAAACACACTACGTGTGTGATTTTTGCTTCTTTTCATCAAGGAAAAGAAGAATTAATAGTTGCCTTTTGTTGTTTTTCGCAAATCACACGCACATAGTGCGGCAAACAATATGTGCTCATATACGATAGCTCCCTTCCTCCTCGGCATATGACAGCGTCGGAAAGAATACCGGCGAACCCTAGGGGTCGAGTGAGGTGTAACTTGCTGCCGAAGGGTGCCAATTCTGTTCATGAGAAAATAGGCAGGAGGGGAGGGGTCGGATTACATCTACAAATTCAGCTCGAGCTCCTGAGCCTCGTCCGCTTCGTCGTCCCCCTGCGGGAATACCTTGTCGGGGAGACCTATGATGCGTCTTAAGGACTTGAGCTCCTGAGCCGCGTGTTTCTTCCTTTTCTTCAGCCGCCTCGTCCTCATTCTAAGGAGTATCATCGCGTACGAGAGGTCCGTATCGCCTACCCATCCGGCGTAATCGAGGCGGCCCTTCGCGGACATGGTGGTTTGAAGAGAGTGGAAAAGTCTATACTCCTCATCCGGAATGAAGTTGTCGAGGAACGTGTATGCGTCTTCGATTATGTCTCTCTCTTCTACATAGTCCCGGTGCAGGAGGTATATGGAGAGCGCGTGTCTTATAACGGTCTGCGGAAACGGGAGAAGCGATTCGGGCAGCGCGCCCGGAAGGATTTTAAGCGGCTCCGGGTTATCCTCCTCGTTTATCAGCGAGAGGAGGTCGCCGTATTCGGATACAATTTTTTTTGGATGAAGGTTTGCGTTTTCCGTCTGCACTATAAATCCCTGAGCCGCCGATGCACCGGAATAAAAAGCCCGAATGCGGCCACCGGCGTAGCTGTCGCACTCGCTCAATTCCGTACTGTCAATTTTTTCTGGGTCCCCGCCGACTTCGCATACAGGGCTGAACGGGAATGCAGTAACCGGCCGTTTGCCTTTTGCGATGTCTCAACCTAATTCTATCACGTTCGCCCATGGTTTGACAGTAGCTGAAAAAATTTTTTGTGAATCCGGCGCAGGCGGAGCGCTTTTCAGCGCTTGCGGTTTATCATTAGCGATTTTCTATTTTTGTAGTATCCTAACTACGCGATTTGGACAGACCGACCGGACCCGGACAGATGGAGAATCATAAAAATTGAAACCGCCTTCCGGCAAGAACGCAGCTCTTGCCCTGATCGCTCTCGGTATTGTTTACGGCGATATAGGAACGAGCCCCCTATACGCCTTCCGCGAATGTTTTTCTTACAAGTACGGCCTCGATGTTGTACATGACAACATACTCGGGATCCTCTCCCTGATTTTTTGGTCCCTGATAATCGTTATCTCTCTGAAATATGCAACCTATGTAATGCGTGCGGACAACGACGGGGAGGGGGGCGTCCTCGCCCTCCTGGCTCTCCTCATTTCCAGAAATGGCGCGGTTAGAAAGTTTAGCCGGGTCGTGTTCAGTCTCGGCATTTTCGGAGCGGCTCTCTTCTACGGGGACGCCATGCTGACCCCTGCGATATCGGTGCTGAGCGCGGTCGAAGGGCTCAGGGTCGCGTCCCCGATATTCCATGACTACGTTATCCCCATCACGCTCGTCATACTGACCTTTTTCTTCTTTTACCAGAGCAAGGGTACGGGACGCGTAGGCGCCCTGTTCGGCCCCGTAATGCTCGTATGGTTTTTCACCCTCTCGGTTCTCGGCATCGTATGGATTATAAAGCAGCCGGAGGTCCTGGCGGCGATCAACCCGCTTTACGGCGCGGAGTTTTTCATCGTGAACAAAATCCACGGGTTCCTGGTGCTGGGAGCCGTGTTCCTCGTCGTGACGGGCGGAGAGGCCCTCTACGCCGACATGGGACACTTCGGGGGGTTTCCGATCAAGCTCGCATGGTTTGGGCTCGTATTGCCCGCGCTCCTCTTAAACTATTTCGGCCAGGGGGCGCTGCTGCTCGCCCGGCCGGAAGCCGTCGAGAATTCGTTCTACCTGCTGGCGCCTTCGTGGGGCCTCTATCCGCTTATTGTCCTCGCGACCGTATCGACGATCATCGCCTCTCAGGCGGTTATCTCGGGGGCGTTCTCCCTCACGTCCCAGGCCCTTCAGCTGGATTTTCTGCCGCGCGTCAGGGTCGTATACACGTCCCCCGAGAAGATGGGTCAGATATATATACCTTTTGTGAACTGGCTCATGTTCGCGGGGACGATCTTCCTCGTCCTCTTATTCCGGTCCTCCGGGAATCTGGCGAGCGCGTACGGCGCGGCCATAGTAACGCTGATGGTCATAACCACGCTCCTGATGTATATATGCTCGGTCTCGATATGGAAGTGGAACGCGCTCATAGCGCTCCTGGTGACGTCCTGTTTGTTGATAGTCGACCTGGCGTTTTTCGGGGCGAATATAACTAAAATACAACAGGGAGGCTGGTTCCCCTTCCTGATAGCGCTGATTGTGTATTTCATCGTCCTCACGTGGACGAGAGGGAGGAGGGCTTTGGCGGAGCAGTTCCGGAAGGAGGAGATATCGTTTGACCTCTTCCTGTCAGACCCCGCGCTCAAATCGGTCCCGCGCGTACCCGGAACGGCCGTCTACATGTCCAAGAACCCGGAAGGCGTCCCGCGCACCATGCTTCACAACTTCAAGCACAATAAAGTATTTCACGAGCGCATGATAATCCTGACCATATACACGGAAGGCGTCCCGCGCGTGCCCTGGCCTAAAAAGTTCAAGGTGGAGGAGCTCTCCCACAACTTCATCCGCGTAATAGCCAGTTACGGGTTCATGGAGACGCCCGATATCTCCCACGTGATAAGGCACCTGAAGGACCACGGGATAGAATGCAGGGTCGAAGAGATAACGTTCTTCCTCGGACGGGAAACGATCGTCGTCCGCGACCCGAGAGGCATATCCGGGCTGAGAAAGCAGCTCTTTGCCTTTTTATCCCAGAATATGCTCCCGGCTACCTCCCATTTCAACGTCCCACCCAACCGCGTTATCGAAATCGGCCTGCGGATACAAATTTAGCGGGTCTTTCCTCGGCCTATACAAACACCGGGAACAAGCTCTGATTGTACTGAATCTGCCGAAGTGTCTCCATAATTCCCTCCCCCTTTTCAAAGGGGGAGGGCTCGGGTGGGGGTTTACCATACTCTTCCTGTCATTGCGAGGTTCCGAAGGAACCGCGGCAATCTTGTCCTGTATCGTGAATCCTGCATCGTGCATTGCGTTCGTAGGAGCGGCTTCCAGCCGCGATTCATCATATTCCATCCCCCTTGAGGGGGTGTATAGACCGGACAGATGGGTAACAAACGTTCGGGGACATAGGTAACACTTTTGAATATAACGTCGGACTTGAGAAAGGGGGGTAAGGGTGGAATTGGTTTTCATCTATTCTCCCTTTTTTAACAAGAAGGGGGGTTGGTGAGGGGGGTGTCACCTTCCACTCGTCCACACTCCCAATTCCGTTCGTACTGAGCGTGTCGAAGTACGGTTCTTTTATTTCCCTCCCTCTTTGCAAAGAGGGGGGGGCGCGGGTGGGGGTTACCTCACACTAACCCAGCCACCCTGAACTTGTTTCAGGGTCTAAGTTTTGTAATTTCCGAACGGCGGTTCTGAACCGGTGGGAGATCCGGACACTCTCTGCGATCAAATCCGTACATGGAGGAGCTGGTCTGCCGGTGCGCACCGCAAGGACTAGGGTATTGTATGCAAACGTTCGGAGACATAGGTAACACTTTTGAATATAACGTCGGACTTGAGAAAGGGGGCTCGTCTCTGCGTAGCATACCTAAGTCGGAATGGGCGCATAATTTGTCTTTGCGAGGAACGGTTCTGAACGTGTGCAAGAACCGGTTGCTATCGGCCGATTGCACTTAAGTTAATCTATTCATGCACAAGGGTCACACGGCCCAATTTACGCTTTCCGTGACCGCGGCAATCTCGCCTTTTTCTTTTTGTCATTCCCGACACCGATCGGGAATCCAGTCTTTTCTTTTAATTTCCTTTCTCCCTAGAGTGGTGTACGGACCTGGGGCATAGGTTGCGGGTGTTCGGGGACATAGGTAACACTTTTTTGGATACGTTAGCAGCCTTGGGAAAGGGGGTACCGCCGCTCGCCTCGATGCAGCTTGGAAGGTTGGGCCGGCCACTTGCGCCTACTCTGGCGAATTACGGCCAAGGCACGATGAACCGGAAGCTGCGCAAAGATGCAGTTTACATAAGACTCATTATCGGACGTATAATATCCCAACGATTCAGGTCATATAGAGCCACTCCTAATGCCGCTATTGCCTCTGTATCGTTCAAAAACATTAAATCCCCGCGCTCAAAAATACATCTTTAAAGACCTACCCTTTATTTAATATTATTTGTATAGGTTCCAAAGAATGTGCAATAGCGGAATTAAGATTCCACCGCCCAACGACGCTTTTCTTCCAAATCCGGTAAAATTACAAACCGTTATGAAATTCGGCGCCCACGTTTCCATCGCAGGCGGCATAGACAAGGCCCCGGAGCGCGCCCTCGCCCTCGGCTGCGAGTGCTTTCAGATATTCACGAGGTCGCCCCGCGGCGGCAAGCCCCCCGCACTCGGCAAAGACCTCGTCGATTCTTTCCTGAATTCGTGCTCGTCCTGCGGCCTCACGGACTATTACATTCATACGCCCTACTATATCAACCTCGCTTCCGAGAAAAAGGAGCTCAGGCACTCGTCTGTCGCCATAATCAGGGAGGAGCTCGAAAGAGGGAGCCTGATCGGCGCGAAATACGTCATGACGCACCTCGGAAGCTCGAAGGGTATCGACCGCACAGAAGCCGTCGATATGGTCATCGAGGGGGTCGCGGAAATACTTAAAGGCTCCGGCAGCCTCATGACCGAGCTCCTTCTCGAAAACACCGCGGGCCAGGGAGAGACGATCGGGGATACGTTCGAGGAGTTAGCCAGGATTCTCGACGAGGTCGGGAATCCCCGGCTCGGCGTCTGCCTCGACACGGCGCATCTCATCGCCTCGGGCTACGACATAAGGACCAAAACTTCCCTCGAGAACACGCTCGATGCTCTATTCTCGGTCATAAGCCCCGACCGTGTGAAGCTCCTTCACGGAAACGACTCCAAAGCAGGCCTGGGGGAGAAAAAGGACAGGCACGAGCACATAGGGAAAGGGAAGATCGGGAAAGAAGGGTTCAAGGCCATGCTCGGCAGCCCCGCCCTCAAAAAGCTCGATATGATCGTCGAGATACCGCCCGAAGAAGTCGCACCCGATATCGAGCTTTTAAAGCGCATGAGGGCCGGAATTTAACCCGGTCCGGATAATACGGAGTGCTTCGCGTTCCCGCTTTACAACACCGGCCATAAAAGGAATTATAAAGGCATGAACGAGCCTATATTGGCAGCGAAGGGCGAACACGAGCTCTTTATACTCCCCGAAATGGCGAACAGGCACGGCCTTATCTCGGGAGCGACCGGGACCGGCAAGACCGTAACGCTCCAGGTCCTGGCCGAGAACTTCAGCATGATAGGTGTCCCGGTATTCATGGCCGACGTCAAGGGCGACCTCGCGGGACTCTCCCGGCCCGGCAGTGAAAACCCGAAAATTACGGAGCGCATAAACAGGATAGGCCTCTCAAATTTCATATTCGGTGAATCTCCGGTCACCTTTTGGGACGTCTTCGGTGTACAGGGCCACCCGGTCCGCACGACTATATCGGAAATGGGCCCGCTCCTCCTTAGCCGACTCCTCAACCTCAACGACACCCAGACCGGTGTCCTGATGCTCGTATTCGAGATCGCCGACGACGGCGGGCTCCTCCTCCTCGACTTGAAAGACCTGAGGTCCATGCTGCGCTATGTCGGAGACAACTCCCCCTCCTTCACCACCGAATACGGGAACATCTCCCAGGCGAGCATAGGAGCCATACAGAGGAGCCTCATCGCGCTCGAAAACGAGGGAGGGGACATATTCTTCGGGGAGCCTTCCCTTAACCTCGCCGATTTCCTGCAGACCGATGCAAACGGCCGCGGGGTGATCAACATACTCGCCGCCGACAAGCTTATCCAGTCACCGGCTATCTACGCCACCTTTCTTCTCTGGCTTCTCTCCGAATTATTCGAACAGCTGCCCGAAGCCGGCGACCCCGAAAAGCCCAGGCTCGTGTTCTTCTTCGACGAGGCCCATCTCCTTTTCGACAACGCGCCCAAAGCGCTCCTCGATAAGGTAGAGCAGGTCGCCCGTCTCATACGCTCGAAGGGCGTGGGAGTATATTTCGTGACTCAAATCCCTCTCGATATACCGGACATTATTCTGGGTCAGCTCGGGAACAAGGTCCAGCATGCGCTCCGCGCATACACGCCGCGCGATCAGAAGGCGGTCAGGGCGTCGGCGGAGACTTTCAGGACCAATCCCGCCCTCGACGCAGAGAAGATACTCACGGAGCTCGGCGTCGGCGAGGCGCTCGTATCGTTCCTCGACAAAGAAGGCAAGCCCAATATCGTAGAGCGCGCACTTGTACGCCCTCCGTTCAGCAGAATAGGCCCTGTTACCCCCGAGGAGCGGAGTGCCGTAATCCACAACTCGCTGCTGCACGGCGTTTATGAAAGGGCAGTCGACCGCGAGTCCGCATACGAGATGCTGAGGGGCCGTGCGGAGAGTGCTCCCGCGGCAAAACCCGCATCGAAAAGCAAACCCGGGCGGCGGAGCGACTCGCCGATCGAGGCGATGGCGAAAAGCGCAGCGCGCTCCGTCGGCAGACAAGTAGCTACGGGACTCGTGCGCGGGATACTGGGCTCTTTCCTCGGCGGAAGGCGCCGCAGATAAAGAACCCGAGTTTTTTAATTCGCGGCGCAGGGGAAAATGCATTCTTCCGATTCTCCGCGTTAGACATCGCCGTTATTCGCCCCGCATGAATCGATAAACCCCCCCGTCTTTCTTAGCGAAACGTACCGCCCCAAATTATATCGATGGATTAAAAGCAGGTATTAAACCGAAACCTTAATAGGTGTGGATAAAAAAACGATATTTAATACTTGGCTTTAAAAATTGGGGGGAATTAGCATTCTTTTATAAGACTCGTGCAGTTGGAGATCGTTTCATTTTTTCCCCAGCGCTATTAACTTTTAAAGCCCTATCGCTTACTGCGACTGACTAATCCGCCAAAGACCCGCCTGCCCGCTCTCCTAACACAGAAATTAAATATCCAGTGTATACTGCTCCCCATTAAGAACCTAGTAGAATTAAGCTAGTAAAATACTTTGAAAGGCATAAGGAGCGGGAGCAATGAAGCGAAGGAGATGGGATTCTAAAACCAAGACTAAGATAGTACTCAATGGCTTATCCGGCAGACCAGTTTCGGAGATATGCAACGAGTACGGGATACATCAGAACCAATACTACACCTGGCGTGATAGGTTCCTATCCGAAGCTCACAGAGCATTTGAATCTAAAAAAGACGGTGTGGAAGTAAACCGTATTCGTAAGAAGAATCAGGAGCTAAAGCAGATAATCGGCTCAATCACCGTTGAATTAAAAAAACAGAGGACGAGTTCATATGAGAACCCCTTCTGGCTCTGTAGCTCTTCGTAACGAATACTTACTTGAAAGGATAAAAGATATTAAAGCAGAACATCCCTTCTGGGGTTACCGGAGAGTATGGGCATATCTCAGGTACGTGGATGGGGTAGTAGTTAATAAGAAGCGTGTATACAGACTTATGAAGGAAAATAATCTGACAGTGAAGCAGAATCAAAGACTAATAGCAAAGAGGGCGTCAGAGAGACCAAAGCCCCGCCCGGACAGACCTAAGGAGTGGTGGGGAATAGATATGACAAAGGTTATGACTGATAGCGGCTGGGTATATGTAGTAATAGTGCTGGACTGGTATACGAAGAAGATAGTGAGACACTACAGTGGAACAAGAGCCACAAGCAGAGAATGGCTGCAAGCCTTGGAGAAAGGACTTAACAGAGAGTTCCCCGGAGGAGTAAGGGGACATGGACTAAAGCTCATGAGTGATAACGGGAGTCAGCCTACATCACTCAGTTTTATGAAAGCCTGTTCCAATCTGGAAGTTCGTCAGGCATTTACCAGCTATAACAACCCGAAGGGGAATGCGGATACAGAGAGAATGATAAGGACAATGAAGGAAGAGCTCTTTTGGCTAAGGGAATGGGATAGTGAAAGAGAGCTTAGTCATGAACTGGAAAAGTGGGTTCAATATTACAACAGGAGCTACCCACATTCAGCACACGGATACCGTACGCCGGTTCAGGTAGAAGAAGAGTATTACAGGAATCATGATTCACAATTAAATGCTGCTTGACAATGGAGTGAGCAATATAGTAAGCTCAATCAAGTGGTTATGTAATATTTAAAGGAGGAGAGAATGAAGAAAATTATCGCATTTTTCCTAGGCGGTTTCAAACTTTTAACGCAACGAGTCTGTTAATAACTTCATCTGGTTTCTCGTAGTCTAACACGGCCCGTGGTCTATCGTTGAGTCTTCGCTGAACGCGTTTGATCTGGTGCCTGGAGACTTTGGAGAAATCCGT
>JBGSVA010000009.1:0-10696 GCA_041753155.1 Thermodesulfobacteriota bacterium | reverse complement strand
AAGGAAAAGAAGGATAAAAAAATAGCCTTTCTCTTTTCCCTGTCTTTTCTTAAACCACACTATGTGTGTGCAGTATTTCATAGACCACACTACGTGTGTTCATCAAGGAAAAGAAGGATAGAAAACAGCCTTTCTCTTTTCTTTGTCATTCCCGGCCATGTCCTGAACTTGTTTCAGGATCGATCGGGAATCTAGTCTTTTAATTCTAATGCATCGCGGCTGGAAGCCGCTCCTACATATATAAGCATGTCATTGCGAGCGCAGCGCGGCAATCTCATCTTTTTTCTTTCTTTTCCCGACATTACAGAATTTGCGTTAAGAAAATCAATTGTACGAGCGTTAAAAATCTTCCACGGGCTGCGGTAGAATTGGAAGATTTAGCGAGTACATGAGATTTTTAGCAAATTATGTACAGTCCTTTCATAGAACACACTACGTGTGTGATTTTTGCTTCTTTTCATCAAGGAAAAGAAGGATAAAAAAATAGCCTTTCTCTTTTCCCTGTCTTTTCTTAAACCACACTATGTGTGTGCAGTATTTCATAGACCACACTACGTGTGTTCATCAAGGAAAAGAAGGATAGAAAAAGAGTCTTTCTCCTTTCTTTGTCACTCCCGACTCCGATTGCAAGCAAGCAACGGATTCGAGCGTGCAACGGTTGTGAACAAGCAACAAATGCGAACAAGGGAGCAATTGGTCGCATTTGGTCGAATGCAACATTGCCACTGTCTTTGGGTGACCGGACTGAATTCAAAACGAACCGGACGCACTTTGCTGAGTACATCAGGGCAGCCATCGATCCGGGGCTGTCTCAACTTTTAATCCCGTCCTCTGCATCATCTTTTGTCCCCGAATTACTTGACACCTACAGATACCGGCAGAGACCCACTGAAGGGAAGCCTCCCCTACCTGCCGCGAAATATCACACTCAGTATAATAGAAATTATTACGCTTATGAGTATCGACGTAGCGAGAGGGAAATAGAACGAGGCGTTCCCCCGTTTGAAGTAAAAGTCCCCGGGCAGTTTGCCTAACAAAGGTATCTTGGGCGCGAATGTTATAAGCAGGCCGATAACCACAAGCGATATCCCCAAAATAATTATCAGCTTTCCCAAGCCCTGGAAATCCATTCGCATATTCCCCTTAATCAGTCAGGTAAAATTATACCCGCCCGGGGCCTAAGAACCTGCGGACAGGGCGGAAACCGTGCATGCGGCAGGCCCGACGGTCATAAAAACGCTGGTATTTTAGACAAATAAGTTATAAGCTTGTAGTATATATTTGAATTGGCATAGAATTTGATGGGGATTCTAACTAGAATTGCAAGAGCGGGTTATGAGCACTAATCTCAGCCAAACCACCTCACAGAGGCAGGTGCTTCAGCAGCGCCTCATATTAACACAGGAGCTTCAGCTGTTCCTGAAGCTCATACAGATGACCACACTCGAGTTGAAGGATTACCTCGAAGAACAGCTCATAGAAAACCCCACGCTCGAAGAAACGGAAGAAGCGAAAGAGAAGAGTGAAAACAGCCCGTCGGAAGAAACGATCGACTTCGGCATAACCGGGGACAGCCGGCTGTTCGGAGGCGAGAATAGAGATATGCCGCATTATGCCTCGAGACAGTACATGGACGACGGCGAAGAGGAGCAGGCGTGGGAGAACAGGATAAGCTCGCCCGACTCTCTCGCCGAGCATCTGACATGGCAGCTCGAAGTCTCCGATTTTACCCCGGAAGAGAAGCAGATAGGCTCGATCATAATCGGGAACACGAACGAGGACGGTTACCTCGAGATAGACGTCGAGGGTATCGGGAAGCTCTATCTTAACGGTCCGGAGCAGGCATCGCCGGACGACGAGAGCGGATTGGAAGCAGCAGTCAGCGTGCCCGAGGACGATTCCCCGAAACCCGATGAGGAGCTGATACGAATGATCAAAGACGTCTTGACCCGGATCCAGACGTCATTCGACCCCACGGGGACGTGCTCGAGAGACTTGAGGGAATGCCTCAAGATACAGGCGCTCGACCTCGGATACTCGGAACACTGCATTATTATAAAACTCATCGAAGAACATCTCGAAGATCTGGACGGTAAAGATTTTTTCGAGATCGCCGAAGCCCTCGGCTGCTCGGCCGAGGACGTAAAGGAAGCGCTCACGGTGATATCCACGCTCGAGCCCAAGCCGGGGAGGCCTTATTACGAGAAGGACCCGGAAAAATACATAGTCCCCGATTTCTACGTATACAAGGTGGGCAACGAGCTCCAGGTCCAGCTAAACCGGGATTTCCCGAAGGTCAGAATCAGCAGCTACTACAGGAACCTCCTCAAGAAGGAAAAGACCTTACCGCCGGAGGCGAAGCTTTTTCTCAAAGAAAAGATAGAAGCCGCGCAGCGGATAATGAAATGCCTGGATGAGCGGGAAGCCGCCGTAAGGAAGATCATAGCCAAGATAGTCGAAGTGCAGAGGGACTTCTTCGAGCACGGCAAAGATTATATAAAGCCGTTGATACTGAAGGACGTCGCGCAGTCGGTCGGCGTCCACGAATCCACCGTGAGCCGAATTACGAGCCGGAGATACATCCAGACGCCCCAGGGGACGATAGAGCTTAAATCCCTCTTCTCGAGGAAGATCGAGACCTCCCACGGAAAGGAAGTGTCGTTCGAAAGGGTTAAATCGATGATTAGGGAAATAGTTGCGGAGGAGCTCCCGGAGAGCCCCTACTCGGATGAGGACATCTCTAAAATACTCGAGAGAAGGAATGTAATCGTCGCAAGAAGGACTGTTGCAAAATATAGAAAAACCCTTAAAATACCATCTTCTTCAGCCAGAGCCGCGCAAAAAGGGAAAAAAAGAAATGAGAGTAAGAATAACCACGAGACATATTAACAATAACCGCGACCCCGAAAAACTTAAGTCTTACGCCGTCAAGAAATCAAAGAGGATAGAGAAGTATTTGAAATCGGGCGCCGAGGCGTGTGACGTGCATTTCGTGCTGTCTTCGGAGAAGTTCAGGGACACGGCGGAGATCACCGTCAACAGCAGGCACTTCAAGACCGGAAGCTCGTTTGAAACTACCGACATGTACACGGCGATTGACAGCGCCGTGGACATCATCATCAAACAGCTCAAGAAGGAGACGGACAAAAAGAAAACGTCCAAGAGAAGGAGCGGGGTAAGGAATAAAGAAGGCGTCCCGGGCGCGCCTGCCGCTTCTGAAAGCGGTATCGGGAAATTCACGAATATAAGGGTCCGCAGGCTGCCCGAAAAGCCCATGACCGTAGAAGAAGCCTCCTTACAGCTCCACGTCTCCGATGCGAACTTCGTCACCTTCCGAAACAGCGCCAGTAACGATATGAACGTGTTATATATCGACGACAGAGGGCTAGTAACTTTAATTGAACCCTGAAGCTGACAAGCGACGCAATGAAAATCTCCGACGTGCTGGAAAGAAAAACAGTTATTCCCAAGCTCCAGTCCAGCTCCAAGCCGGACGTAATCAGGGAGCTCGCGGAGAATCTATCCTCCGCATACCCGAATATCAATGACGAAAAACTGATCGAAGTGCTCATGGAAAGGGAAAAGCTCTGCAGCACGGCTGTCGATTCCGGGGTCGCGATACCGCATGCCAAGATGAGCGGCGTATCGGGTATCATAGCGGGGTTCGGGAGAAGCATCGAAGGCATAGACTATGACTCGCTCGACTCCAAGCTGACCCACCTGTTCTTCATACTGGTCGCGCCCGAGACCTCGATTGGGGCCCATATACAGCTCTTGGCGAGGATATCCAAGATATTCAAGAACCCGGAGCTCCGCGCGAAGTTAATGACCCTCGATACCCAGGACGAGATATACGATTCCATTATCATGGAAGATGCGAGACTCTGAAAACGTGACCACCCTCCGAGTCGAAGAACTATTTAAAACATGGGGCGGAGAGCTCCAGATAGAGCTGATCGCGGGCCGGAAGGGGCTCTCCCGCGAGATATACTCGGACAAGATACAGAAACCGGGACTCAAGCTGCTTGACCCGGATTTGAAGCTCGAACAAGGCACGATACAGATATTGGGAAAGACAGAGATAGCTTATTTCGATAGGTTGAAGGGGATCGAAAAAGAGAGCGTAACCAAGAGCCTCGCGTTCCAGGACGTCCCCTGCTTTATAATTTCAAAAGAGCTCGAGCCCGACGAGGCGCTCAGAGCGTCCTGCAACAGGAGGGACATCCCTCTATTTACGACCAAGCTCTATACGGGAAAGCTGATATCGCTCCTTCAGGACATACTGGAGGTCAGGCTCGCCCCCTTCGCGACCGTCCACGGCGTGCTTATGGACATCCACAGACTCGGGGTCTTGATACTCGGGAAGAGCGGTATCGGCAAAAGCGAGTGCGCTCTTGACTTAATAAACAGAGGTTCTAAACTCATCTCTGACGACATCGTCGAGATAAGGAAAGTCGGAGTATCGAAGCTCGTCGGAAACGGACCCGAGCGAATAAAGCACCTCATGGAAGTCAGGGGTGTAGGTATAATTAACATAAAAGACCTGTTCGGGACGACATCGGTTATGGACAAGAGAGAAATCGACATGGTTATAGAGCTCGTTCAATGGGATCCGGGCACGGAATACGACAGGCTCGGAATCGAAACGAGTAATTACAGTATCCTCGGAATACAACTCCCCCATTTGGTCATCCCAGTAAGCCCCGGCAGGAATATGGCTACTATAATAGAAGTAGGCGCACGAAATCAATTATTGAAAATGAGCGGCGTCCGCTCGTCCTATAATTTCGACACTTGAATATCGGCACGCCGCCAAAATGGAATTTAATGACTAATCTGGTTATCATCAGCGGCGTTTCCGGCTCGGGCAAAAGCACTGCAATGAACGTTCTCGAGGACTTGGGCTATTACTGCGTCGACAACCTCCCTATGACGCTCCTGCCGAAGTTTATCGAGCTCTGCGAGAATTCACAGGGGGATATCACTAAAATCGCTCTCGTCGTGGACATCCGCGAGGGGGTGTTTTTCGAGGGTGCGCCCGAAGTAATAAAAGACCTGAAAGAGAAAGGCCATCCGATCGACTTAATCTTCCTCGACTCCTCGGACACGGCGCTCGTAAGGAGATACAAGGAAACACGCAGGAAGCACCCGCTATCGGTCAACGGGAATATACTCGAAGGCATCTCCAGAGAGAGGAAAATGCTGAAAGAGCTCAAGGAGCTCTCGAGCTATAGCATAGATACTTCGGATTTCAACGTACACGAACTGAAGGAGCTGATTAAGAACAAATTCGACAAATCGCGCTCCCAGAAACTGCTCGTCAACATATTGTCCTTCGGTTATAAGCATGGGCACCCTTATGACGCCGACATGGTATTCGACGTCAGATTCCTGCCGAACCCGTATTTCGTGGAGGAGCTCAAGGAATTAAACGGCCTCGACGACGAGATCGTCAAATTCGTCATGGGCAGAGAGGACACGAACGAGTACGTCAGGAAACTCACGGAATTCCTCGAATTCCTGATCCCGAAATACGAAAAAGAGGGAAAGTCGTACCTCACGATAGCCATAGGGTGCACAGGCGGGAAGCACAGGTCGGTCGTCATCGCCGGAAAGCTGTCCGAACATTTCAGTCACCTGTCCCCCGTTACGATACACAGGGACATATCAAAGAGCTAAGGAGATAAACGGGATGGTAGGTATTGTAGTGGTAACCCACGGAGAGCTTGCAAAGGAACTTATCGCGGCCGTGAATTTCGTACTCTCGTCGAACCCGCCCGTCAAGATGGAAGGGGTCTGCCTTCACCCCGACAGAGAGTTCGAGACATTCAAGCAGGAAATAAAGAACGCCATTAAAAAGGTGAAGGGGAAAGACGGCATACTACTGGTCACGGACATGTTCGGAGGGACGCCTTCCAACATCAGCCTCACGTTCCTCGAAGAAAACAACGTGGAAGTTATCTCCGGGGTCAACCTGCCGATGCTGCTCAAGCTCGCCACGCTTTCGGATAAAGTCAATCTGGGTGAAGCAGTCAAGATAGCGGAGGCCGCCGGCAGGGACAACATAATCGTCGCCAGCAAGCTCCTCCACAACAGGAACGGCTGAGGGGGGAGCGGTTACCGCCGGGGCCGTGTTAACGGACCTGGGGCACGCTCGCGTACCTTTAATACTTGAAGCTCACGGGAATAGTAGTTAGGTTATTATTATGAAGAAGGAAGAAATAGAGAAAGTCATCGAGGCATGGAAGAGCCACCTGCTCGTCGGCCATATGGAGGGGTACCATCTCGAGATTGCCGATGACGTGCCGCCCGAGCTGGCAGCGATAGCGCTTTTTCTCGACTCCAAAACCGTAAGGGCCTCCGGGGAAGTGGAAGAGTACTACGAGGGTTACAGGCAGGCGGCGGTGGACGTGCTCAACCTGATCGGCGTCGAGATATCGCAGGACGACCAGATGAAGGTTATATCACTCTTCAAGAAGGAATCCGGAGGCGATAAACAGGAAGAGCTGATGAGGTACATTTGGGGCTGATCCCGGCAGACCGAAACCCCAGGACAGTATTTTTCGATTCCCCCTCCGAACGAACCTGATGAGACTCGCTGACCTATTCGACTGTTTTCTCATAGACCTTGACGGCGTGGTGTACGTGGGTGAGAGCCCGACCGAGGGCGCCGTCGAAACGATAAACCTCCTTAAGAAAAGCGGGAAGATAGTAATCTTCCTGACCAACGATCCGCGGAAGACCGCAGCGGAATACTCGGAAAAACTGAGAGTGATGGGGATCGTCGTAAACCCGGGAGACGTCGTTACGTCGGGAATGGCGATCGCATACCATATCAGGAACTCTTACCCGGACATCAAGAACAAAAGCGCTTACGTCGTCGGCAGCAGATCGCTCAAGGACGAGATCAGGCTCACGGGGCTCGAGGTCGTCAGCGGAGAGGATGCCAAGAGGGCCGACTTCGTCATAGTCGGCGGGCATCCGGAGTTCCATTATGAGGAAATGAAGCTCGCGACGCTTGCGATACGCGGGGGGGCGGAATTTTTCGCCACGAACCGCGACCCCGCCTACCCTTCCCCGGAAGGACTCATCCCGGCCACGGGCGCGATGCTCGCCTCGATCGAGACGGCATGCGGCAGGAAAGCGGTCGTAGCGGGCAAGCCGGAGCTGATAATGTTCGAAGTGGCGCTCGCCGAGCACCTGCACAGGGACAGGGAGAAGTTCGCGATCATAGGGGACCGTCTCGACACCGACGTTCAGGGGGGCAGGAACGCAGGCATAGCGGCGATACTCGCCCTTTCCGGATCCACTTCCGAAGACGATATAAAACATTCCGAAATCAAGCCCGACTACGTCATCAGGGACCTGAGGGACCTTTTTAAGGACGCCCCGGGCGCGCCCGAGAAGTATGCCTAGAGTAAAGACCGACTCCATATATCTCCAATACGAAATATCGGGTTACGGCCCGCCCGTAGTTTTCATTAACGGCCTGACGATGGACCTGAACGGATGGCTCCTGCAGGTGGAGCCTTTCGGCAGAAAGTACAGGATACTGAGATACGACTGCAGGGGCCAGGGGGGGTCTGACAAGCCGGATACGGAATATTCACAGGAAATGCACGCGGAGGACCTCCGGAGACTTATGGAGAAGCTGGAGATACCGAGAGCGCATATAATCGGGCTTTCGAACGGCGGCATGATAGCGCAGCACTTCGCCCTCGGCTATCCCGGGAAAACCGCCGCGCTCGTTTTGGTGGACACGTGCTCGTACGTGGACACGCTCCTCCGGCTTACGATCACATCGTGGATAAAAGCGGCTGAGGAAGGCGGAAGCGGGCTCAGATACGACGTCGCACTGCCCTATCTGTTCTCAGAAGAGTTCACGAAAAAGAACCTCGACAGCATGATGGCGATGAAGGAGATCAACATGGCGCTGAACCCCGTAAAGTCGGTCGTCAACCTTTCGAAGGCCAGCAGGGGACACGACCTCCGCGACCGCGTATCGGAAATAAAGGCCCCCACGCTCATAATCGCGGGGGAGGAGGACATTCTCGTCCCCGTCAAATATTCGAGGATACTGAGGGAGAAGATAAAGAATTCGACCCTCGTCACGATTAAACACTGCGGACACGTCCCTCCGATCGAGAAACCCGACGAATTCAATCAGATAGTCATGAGGTTTCTCGGGGACCACGACCATCTCCTTTGAATCAAAAAACTCCCCTGTATATTTAACCGACGCCCAGAAACGGGATCGACCCGTCCGGGCCCGCCGCCGCTAATTAATATGGAGACCCGCCTTCGGGTATATTATTAATATACCTTTATCACCCCGTCGGTCTCGAATGAGTAAAGGAAGGGCCTCCTCGGAAGGAGCAGGCGACTGCCATCGTTTATAAAAGGTAACGAATGAATAGAATAAAACGCCTGGGTTCTCTCTCTTACGCGAACAACAAGGCGCTCTTCTGGATGATCCTGGGGGGGTTCGATTTCGCGACCATGGGCGCGCTAATACACGCCCTCGGGAGCGAGTGCGACTGGCTCATACTCGCATTCCTCAGGATGTTCATGTCATTCGTGATAGCGCTCGCCCTTACACGGCGCGCCGGATTAAAGCCGTTCCTGCTCGACAGGCCCCTTCTCTGGGTGAGGAGCCTGGTCGGCTGCGCCGCTATGATTGCTACGTTCTATGCCCTGACGGAGCTCCCCATATCGGACGTGGCGGTCATCACGGAATCGAGACCCGTCTGGGTCGCCATCCTGGCGGGATTCCTCCTCGGCGAAACGACGAGCAAAAGGATTTGGCTCTCCATAGTCCTCGGGATGACGGGGGTCGTACTCGTCGAGCACGCGCACATTACCGATCAGAACAACGCCGGGCTCGCGGCGCTCTTCGCCGCTTTCGCGGGCGCTATAGTTATGATTCTTCTAAGGAAGCTGAGGGACATCGATCCCAGGACCATAGTCACGCACTTCTCGGGAACGGCTTCGGCGGTATGCCTCATACTGATTTTCGTGCTCGGTAAGGAATTCGATTTTTCGTTCATGGAAAAACCGGCGAACCTCCTCATGCTTGCGGGTGTCGGCGTATTCGGGACTGTAGGCCAGCTCGCCATGACCAAGGCCTTTTCGATCGGAGAGGCCCCGGGCGTAGCTTCAGCCGGCTTTATGAGGGTCGGGTTCTCGGCCGGCTACGACCTTCTAATATGGCAGCACGCGTTTCAGATTACCACGCTCCTGGGCGTGGCCCTTATATTAGGCTCTACGGGGGGGCTATTGAAGTCCCCGCAAAACGGGGACGCGGAAGGGGAGACGGTCGACGAAAAGGCTCAGAAGCTTGGTGCGGGGTTGTAGATGTTAAATAATTCCGGGCTAAAACTCTCCCGGATAAAAAGTAATAGGTGGGATTTATCTTTCCCGACATTCACAAACGATTCCGAGCTAGCAACGGTTTCGATCAAGCAACAATTGCGAGCTAGTAAGCAATTGGTCGCTATTGATTGAGTGCAAGACTGCTCATTCCCTAGGGACAATCCGGTGAAGCCAAATTAAACCAGCCGCTCCTGTTTAAATACTCGCATGCTCATGTTCCGGGGAATACGCTCTTGAAGCCAAAATAAATCGGTCGCTCTCTCCTAATAGCAAGCATGTAACTTTCTTGGCTCCTATTTTTCCTATTGCTGGATTGGCGGCACACAATGTGTGCTCATATACGATCCTTCCCAACCTCTTCTGCCCTACCTACCCTGTCATTTCGAGGCAACAGTTCTGAGCGAGCGCAAGAACTGGTCGATCTTTGCTGATTGCAAATAACTCGCATTGACATCGTATCCAATCCGCGCAAACCAAACCGAGAAATCTATCTTTTGCCTTTCTCTTCCCGACATTACAGAATTTGCGGCACACAATGTGTGTCCATATACGATTCCAGTGTGACTCCTCTGCACAACCCACCCTGTCGTTGCGAGGAACGGTTCTGAACGTGTGCAAGAACCGGTCGGAGTCGGCTGATTGCAAGTACGCTCATTAATTTATGCACAAGGGTCACACGAGCCAAATTACGCCTTGTCCCCCGACTCATCCCCCGAAACTTCAGCGAAGGGGGAAGCCTTGGCGAAGGGGGATGCGACCGCGGCAATCTCGCCTTTCTCTTTATTTCCCTCCCCCATTTTCAAGGGGGAACAGTTGCAAGCAAGTACTATTTCGAGTGAGGGAGAAATAGGTCGATTCCGGCTGATTGCCATAATGCCAATATTCCATGGACAGACCTTATAAATACAAAACCAACTGGTCGCTCTCCCAACAATGTCACCCAAGCCCATTAACTCCCGGCTTGGCGATTGTTAATACAAAATAGTTTGGGTGGGGGGTTTACCTTATCATTCCAATAAATCCAGAAAGCCTTTCACTTCCCGACATTACAGAATTTGCGTTAAGAAAATAGATTATTAAGGCGTGAAAATCTTTCACGGGACGATTCCGAGCAAGTAAGGAATCGGACGCCCTTTCCTATCAGCAATAAGGTAATTAACTCCGGACATCACCAAACTACTATGTGTACAGACCGGACAGATGGGTAACAAACGTTCGGAGACATAGGTAACACTTTTTTGATATAATGGCAGCCAAGAGTAAGGAGGCAGCCATGGGATGGAAAGAGGTTACGATAATGTCTGAGCGAATAGAATTTGTTACG
>JBGSVA010000008.1:0-13637 GCA_041753155.1 Thermodesulfobacteriota bacterium | reverse complement strand
GGAAAGTTAAACGTGTTCTTCCGGAACTTCAAAATTGCCCGGATCGACCTGGTCTAGTATCATGAAATACTGTAACCCATGTCTCCGAACACCTGTAACCTATGTCCCCGGTCTATACAAAGGGGGATTTAGGGGGATTTTATTTATTTGCGGGCACCCGTAACTCTGTGAATGTTGGAGGAAAACAAAGAAAAGACAACGACAATATTATTTTCTTCTTTGTCTGGATACAAAGAAGCAAAAATCACACACGTAGTGTGTTCTATGAAAAGACTGTACATAATTTGCTAAAAATGCGCCCGTTCAATCCTTCGATCCTTCGACTTCGCTCAGGACAGGCGCGCAGCTCAGGATTATCTTGGCTCCATTATTGGGCTAAGCTGAGGAGCGACGTAGGGATCGTATACGTGTGCAGGTTCTGCGCCTCAGGACAAACGGGCTGGGCTTCTCTTGTTGACTGGACAGAGGACGAAGTTAGAGATCGTATGCCCGCGGGTGCTCGCCCGCCGCAAATTCTGTAATGTCGGGGAAAGACCAAAGCAAAAGAACGGAGAGGCCAGCCCCCTTTCAAATCCCGAGCTTTTTCATGATTTCAGCGGCGGCTTCTTCCGGCGTGAGGCTCCCGGTGTCGATAGTTATATCGGCCATTTCATAAGAAGGTGCGCGCTTTCGGAGGAGCTCTTCCGCCGCATCGAAGGGGTTCTCCACGTTCAGAAGGGGGCGCGTCTTACTGTGCCTGACCCTTTCCCATATCACGCTCATGGGGGCTTTCAGATAAATTACGGCCCCGCCCTTTTTCATCGCCTCCCGGTTTTCCTCCCGCATCACGGCGCCGCCTCCGGTGGCTATAACCTGTTTCGTCTTACCGGCGAGCGAATTGAGCGTCTCCGATTCCAGGTCTCTGAAATATTCCTCGCCGAATGCCGAGAAAATATCGGGGACCGTCTTCCCGGCCACGGTCTCTATCACCTTGTCGGCGTCGCAGTACCTCCAGCCGAGCTTCCGTGCGAGTATCCTGCCTACGGTCGTTTTGCCCGCACCCATGAATCCGACGAGAAATATGTTTTTGAATTTTTTACGTTCGGGGGTCATCTCGGTATTTCTAGGCCGTCTCTTCGTCTCTTTTGCCAGTCATGAGTTTCTCCACGTACTTGCCTATCATATCGCACTCTATGTTGACCGGTTTCCCGGCCCTGAGCGCTCCGAATGTGGTCTCTGCCAGCGTGTAGGGGATAATGTTCACCGTGAATTCGCCCTCTTCGACGGCGTTTACCGTGAGGCTCACCCCGTCTATCGCGACCGAGCCCTTCTCCACGATATATTTCATGATTTGCTCCGGGGCAGTGAACCTGAACTCCACCGACCCCCCGCGCTTCATTTTCGATTTTACGCTGCCGATCCCGTCCACGTGTCCGCTCACCATGTGTCCGCCCATCCTGTCCCCGACTCTGAGAGAGCGCTCGAGGTTCACCATAGTCCCGACCCTGAGCTTCCCGAGGCTCGTCCTCGAAAGCGTCTCTCGCGACGCGTCGACCGTGAAGGTATCACCTTCGAGCGAGGTCACGGTCAGGCACGCGCCGTTCACCGATATGCTCTCGCCCATTACGATTTCACGGGGGTCGATCCTGTTAACGCGGAACGTCAGGGCCGACTCCTTCGCGCGGCGCTTTATCTCCGTGACCGTCCCTCTGTCCTCTATTATCCCGGTGAACATGCCTACCTGCCACGTTTAAGTATAAACGTATCGAAAAGTATGAGTACGACGCCTATGGTGATCGCCGAGTCCGAGAGGTTGAACGGCGGCCAGTGGAGGGCCGGGTTCCCGAACCAGTGGAAGTCTATGAAGTCCGTCACATAGCGGAGCCTGAACCTGTCTATCGAATTCCCTATGGCCCCGCCCAATATCAGGGAGAGCGCGAAGACGAGGAGCCCGTCGTTCTTCCCGGTCTTCGAGAGGAAATATATGATAACCACCACCGCTGCGGCGAGCACCGCTATGAACAGCGGGAGCCTGAGCGACTCCGGCATATCCCGGAAGATGCCGAAAGCCGCCCCCGGGTTCCTTATGTGCGTGATGTCGAGGAAAGGGAGCGCGTTTATCTTCCCGTAAAGCGGCACGTGCTCGACCACGAGCCACTTGGAAACCTGATCGATTATGACTACGAGCGCGGCGATTATTGCGGCTGTTCTGTATGTCTTCATTTTCGGAAGCTAAGATTATATAGGATTAACAGATTACTTCAACCGGTTTTTACTGCCCCACGCGGTCCTCTCCATGAAATCGAGGGCGTATTTTCTCGATTCAGGGTCCCCGTCGGACGCGATGCGGCTCCATATGAGTGCGGATTCGTCATACCTCCCCGTCGCGAAGAGGGAGACGCCGAGAAGGCGCAGGTTCTCCCCGGCGATCTCCTCCGTCGGGAGGCCCAGGTATTCGGCCGTGGACAGATACGGTATCGCACGCTCGTATTCGCCAGTGTTGAAGAGGAGCCTTCCCATGAGGTAATAGTGCGGGGCGTAATCCGGCGAATCCAGTATCGACTCCGTGAGCGAGACCGCCTGGAGCGTCCTGTCCCTCGTCGAGAAGAACTCGCGCAGGCTTTCCTCGGGCGTCCCTCCTGTCCCGAGCGCCGAAAGCTTTATGTCTATCTCACGCTTGAGGTCAGGCGGAAGGGGGTTCCCGCGGAGCGAACGGAATATGCCGGCCGCGGCAACGGTATCGCCCTTCTGCCAGAGCGCGTTTCCCCTGACGTTCTCGAGGACCGATTTGTCGGCTTCCGTCATTGCGCCCGGTCCCTCGGCTATTCCCGCGGCCCCGTCGTAATCGCCCGCGAAGTAGCTCGAGTACGCAAGCCCGATCAGCAGCACGGGGTCGTTCCCGTCATATCCGAGGGCCTCCGTGAAAGACTCGCGCGCCCTGAGGAAATTATCGCTCCCGTAATACTCGTACCCCTCCGCCTTGAGAGCGCCGACCCTCCTCGGGCATGAGGCGGTAAAGATGCTCGGCGCGCCGTATCTGGCCTTTGCGAGCTCGTTTATATCCCCGGGCGTGTCCACACCTTCGAGAAACTTTTTCCAGTCGGCGGCGAGCCCGGGGAGGTTCTCCCCATAGAGGGAAAAATCCCCCGTCCTGTAGACGGTCTTGAATTTCTCTATGCCGTAAGTGTCGATGAGATATCTCGTGAAAGAGCCCATGAGCGTGTAGCTCAACCCGGGCGGGGCGTACCAGAACCCGAGCCCGGCGATGTCCTCGATGTCGGGGGCCATGTTGTTCTCTATTATCGCCTTCGACCACTGGTGAGGGTCGTAGCCGTTCCCGCCCCAGTCGGCCGCTACCGCGAGCCCTTCGAGGAGCCCGACCTTGGGGCTCATGCGGAGGAGCTCCGTACCGAAATCCCCGGCCATGACGTGCGTGAGCTCGTGTTTGAGTATGGGGTCGGGGAACGTCTCATAGACCAGGTGTATCTCTTTGTGTATAGGGTTCGCTATGGTCGTATCGCCGGCTCCGACCACCATTTTACGCGTTTCCGTATCGGGATATACATACGAGCGTATCTTGTCGTGCGTATCCAGATCGAGGAATTCGCTCAGCTCATCGTACCTCCACTCGTGGTCCCCGGCGATGAGGTCCATGTGCCCGGCTTCCGGAGACGAGGGGTCGTAGTAAATGACGAAGTTCTCCGTCTCGAGAGACGCCGGGAGAATCTTCTCCGTAATGTATTCCCTGTCGTAGCTTATCCCGAGCTCGTTCTCGTATGAGTACGCCGTGAGGAGGGCGGCGCCAAGGACAATGAGCTTTATGAAGTCCCATGCGCCGACCCGCCTGTAGCTGAACCCGTTCGCCAGATGTAGGAGCGCAAGGAAGAGTACCCCCCATAGCGCGGTCACGAGCCTGTAAATGACGAGCGTGTCCGTAACGGGTATCGCCTCGTCGTATATAGGGCCGGGGAAGAATCCGTAGAGCGGGTTGTATACAAAGAGCGAGGGCTCATTGTAAAGCACCCAAAGAGAATATGCGAATATGCCGATAAGTATCAGGGCCCCCGCGATGAACCCCCTCCGGCGCAGTATGTAGCCCGTCAGGAGCCCGAGGGAGGACGAGAAGAATACGCTCACTGCGGGTATCAGGAGGAAGAACACGGACCCCTCCCTTATGAAGCAGTCCCCCTTCAAGAGCGAGCCCAGGAGGCCTATCAGGTAAACGACCGCGAGGAAGAATAAGTTTACGAGGAGCACTGACGATACCCTGTCCGAGATACGCTTCCCCCCCGAGTGGGACTTGCTGTCGCTCGCTATGAGCTCCGCCGATATGAATACGGAAACGAACGAGAGGACGAAACCCATGACCGCCGAGTACTCGAAACCGAGCGCGCCCGCCAGCGGAACGAACAGGAGCGCGATCGATATCAGGGCCGTCAGGGCGAGGGGTATTAAAACAGTGCCGGAGAATAACATTCGCTCGAAATTCATGCCCTTGCCTTCCTGCTCTCTTTGGGAGTTGCTGTTGAAACTGCCTTATATTCTACACCAGGTTCGGGGGGAGGGGGGCATGAGATTTGGATAGGGTCTCTCACCGTCATGCTGAATTTATTTCAGCATCACGTCTTTAATCCTTTCATCCCCTCCTTTGGAAAAGAACGGATGCGAACCTGTAAGCATTCGGACGCGATGACAACAACGGCACCGACGTAAATTAACTTCCAGCTAAATGTGGCTAAATCCAAATAGGCCAGGGAGGATTTTCTTTTATTATTTTAAATCCCCCTGTTTTGGTTTTAATTACTGTGTCACTTCGATTTAGGTAATTCTTTGCTGTTAATCAACATCGACCAATTCCTCACTTGCTCGGAATTATTCCCCTTTTTCTAAGGGGGAAAATAAATAGCGGGCTCAGGACGAACGGGTTGGTTGCGTTGACGGTTTGGGCTGAGGAGATACGGTAGAATCGTAAAACGCACACGTGTGTGTGCCTGTCACTTAAACCAGCCGCTCCGGTAGAAGAAATAGACCATCGCGAGTGCTACGGCCACCATGAACGCCATGACGGCATGGTACGCGAAATCCCAGTGGAGTATGGGCATGTTGTCGAAGTTCATACCGTAGATTCCGGCTACGAGGTTAAGGGGCAGGAATATAGCGGCGACTATAGTCAGCACCTTGAGCCTGTTATTTGTTCTCTCCTGGAGCATGAGCTCGTAGTGCTTGTGTATGTCCTCGAGCCTGTTCTCATATCTGCTCAGGAACCTGAAGCCGTTACGTACCTCGTCCTCCAGGTTGTTGAAGTTCCGGCGCTGCTTTCCGATATCGAATGCCACGCCTTCGTATATCTGTATGGTATTGATGCAGTAGAGCTGGTCTTCGATCATGATATTTATGCGCCCTATATTCTTCTTCAGATGAAGGATGGTCTTCACGTCGATCGAGTTCTGTCCCTTGATGACCCTGTTGCTGAGCTTTGTGATCTTCTCCCTCTGGTCCATGTAGAGGTAGTGGTTTTTTTCCACCAGCTCCGCCATCAGGTTGAACAGGAGGGACGCGATCGTGGCCCTTTGCAGATGCAGGTGCTTGCAGAGGTCCTGGGACAGCTTGTTCAGTACCTCGACCTCATGGTCGTGTATCGTGATCAGGAGATGAGGCATGCAGAGGAACGATATGTATTCGTGATCGAATGTGACTTTGTCCCTGATTATCGGGAATTCGAAGTAGAGCTCTTGCTCTGAATGAGCGACGGGGAGGTTGCGCTCCTTCAGTATAAAGTCCTCGATTATGCAATCGGCGTGGACGACCGGTCTCAGCAGGCTCCTCAGCTCGTCGTCTGCGGGGCTTGCGATGTCGATCCATCTGGGCTTGCCGTCTTTTATCCTCTCCGAGAGGGCGGAGACGGATGTTTCTTCCTCGAGATGCAGGTCGTCGCTGATGATATATGAAGTGATCCTCAAATTTCTACCTCCGACTGTTCATACGGGTTCGGACGCGGGGCCGGAACCGTTTGTTATTTCCAAACCCTGCGGCTCGGATTATTCTAAGCATCACGGACAGTGAGTATTTTAATATCAATTATATGAACATGGAAGGTGCAGCGATGATATATATCATTATTAAGACTGTGTTAACGGCGGCTGTGGTCGTCGGTGTATCGGAGCTGGGCAAGAGGCATACGGCTTTCGCCGCCATGCTCGCCGCGCTGCCGCTGACCTCTCTCCTCGCCATGCTCTGGCTCTATACGGATACCAGGGACGCGGGACGTATCGCCGACCTCTCCACCGCTATTTTCTGGCTCGTGCTTCCGACCCTCCTCTTCTTTCTGATATTGCCCTGGATGCTCCGGCACGGTTTCAATTTCTGGCTGTCTATAGCTGTGTCTTCAGGGGTGATGATAGTTTTTTATCTTGCCTACGCCGCTCTCGGGAGGAAGCTCGGGCTCCCGCTCTAAGACCGAGAGTTATATGATTCACTATATCAATAACCATCGAAAGCGGGAAGATTTTACAAATAAACTCTGTATTGTATATAATCAATTCGAGGGTTCAGCCAATTAAAGAAATTTTCATCTCGTAACATAAAAACGCTATGGACGGAAAATCACTCGATCTTACAGAAGAAAAACTAGAGAAATTCAAAGAAATAATCCCTGAAGCATTTACCGAGGGCAAAATCGACTGGGAAAAATTAAGATCTACACTCGGTGAAGATATAAACTTCAGCAATGAACGGTATGTGCTAAACTGGGCTGGGAAGTCCGATGCTTTCAGAGTATTACAAACCCCTACTACAAAAACTCTAATAGCGGATAAGAAAGAATCCGTTAATTTCGATGGAACTGAGAACATCTTTATCGAAGGAGAGAATCTGGAAGTGCTGAAGGCGCTCCAAAAAAGCTACTTCGGTAAAATAAAGATGATCTACATAGACCCCCCGTACAACACCGGGAATGACTCTTTTATATATCCCGATAAATTTTCTGAAAGTAAAGAGGAATATCAAAAACGAATAGGAGATAAAGACGAAGAAGGATATATGACTAGGGAAGGGATGTTCCATAAAAACAGCAAGGATAATGGCCAGTACCATTCAAACTGGCTCAATATGATGTGTCCACGTTTGTATCTCGCTAGAAACCTATTAAGCGAAGAAGGTCTCATATTTATTTCTATTGATGACAATGAAGTACATAACTTGCGTTTATTAATGAATGAAATTTATGGAGAGGAAAATTTTATAGCGCAGTTCGTATGGAAAAGCCGGCAAAATAAAGATAATCGTAATGTTACCGGCGCATCGATCGATCATGAGTATGTAATTTGTTACGGTCATAAAATTAGAGGCAGTGAAAGAAATTTAAATCAATATCAGAATCCCGATGATGATCCAAGAGGAAAATGGACAAGTGCTAATATGGTAGGGATTTTACCCGAAGATCGCAGACCGAATTGTCATTATGACTTAGTAAACTCAAAAACTGGAATCAATTATGGAAAACCCATGATGGGCTGGAGATATGATAAAAAAACTATGCAAAGATTGATAGAAGAGGATAGAATTATTTGGCCAGAGACACCAAATGGACGACCTAGGAGAAAAGTATTTCTTGAAGAGCTTAAGGATAAATATACAGGTTACTCATCCATAATTGGCATAAATGTTTATACAAAAGACGGTACAAACGAGATTGAAGAAATATTTGGTTTCAGAGCGTTTGATTTTCCAAAACCGAATTCTCTTATAAAAGAGCTTATGATGCAAGGATTGGATGATGATGGAATCATCCTAGATTTTTTCGCCGGTTCTGCCCCAACGGCACAAGCGGTATTTGATTTAAATCACTCAGATGGTTTAAAAAGAAAATTCATATGCGTTCAACTCCCAGAGCGCTGTGATAGAAATAGCGAAGTATTTAAGAAGGGTTACGATACAGTAGCTGATATTGGTAAAGAGCGAATCCGTAGAGTTATAAAACAAATCAACGAAGTTCAAAACGGAAAACTTGATTTCGGAGATGACATACAGGACTTAGGCTTTAAAGTCTTTAAGCTAGCGGAAAGCAATTTTAAGCAATGGCAGCAGTGGAAAATTACGGATAGCAATCAATTGGAAGAAAACATGAAATTATTTGTCGATCCGATGAGAAAAGGTTCTTCTGTAAAGGACATGATCTATGAACTATTGTTAAAATCTGGCAAAGACCTGAACAGTAAAATCGAGCATATAAACAATTATTATGTTGTTAATGAAAATGAATTGGCCATTATGTTGGAAGCAGCCAATCTATCGATTGTAGAGAAAATTATTAGGCTGAAACCGCAGAAGGTAATTGCACTAGACAAGCTTTTCGAAGGAAACGATCAATTAAAAACTAACACTGTTTTACAAATGAAAGATGCTGAAATTGATTTTAAGACTATATAGCCCATACGTTTATGAAACTACAATTTGATCCTAATCAGTCCTATCAATTGGATGCAATCAATTCGATTACGAGAGTTTTAGAGGGTCAACCACTCCAAGATACATCTTACGAGTACAATTTTAAACAACGACAAAACTTAAATTTAATAGCGGGAATTGTTAATAACCTTATCTTAACGGATGAACAAATCCTCGAAAATCTGCAGGAAATTCAGAAACATAACGAGCTTCCGATTGTAGATATACTGGAAGGTTTGAATTTTACGGTAGAAATGGAAACCGGAACTGGAAAAACATATGTATATCTCAGGACTATATATGAATTGAATAAGCAGTACGGTTTCAAAAAATTTGTAATCGTAGTTCCCAGCATAGCCATAAGAGAAGGAGTACTTAAGAATCTTGAAATCACTCACGAACATTTTCAAAATTTGTATGATAATGTTCCAGTACATTTTCAGGTATATGATTCTTCCAAAGTATCTAGTTTAAGGGGATTTGCTACGGGTAATAATATTGAAATCATAGTCATTAATATCGATGCTTTCGCTAAAGACGAAAACATCATAAACAAACCAAACGACAAACTGACTGGTCAGAGGCCAATCGAGTTTATTCAGGCTACAAATCCTATAGTAATTGTGGACGAACCTCAAAATATGGAAACGGAGAATAGGAAAAAGGCCATAGCCAGCCTAAATCCACTTTGCACCCTTCGTTATTCAGCTACGCACAGAAACTTATATAATCTGGTATATAGCCTTAACCCTGTGAAAGCCTATGATCTGGGATTAGTGAAACAAATAGAAGTTGATTCAATTATTACAGAGGACACAGATGTTGAGGCCTTTGTATCGTTAGATTCGGTTAGAGCTACAAAAACAACCGTCTCTGCAAAACTATCCATTGATGTGAATACCGATAAGGGTGTTCAAAAGAAATCGTTAACAGTAAAAGTTGGCGATGACCTTTATCAAATTTCCAATGAACGAGAAATTTATAATCAGGGCTATATTATAGAAGAAATCGATAAATCAAATCAATCAATTAGCTTTTCAAACGGTACTACATTATATGTAGGTGATAGTGTCGGTGGATTTAAAGACGAAATAATGAAGTATCAAATTATGAAGACTGTTGAAGAACACTTCAAAAAAGCAAAAAAACTGAACTCAAAAGGAATAAAAGTTCTTTCCTTATTTTTTATTGATAAAGTATCGAACTACCGTGAATATGACGAATCCGGTAACCCCGTTAAAGGAAAAATTGCGAAGTGGTTTGAAGAAATTTACGAAAAAATATCAAATAAGGATGATTACAAAGACTTGAAAAAATATCCGGTCGAGAAAGTACACGGCGGTTATTTTTCTTCAGACAATAGAGGACATATAAAAGATACTTCCGGTGAAACGAAAGCTGATGATGATACATATAGACTGATTATGAAGGACAAGGAACACTTACTCGATATAGATAACCCTCTTCGTTTTATATTTTCTCATTCGGCACTTAGGGAAGGATGGGACAACCCAAATGTATTTCAAATATGCACACTGAATGAAACAAAATCAGAGATGAAAAAGCGCCAGGAAATAGGCAGAGGATTGCGCTTGGCGGTTGATCAAACCGGTGCTCGTACCTATGACCGGAATGTGAATAAGCTTACCGTTATAGCGAACGAATCATATGATGATT
This sequence comes from Thermodesulfobacteriota bacterium, assembly GCA_041753155.1. GTDB lineage: Bacteria > Desulfobacterota_D > UBA1144 > Nemesobacterales > UBA2774 > 2-12-FULL-53-21. The sequence goes on along the minus strand of JBGSVA010000008.1, from coordinate 3,536 downwards.
TTGCAAAGAGCCTCCAAAAAGAAATAGAAGAAGATTGCGGGGTTTCATTCGCGGGACGTGTTAAAAACAGAAATGACCGCGTGAAGATTACCTATCGCAAGGGGTTTGAAGCAGACCCTAAGTTCTTAGAAATATGGGATAAAATAAAGCAAAAAACAACTTATCGTGTCGAATATGACACGAATGAACTCATTAAAAATGCGGCGAAAGCCATTAATGAACTTCCAATTATTAAGAGTCCTGTTATTAAATCCGAAAAGACAAAAGTAACTTTTGATGATGATGGCGTCGGCGGAGAATTGTTAAGTCATGGATCAGTTCCCGTTGAGCTTACAGATTTTCACGTACCCGATGTTTTGGGTTATATACAAAGTAGGACGGAGTTAACACGAACAACTATATTATCAATATTGAAAGAATCGAATAGATTAGGCGATGTGTTAATAAACCCACAACTTTTTTTAGATTTGTGTATTAGAAGCATACGTGAAGTTTTGTATGCGCTTATGATTGAAGGCGTCAAGTATAAAAAGATAGGTTCACAAGAGTATGAGATGCGTCTTTTTGAAGAAAATGAGCTTGAAACCTATCTCGATGATTTATTTTATAAGGTTAAAAAGAAAGAAAAAACCATTTATGACAACTACATACCTTTGGACTCTACCGTAGAAAATCAATTTGCTAAGGACTGTGAATCGAGTGAACAAGTGGAATTTTACTTTAAACTTCCAAATTGGTTTAAGATACCGACCCCGATAGGTACGTATAACCCGGACTGGGCGCTTGTTTTTAAAGACACCAAGAAGATTTATTTTGTAACTGAAACAAAGTCTACAATTGATCGAAGCAAATTAAGACCTGAAGAGGAACTCAAAATAAAGTGTGGGGAAGCGCACTATAAAGAATTTCCGGATGTGGAATATAAGGTTGTAAATAAGCTGTCTGGCATTTTGGCTGAATAAAACAAATTACTCATAATTTACAGTCCCTATTATCTCGCGGAGCCTTATCATCCCCGCCCGCATCCAGCTCTTTACGGTGCCGAGCGGCTCGTTCATGCGCTCTGATATCTCCGTCTGCGTGAGCCCGTAAAAATAGGCGAGCTCTATGGATTCCCTCTGCTTGGGCGTGAGCTCCAGGAGCGCTTTTTCTATGAGCGCGCGTTTCTCCCTCGTCTCCGTCGTCTCGTCGGGCGGGTCTATATTCGAGGGGATATCGTCGTGGAGCGTGTCCTGGAGGCTCTTCCGCTTCGTATCCGACCGGAGCTTGTCGATTGCCCGGCTCCTCGTAAGCGTGATGAGCCACGCCGACGGGGTGCCGCGGGCGGGCGTGTAGTCAAACGCCTTGTCCCATATCTGCTTGAATACGTCGATAGTGACCTCGTCCGCTTCGGGTTTACTCCTCAGGATCTTGAGCGCGAGGCCGTACACCTGGGAGATCATCCTGTCATAGAGCTTCCCCAGGGCCGATTCGCAGCCGCGCGAGATCTTGCCGATGAGCTCTTTCAGCTCTCTTTCCAGATCGGGTAACCGGGTTGTATCAGCCGATGGCATTCAGTCCGTCCGCTTCTTTATTGATAAACTAAGGATAAATCCGATTCGAATAATCCGGTCCCATGACTATAACATATCGGCGCGGGGTATTTATAGTGTTTTTTTCTCCAAAAGCTCGGGGCGGACTCCTACTCAGGAGACAGCTCTCTTTTCTGTCATCGCGAGGCTCCGAAGCCTTGCGCGAAGGGGCCGTGGCGATCTCGCTTTGTTCATGAGATTGCTTCGCTCCGTAATATGTTTTTTGTGACTTAGGTGCAATGAGGAAGGTACTTATTTGCAATCAGCCGAGGGCGACCGATTGCTTACTTGCTCGCAATCGTTGCAATGACAGGAAGGGGCGAGATTGCCGCGATTGTCGGATTAACCTGTGGACTTGGAAGGAATCATAATACACACATTGTGTGTGTTCTTCTTTTCCTTGATGAAAAGAAGCAAAAATCACACACGTAGTGTGTTCTATGAAAAGACTGTACATAATTTGCTAAAAATATCATATTAAGGCTAAAATCTATCAATTCCGCCCGCAGCCCTGAAAGATTTTTAACGCTCGTACAATCGATTTTCTTAACGCAAATTCTGTAATGTCGGGAGAGGAAAAGACGAGATTGCCGCGGTCGCCGAATACGCTCCCTCGCAAAGACAGGGTAGGACGGGCAGAAATTGAAAGGTATACCCTATCCTGATCCGCCGGGATTTCAGGAGGTTATAATATATTATGGACGGATAAACCGAATATCGTTTGTCCCCGTATATTTAGTTGAACGGCGGCCTGATTTGTATTTTACGGCGATAAACTGTTAAAATTCGGGTAAGACCTTTAATTCTATGGCAGAAAACACGAGACTCGAGGAATTGATCCCGCTTTACGCGCTCGGCGTGCTCGAAGGCGACGAGCTCAGGGAGGCGGAACGCCTCATAAAAGAGGGCTCGCCTCATGCAAGGGAGTTATTGAGGCAGTACGAAGATGTGACCTCTCTCCTGCCGTATTCGGCTGGCGGGGCCGCACCCGACCCCCGTGTCAAGAGGGAGATACTCGAGTATGCGAGGCGGAGCGCACTCAGGCGAAGGCCCGTTCAGGCGGGCGGTTTCATGGAAAGGCTGAGGCCCTTCTTTTTCGGACTGAGCGGGGCGCTGGCCGCGGGTGTCATCGTTTTCCTTTTCGTGAATAACCTGTCCCTGAGGGGGACTCTCCGGGAGGAGAAAACCGTTGTCGGAGAGCTCAACGCAAAAGTCTCCGGTCAGGACGAGGAGATAAAGTCGCTCAAGAACCTCCTCGCAGAGAAGGAGGGGATGGTCGGGGGACTCGAAGCCAAGCTCGCGAGCCTCGAAGAGATAACGGAGTTCATGGAAGACCAAGAGATAGTGCTCATAAGGATGGAGAGGACCAACCCCGAGATACGCGCAGGCGGGAGGGTGTTATGGGATACGGAAGAGCACGACGCGCTCCTTTACTGCCTCGATCTGCCCAAAGCCCCCCCCGGAAAGATATACCAGTGGTGGGTGATAGTTGACGGCGTCCCGAAGAGCGTCGGCACTTTCCACGTCGATAGCGAAGGGGACAGCGTCATTAAGATAGATTCGCTCAAGAAGTTCGGGGACGGGAGGATACAGAGGTTCCTCGTTACTATAGAGCCCGACGGGGGCGCGCATAAACCATCCGGGAGCGAGCTCCTGAGAGGTCAGTCGATCTGACGCTGCTTCGTTCCCGCTCCCTTACGCGGCTCCGGCGCTGATTGCTAGCGGATTGCCACTCATAGTCTGGATCACGGAATACAACAACTAGATTGCCGCGCTCCGTTTCACCACGCTTATAAAGACAAGGAGGAATGCTATTTTCTTTATCCTTCTTTTCCTTGATGAAAAGAAGCAAAAATCATCCGACTGTACATAATTTGCTAAAAATATCATATTAAGGCTAAAATCTTTCAATTCCACCCCAGCCCTGAAAGATTTTCACGCCTTAATAATCTATTTTCTTAACGC
>JBGSVA010000007.1:0-76768 GCA_041753155.1 Thermodesulfobacteriota bacterium | reverse complement strand
GCCCCGTATGTCTTCTCTATAAGTACGTTACGGCCCCTCGGCCCGAGCGTCGCCTTCACCGCGTTTGCTAGCGTATTCACGCCCTTCAGTATCGCGTCCTGCGCCGCCCTCTCAAATTTTATTTCCTTCGCTGCCATGGTTCTTCTTACCTCCGGTGTATTTTTTATTCAACTATCGCCAGAATTTCACTTTCGTCGAGGATGACAAAGTCATCGCCCTTAAAATTTATCTCCAGGCCCCCGTACTTCCCGAACAGCACCCTGTCGCCCTTTTTAACATCGAGCGGCCTCGTGGAGCCGTTTTCGAGAACCCTGCCCTTGCCCACCGCAACCACTTCTCCCTCCTGCGGTTTTTCAGTCGCGGTATCGGGAATTATAATACCGCCCTTGGTCTTTTCAGGCGCATCGACTCTCTTTACCAATACCTTTTCGTTAAGCGGTTTTACACCCATAACAACTAACCTCCTGGATTGATATATATGTTGGGTTATATAACTGAATTCAGTTAAAAAACTAGCTATAAAATATGCATCTATTCGGCCATGTCAAGAGCCGGGGCCTAAAAAGGATGTTTCCCGCGTATATATCGAATGACTAACAAATATTCAGTAATTGCGGGATATTGGGATTAAGAACCGGGCCTCGGGGACTGGTTCGTCACATGTCGGCGTCAAACGCGTTCTTTATAATCCTGCTCTCGAGGCTGACCAGATCGACGGAAACGACGTCGAATCGCATGGCCCTCGATTTAAGGCCTTTCGATTGGATGTAACTGAACGCGGACGCCTGGATCTTACCCTGCTTCCGCCGGGTGACAGCTTCCTCGGGGAGGCCGAAGCCCATAGACGATTTGGCCTTTACCTCGACGAAGCAAAGCACCTTGCCCTTGTCTTCGGCTATGATGTCGATCTCGCCCTGCCTGCACCTGTAATTCTTCTCGATAATCTTATACCTGTCCTTTTTAAGCGCCTTGCACGCGATATCCTCGCCCTTTCTGCCGAGCGATTTTCTGTCTGTCATAGCTTCCGTCAACGGAACATACCCCTCAGTTGTCCTGGCCGCCCTCGAGCTTATTTTTCAGCTCGGCCAGTTTTGCCAGTGCGTCGAGTGGGGTCATGGAGTTCGTATCGAGCGCCCTCAGCTCGCTTATAACCGGGTCCTCCTCCATAGTTTCTCTTGCCTCCTCCCCGAAAAGGGATATCTGCCCTCCGGTCATGGAAGATCTCAGGTCAGTCTGAGATTTCTCCAGCTTTGACAGTACTTTCTGCGCGTTCTTGATAACAGACTCAGGCACGCCCGCGAGCTTCGCGACCTGTATGCCGTAGCTGTGGCTGGCCGCACCCGGGATGAGCTTCCTCAGAAATACGATCCTTTCCCCGTTATCTTTTACATATACGTTGTAATTCTTGGTTCTCCGTTTTGACACTGCGAGCCCGGCGAGCTCGTGGTAGTGCGTCGCAAAGAGTGTCATCGTCCCTCTGTCGTGAAGGTACTCGGCGACCGCCCACGCTATGCTCATTCCGTCGAACGTGCTCGTCCCCCTGCCTATCTCGTCCAGTATTACGAGGCTCCTGCCGGTTGCGTGTCTCAGTATGTACGCAGTCTCGACCATCTCCACCATGAACGTCGAGTGCCCTTTCGCGAGGTTATCCGATGCCCCCACCCTGGTGAATATCCTGTCCGTTATGCCGATCCTGGCGTGCGTAGCCGGGACGAAGCTCCCCATCTGGGCCATTATCACCGATAGAGCCACCTGCCTTATGAGAGTCGATTTTCCGGCCATGTTCGGGCCCGTGATTATAAGGAACTGGTTTTCATCAGTGTCGAGCCTGATGTCGTTCGGCACGAAACGCTCCCCGAGATCCATTCTCTCGACGACCGGGTGCCTGTTGTTCTTTAGCTCTATAATCCCGGACTCGGCAAGCTCAGGTCTCACATAGGAGTATTTTTCTGCAGCTTCGGCAAGCGAGCACAAAACGTCTATATCGGCTATGAGCGAGGAGGTGCGTCTTATTCTCTCCGATTCCCGGGCCACTTTTTTTCTAAGTTCCTCGAAGAGACCCTTTTCGAGCTCGAGTATCCTGTCCTCCGCCCCCAGGATCTTCTCCTCGTACTCTTTTAGCTCCTCCGTGATATACCGCTCGGCGTTTGCGAGAGTCTGCCTTCTTATGAATCTATCGGGAACGAGCGCGCGGTTCGCATTTGAAACCTCTATGTAATATCCGAACACCCTGTTATAGCTCACTTTGAGCGAGTTAATTCCCGAGGCGCTTTTCTCCCTCGCCTCGAGCTCCGCGATCCACTTCCTCCCGTCCCTTCTGAGTGACCTCAGCTCGTCGAGCTCGCCGCTCACCCCATCCCTTATAATTCCGCCGTCCCGCGCCGTTATGGGAGGCTCGCCGACGAGCGTCCTTTCGAGGATTTCCCTGAGATCGCTCAAATCATCGAGACTTTCGGCGATATTTTTTAATACCTGAGCGCCCGAACCGCTGAGCGCAGTCTTTATTTTCTTTATATATTTAGAGGAATCGCGAAGCGACCCCAGGTCCCTCGGCCTTGCCGACGAGGTCGCTATCCTTCCTATGAGCCTCTCTATATCGCTTATCTCCTTGAGCGTGCCCCTTATCTCTCCCCTTATCGCCGCCTTCCGCTTAAGCTCTTCCACCGCATCGAGCCTCTCCTCTATCCTGCCTGTTTCCAGCAGCGGGCAATTCATCCACTGCTTGAGGAGCCTCCCGCCCATAGCCGTCATCGTTTCATCCAATATCCAGAGGAGAGACCCCGCGGTATCGCCGCCCGACGACCTCAGCAGCTCAAGATTCTTCTTCGACGAATCGTCGATAAGCAGAAAATCCGATTTTTCATAGTATAGAGGCGCATCGAGCGGAGGCATATCCTCCATCTGCGTGTCCCTCAAATACTGTATAAGTGCTCCTGATGCGGATACGGCCTCGGGTTTGTTTTCGAGTCCGAACGGCTCGAGCGTCCTCGAGGACAGGTGCTCGAGGAGGAGCTCCCGCGCGCGGTCCGTGTCCCAGACCCAGGAATCGAGCAGCGTGAGAAGGGGATTGGACGACTTCCCGAACGAAGCGCTCAGGGCGTGGTTATCGTCCGATACCTCCTGGAGGAGTATCTCCTTGGGCTCTATCTGAAATATTTCGTCCATGAGCTCCTCGATACTGCCGAAGACGGCAGTCCTGAAGAGCCCGGTCGATATATCCGTATACGCGAGTCCGTAAGCGGTGTTCCCCGCATAAACGCTTGCCAGATAATTGTTCGACTTGGAGTCGAGGTTCTCCGAATCGAGCACGGCCCCCGGGGTGAGCACCCTCACGACCTTCCGTTTTACCACCCCCTTCGCGGATCTGGGGTCCTCGATCTGCTCGCAGATCGCGACCTTATGCCCGCTCCCGAGGAGCTTCACCAGATAGGGCTCCGCGCTGTGATGAGGCACGCCGCATAGCGGGACCGGATTCTTGCCAGACTTGTTTCTGGAGGTGAGTGCGATGCCCAGGATCTTGGAAGCGACCTTCGCGTCTTCGTAAAACATCTCGTAAAAGTCCCCGAGCCTGAAAAAGAGAATAGAGTCCGGGTATTCCTTTTTCATCGTCAGATACTGTTTCAGCATGGGGGTTTCAGTAGGCATGGATGAGTAGATTATATCGACTGGACGTCTAACTCTCAATTTACGCCTTATGTCCTTGAATGGCTGAGTCGGAAGTAATACAATAATGCAGGCGCCCTCCCTCCTTGCCTCCTATCGGCGCAGGTGATAGATTAATTCTTTTTATTAAGAAATCTGAGCATTCGACTACGGAGTCCTAAAAGTTCTTTGCTCAAAATTAAAGTTCCCGAGGGGACCGATTTGATAAAACCCAATCCATTTGTAAGGGACTTGATACCTTATGTCCCGGGAAAGCCGGTCGAGGAGCTCGAACGAGAGCTCGGTATCACGGGCGCTATAAAGATTGCATCTAACGAAAACCCGGTCGGCCCCTCGCCGCTGGCCCTGAAGGCAGCCGGAAAGGCGCTTGACAATATACACCGCTATCCGGACGGGGACGCGTTTTATCTTAAACACAAGCTCTCAGGCGTTCTGAATACAACACCCGAAAGGCTTATATTCGGGAACGGCTCGAACGACGTGCTGGATATAGCGGCCAGGACTTTCTTATCCCCGGGGGACGAAGCGGTCATGGGCGAGTTCGCGTTCATCGTATATCCGATAGTGACGAAGGCGGTCGGCGCGAAGGCAGTAATCTCACCTATGCCCGACTACAGGCATGATCTGAGGGATATGTTTTCGCGTATCACCCCCCGGACTAGGGTGGTGTTCATCGCGAACCCCAATAATCCGACGGGCACGATGGTTAAGAGGGAGGAGATGGAGTGGTTTCTGGATAACGTCGGCGGGGACGTGCTGGTCGTGATAGACGAAGCCTACTTCGAGTACGTGGAAGACCCCGACTACCCGGATACCCTTCAATATCAATACAGGGGCAAATCCATACTCACGGTGAGGACATTCTCCAAGATATACGGGCTTGCGGGCCTAAGGCTCGGCTACGGGGTCGGAGACAGGGATATTATATCGGCCATGCATAGGGCGAGGCATCCTTTTAATACGAGCTCCGTCGCCCAGGAGGCCGCAATCGCCGCGCTCGACGACCATGAGCACGTGAAGAGGTCGAGGGACGTAAACAGAGAAGGGCTCGGGTATCTGAAAGACGAGCTCGGCAGGCTCGGCATAAGCTACACTCCTACATATACGAACTTCGTACTCATAGACCTTGGGAAAGACCCCATGCCGCTATATAACGCGCTCTTGAGGGAAGGGGTGATAGTCAGGCCCGTCGGGGGCTACGGGCTTAAAACACACCTCCGAGTAACGATCGGGCTTCCGGAAGAGAACGAGAGGTTCATAAAAGCGATGAAGAAGGTCATAGGCAAATGAAAAGGAAGGAATTCAATAAAGTTGCGGTAGTCGGTCTCGGACTCATCGGCGGCTCCCTTGCCTGGGCTCTCAAACGGTCAAAGCAGGTAAGAAATGTCTTTGGGGTCGATACCGATGAAGAGACTATAGAATACGCCCTCAGGAAGCAGATAATCGACGAAGGTTCATGTGACATCGCCAGGGGCGCTCAGGGAGCCGAGATCGTAATAATCGCCACACACGTCGGCGCTATTGTTAAAACAGCAAAGTCCCTCATCCCGCTCGTATCCGAAGGGACGATTATCACAGATGTCGGAAGCGTAAAGGGAACAATCGTAAGAGAGATAGAAGGGGTCATGCCTCCTCATCTCCACTTTCTCGGAGGGCACCCCATAGCCGGTACCGAGAATTCGGGAATTGCAAACGCAGACCCGAGGCTCTTTAAGGGGAGGAGGTTCATTCTGACTCCCACCGAAAAAACCGCGCTTGTGGTAAAGAGCAGAATCGCCACCCTGTGGGAATTGGTCGGGATCGAGGTACACGAGATGGACATTGACGTACACGACCGCGTTTTCGGTTTCGTAAGCCACCTGCCCCATGTAATCGCCTATTCCCTGATCGACGCCATATTATCAGAGGACGATTCGGATACACTCTTCAACTTCGCCGGGGGCGGACTCCGGGATTATACGAGGGTTGCGGCAAGTTCTCCCGAAATGTGGTCTGAAATACTGATTGCCAACAAAGAGACCGTCCTGACCGCGATCAAACAATTTAAAAGCTCACTGGATAAAATAGCAGCCGCGATAGCGGATGAAGACCTGGACACGCTCAGGGAAATACTCTCAAAAGCATCCCGCTCCAAAAGGGAAAACGTGAAGTAAAAAGAATTATCCGTCCGGCTTAACTCAAATTAAGCTTCCCTATAATATCCTCGGCGATCGATTCCGGGTCCTGCCCGATATCTTCCCTGAGCGCATCTTCGGGCTCCTCGAGCGCACCGAGCTGGCTTTCGAGGATAGGCACTCCCGCAAAATGCCCTTTTCTCTCCCTTAACCGGTCCTTGATTAATTCCGCGCTGCCCGCGAGATAAACAAAACGTATATCGCCGCCGCTCTCTTCAAGCACTTCCCGGTACGTCTCCTTAAGAGCCGAGCAGGCAATGACGGCAGGCTCATTCAGTCCCCTGATCAAATCGCGTATCGTCAGGAGCCAGGGCAGCCTGTCCTCATCCGTCAACGGAATGCCTTTATTTATCTTCTCTTTATTTTCTTTCGGGTGGAAGTCGTCGGCGTCATAGAACTTCCATTTAAGCTTTTCCGCGAGCAGCTTCCCTATAGTCGTCTTTCCGGCTCCCGCCACGCCCATAACTATCAGAATCATTCATATTCCCGGATTAGCCGAGCTGCCGATAAAAAGACTCGCCTGTAAGAGCTCTTCCGGCTATACGCGTTTACAAGAATTCACATTTACACGCCGTGATTAGAAGAATCACGAGAAGAATCGAGATACTCGTCAGGTAAAAACGCATCCTCATACCCCCGAGCCGAGAATGGATTTAATTCTTTCTAGAATTATACAATTTTAATTTTGTTCTCAAAGTGTTTTCTCCCGGATAGCCGTCCTGACGTTTATGGAACAGTTAGCCGAGATCACGGGCGAGAAGCTCCCCGTCGGCCGTCTTGCCCGCTACGACACTCATAATTACGAGAACCGTGCGTCCGTCAATAAAATGAGAAGATGTTCGGGCTTAGAGCCCTTCACTTATGCCCTAACCGATGTCGCAGTGGCAGGCGGTAACGAGAAGGGTAACGAGAAGAATCGAAAATAAAGTAAGGTATAAGCGCATTCCAATATCCTCATTGAGTGTATTTAACGCCTGGAAGGAATTATACAATTAAAACCGGGCTCGCAACATAATTAATCCGGAGAAGCGTCTCAGCCGTGCGTGAAACCCCGGTTCTCCTCCGCATTACCGTGAGAAGTCCGGTCCGTTTGATGATAAGCCGGCTCATGTCCCCTCTTTCGCCCGGGCGTGCTTAACCGATGCCGCAGCTGCAGGCGGTCACCAAAAGCGAAACGAAGAGCACGGCAGTCAAAGCGATATACGTGCGCATATACGGTCCTCGCAAAAAAAAATTTCGCAATGCTTGATAAAATTATACTCGGAATATTAAATTTTGGAACCGGAATTTCTTTGAATGACAGCGGCCGGACGACTCGCGGTATTGCGCTAACAACGACCTGACTCTATATCGAGCGCGGATGCGAGACCTTCCCTTATGGGTTCGATCTCCTTCTTGTAGCGCTCCAGATCCCTATCGTAACCGACCGGATCATTCTGCCAGGACGAGAACCTTTCGAAGATGGATTTAAAATTCAATGTAACGTCAGTGGAATCAAAGACCCAGCTGAAATCCTCTTTCAGAGGGAAAAACAGCCTGAAAAAGAAAATTTTACGGGTCAGGTGGTCTTCCAGAATTTCAAAATCATCGAACTCGAGATTTATGAGATCGAACCACCCGGTCCTCACCCAGCTGTAGCCTCCCCCGAAGGCTTTGGCGAGCTCGGACGTAAGTCCGAGCCTCTCTCCGGCCTCCTTCCCCAATTCGGTGAACACGTAGGCGGCTTCCCTCGTAAGGTAATCGTATTCAGGAATCTTTTTTTCCATTCCTATGAGATTGCGTATAAGCTGAGGCTCCTTCTCTATGTAGCGGACGAGATCGAACTTGCCTATATTTCCGCAAAGCTCAAGCGACACGGATATATTTTCCCACTCTCTCTTGGCTATCTGATGTACCGATCTTATCTCCATTTCTATTAATCCGCCCCGTATTTTATGCCGTTTTTTTATTATTCCTTGTTTCGATTACCCAACGAGTCGAATACCCGACCATACACGAATACACTCCACATGATAATCAGGAATAATGAAGAACGGATGAACCGTCTGTTAATCTGCAGTTAAACGGTCTCACGTCCGCATCTCGGAGAGAATTATCCGAACGTGAGCGGATACACGCCCGGGTCCCCTGACCCGGGCCCGCGCTTTGAGGTAAGGTATGATAATTCAGCCGGCAGGCGTGGACTTAAAATATTATTTACAATAATTCAGTAATCATAGGGGACCGTTAACTAGGGTTTAATGTTCTCTTAACATTTTCTTAACAAACCTCGGTTTTAATCCATGCCAGATTAAAACCATTAAGGAGGTATTAAAATGAGTAAGAGAGGACTTCTCAAAAGCAGCTTAATAGCTAGCTTTGCTGTAATAGTATTAACGATGGCTGTAAATATCGCGACCGCAGCCGAGCCATTGCAGGTCGATTCGGCTATACCCGCGTATTCCAAGACGAGCGGGGTTTCCGGTAACATTAACAGCATAGGCTCGGACACGATGAACAACCTGATGACCCTCTGGTGCGAGGGCTTCACGAAGAATTACCCCAACGTCAAATGCCAGATCGAGGGCAAGGGATCAAGCACCGCACCTCCGGCGCTCATCGAAGGGACAGCCCAGTTCGGACCCATGTCCCGCCCGATCAAAGAGAAAGAAATAGACGAATTCGAGAAAAAGTTCGGGTACAAGCCCACCGAGGTTGCTACTTCAATTGACGCTCTGGCCGTATTCGTTAACAAAAATAACCCTATAGATTGCCTGACCATGGAGCAGGTGGATGCAATTTTCTCGAAGAACAGGGCCTGCGGAGGCGGAGAGGACATCATGACCTGGGGTCAGGTAGGACTGACCGGCGACTGGGCGAACGTGCCGATGAGCCTGTATGGCAGAAACTCTGCCTCCGGGACGTATGGCTTTTTTAAAGAGCACGCGCTCTGCAAGGGCGATTATAAAGACTCCGTTAAGGAACAGCCGGGCTCCGCTTCGGTCGTTCAGGGCGTTACCGAAGACAAGGGCGCTATCGGCTACAGCGGGATCGGTTACGTGACGTCCGGCGTCAAGCCGCTCAAGCTCGGCAAGAAGCCCGGGGATTGCGCGGAACCTACTCTTGATAATATCACAAGCGGAACCTATCCTCTTGGGAGATATCTTTATCTCTATGTCAACAAGAAACCGAACGAGGCGCTCGATCCGCTTCGTCTCGAGTTCTTGAAATATGTCCTCAGTCAGGCGGGACAGCAGGTTGTAATCAAAGACGGCTACATGCCGCTCCCCGCAACGGTTGACTCTGAACAGATGAAAGTTATCGCTAACTGATTGTTATCGGTAAATACTAAATACGGTCTCAACTGGACGATTTATGACGCCTCAAGTTAAGCTGAAAGAATTTAGACAAGTTTCCTCCGGGGTTAAGCGGAGGAAACTTGTCGACCGTATCGCGACCGTAATAGTCACGATCGGCGGGGTGGCGATAATCCTATGTATCATAGCTATCCTCGTATTTATCGGGCTCGAAACCGTCCCTCTATGGCAGGGAGTAAAATCGGAGCTGGTAAGCAGCTTTATCCTGAAGGAATCCCCCGACCTCGCCTCTTATTCTCTCGACAGCCCCGACCAGAGCCAATTCCCGTTCATGGCGGCGGGGACCGAAGAATATAAGGAAATAGGTTTTATAGTTACGAACGACGGGGCCGTCAATTTCCTGTCTCTCAAGGACGGCAGCACGATCAAGAAGGTGCAGCTTCCGGGCCTCGAAGGCACAAAAATAGTTTCGAGCTACGTTTCGGATAACAACGAGCTCTACAGCTTCGGAACAGAGAACGGCAATATACTTCCCGTCCGATTGAGCTATACGATGTCCTTCGACGGCGATACGAGAATTATAACCCCGGCAGTGAATGAAGAAGACCCTTTGAATGTCGGCTCCTCACCTCTCGATATAATCGCTTTTGAAGAAAACGAAGACGGCGAGAGAGCAGGGGCGGCATATACATCCGGGGGAGAACTATTGCTGACGGCATCGGTCGAAACGGCGTCGTTACTCGGGGGGGGAGAAAAGAGGCTAATCACGCATAACCTGACCGGGAACCTCGAGGGAAGCAAAGTTACCGCCCTTGAGCTTGACAGCTTCCTCTGGAACCTCTATGCAGGAACCGGCAACGGGAAGCTATACCACTGGGACGTCAGAAACAAGGATAACCCTGTGCTCCTCGACGTGATAAACGCTGCTCCCAATTCAAACACCCCTGTAACTGCGCTTGCCTACATGCTGGGAGACCGTTCGCTAATCGTCGGGGACGGTGCGGGCGATGTGTCAGTATGGTTCGAAGTGTCCGACTCCGATGCCCAGAAAAGCAGAGCCTTAAAAAGGATCCACGACCTTCCTCCTCTGGAGCTTCCGGTGATCGATATACTCCCCTCGGCCAGGGACCGCAGTTTTATTGCATCCGACAACGGCGGCAACATAAACCTATATCATGCGACGTCCGAACAGAAATTGGCATCCTTCAAAACAGACGGGCCCCAGGTCAAGAACCTCATTTATCCACCCAAGGCGGACGGTATAATTGCGATTGACCGGAACGGCAAGCTATACGACTGGGATGTCGATAACCCTCACCCTGAGACGAGCTTCAAGACCCTTTTCGAAAAGGTCTGGTACGAGGGATACAGCAAGCCCGAGTACGTTTGGCAGTCGACCGGAGGGACCGACGATTTCGAACCCAAGTTCAGCTTAACGCCTTTAGCCTACGGCACGTTAAAAGGCGCCATATATGCATTAATGTTTGCGATTCCGCTATCGATATTCGGCGCGATATGCGTATCCCAGTTCATGCACCCCGCGCTCAGAAATACGATCAAACCCGTAATCGAGATCATGGCAGCGCTTCCGAGCGTGGTATTGGGCTTTTTCGCCGGCCTGTGGCTTGCGCCGATCATAGAAAAAATAATCCCCGCTGTGTTTACGCTGCCGATAGTTCTCACATTGTTTACATTAGCTATGGTCTTTATATGGCAATACACGCCGAGGAGCATAAAGGGCAGGTTCAAGGAAGGGTCGGAGCTTTTTTTACTTATGCCGGTGATCCTGCTGGCAGGAGTAGTGACATTATGGTTAAATGCGCCTGTAGAACAGCTAATCTTCGGCGGAGACTATAAATCGTGGTTTTATAATGTCCTGGGTCTCCAGTTCGACCAGAGAAACTCTTTAATCGTCGGCTTCGCAATGGGTTTCGCGGTCATACCGATTATCTTCACCATCTCGGAAGACGCCCTGACGAGCGTACCCAAGCACCTGGCCGCGGGGTCGCTGGCGCTCGGGGCGAACAAATGGCAGACCGCGATCAGGGTCATACTTCCGACTGCGAGTCCCGGCATATTCTCGGCAGTAATGATCGGCTTGGGGAGGGCGATAGGCGAAACGATGATCGTCCTGATGGCGACCGGAAACACTCCGATAATGGACTGGAGCTTCTTTAACGGTTTCCGCGCGTTATCGGCAAATATAGCCGTTGAGATACCAGAAGCCCCTCACGCGGGGACTCTTTACAGAATATTGTTCCTGGCGGCGCTTCTACTCTTCTTCTTTACTTTTATCGTAAACACCGCTGCGGAGATCGTAAGGCAGAGACTAAGGAAAAAATTCGGACAACTATAAAATGATCACCGATATGCACATGCCGGACATAGCATTGACGAATAATCGAGGTATAGAAAATGAATAAAAAGTTTTGGAAAAGCGGTGACCCTTTTGTATGGCTGACCGGAGTGGCCCTGATGTTCAGCCTCCTCATGATAGCCGGGCTCCTCTATCTGATAGCCGCAAAGGGGCTCGGGTTTTTCTGGCCCGCGAACGTTGCCGAGATCAGGCTCAAGGACGGAAATATGGTGCTTGGCGAAATCACGGGGCACGAAAAGGTCAAAGGCTATAACGCCGCCGAAGATGAGCCATATATAGAACGGACCCAGCTCAAGATTGGAAACAGGGATTTATACGGTCTCGATTTCAGATGGGTGGACGACGACCAGATAGAGTCGACAACTTATCCCAAATTCGCCGTCGTGCTCGAGCGGAGAGAATGGGGCAATATGTACGGCTTCATAAAAGAGGTGTCCGAGAGTGGACAAATTATATGCAGCGGCAACGAGGAATGCTGGCCCGTGCTTGAAGATCAGATTCCCAGGTATGCCAGGATCGCAGATGAAATTAAATCGATTGAAAAGGGGACCATCGGCGGAATTAACGCCCAGATCGAGAACTTGAGACTGGATATCCGGGGATTGGAGATGAAGGGAGGGGACAACAGGGAAGAAATCCTCAAAATCCAGACAAAGATTAAAGAGCAAGAGGAAAAATATAAAGAGCAGGAAGAGATACTAACCTCCCTTTACACCGAATTCAATAAAGAAAAAGTGATGGTGGCGTCGGTCGACGGCAGAGAAAAGGAGATGCCGGCAGGCAATATCGTACGCGCGTACAGACCGAATGATATGAGCTGGTTCCAAAAAACCTCTTTCTACCTGTCGAAAGTCTGGGAGTTCGTATCGGCCGAACCGAGAGAAGCGAATACGGAGGGGGGCGTATTCCCTGCTATATTCGGGACAGTCCTGATGGTGCTTATTATGAGTGTGGTAGTCTTGCCGTTCGGGGTCGTGGCGGCTCTATACCTGAGAGAATATGCAAAACAGGGCGTGCTCGTAAGGATTGTAAGGATATGCGTAAACAACCTGGCCGGTGTCCCATCGATCGTATTCGGCGTTTTCGCGGTGGGCTTTTTTATATACGGCCTGGGAAGCACGATCGACGGCATCTTTTTCAAAGAAGCCCTGCCCAACCCGACTTACGGGACAGGCGGCATCCTCTGGGCATCGCTTACACTTGCACTTCTTACGGTCCCCGTGGTGATCGTAGCGACTGAGGAAGGCCTCTCGGCGGTGCCGAAGGAAATAAGGGACGGCTCCCTCGCGCTCGGGGCGACGAAATTCGAAACCACCTGGAAAATCGTAATACCGAGCGCCATGCCTGCGATCTTGACGGGTCTCATACTGGCAATAGCGAGGGCCACGGGAGAGGTCGCCCCGCTTATGATAACAGGGGTCGTAAAACTTGCCCCGCAGCTCCCTATCGACAGTTACTTCCCGTATATGCACCTTGAAAGGAAGTTCATGCACCTGGGATTTCACATATACGACGTAGGGTTCCAGTCGCCCAATGTCGAAGCGGCGAAACCTATGGTATATACCACTGCGATGCTCCTCATATTGATCGTCGTAGCCTTAAACCTGACTGCAATAATAATAAGGAACCAATTGAGAAAAAAATATACTACCTCGGCAGTTTAATCGATGTTATATTAATAATTGCTCCGCGGTGGATAGTTCAGGAGGCTAAAATAGAATTGAATACAGAAACAGTAATAGAGGCTCCAGAGACCAGAATCAACGAGCAGATCAAAGTGCACGGGGATCCGAAATCGAGCAAGTACAAGGTGCCCGACCCTATAGTACAGGTAAACGGCGCGAATTTATATTATGGCGAAAAACAAGCTTTAAAGAGCATTTACATGGATATCCCGAAGAATAAGGCCACGGCGTTCATAGGGCCTTCGGGATGCGGCAAGTCCACGCTGCTCCGCTGTTTTAACCGTCTTAACGACCTTGTCGACTCGGCACGCGTCGAGGGGGAAATCCTTATCGACGGCGAGGACATCTACGACCCGAGCGTGGACATAACCCAGCTCAGAAAGAATGTTGGCATGGTTTTTCAAAAATCAAACCCGTTCCCCAAATCCATATATGAAAACGTCGCCTACGGTGCCAGGATAGCGGGGGAGAACAGAAAATCCGTTCTGGACGAAACAGTGGAGAAGAGCCTTAAAGGCGCCGCGCTCTGGGACGAGGTCCACGACAGGCTCCACGAGAGCGCGCTCGGCATGTCGGGAGGCCAGATGCAGAGGCTCTGCATCGCAAGGGCCATAGCGGTTGAGCCCGAGATTCTCCTTATGGACGAGCCCTGTTCGGCGCTCGACCCTATAGCGACCGGTAAGATAGAAGACCTCATTACGGAGCTTAAATCGAAATACACGATAGTTATCGTGACACATAATATGCAGCAGGCTTCCCGTGTCTCGGACTACACCGCTTTCATGTACCTTGGGGAGCTGATCGAGTACGATACGACGGAAACGATATTCCTCAAACCCAAATATAAGCAAACCGAAGACTACGTCTCGGGAAAATTCGGTTAATATCGGACCTTCATCCGACAATTGGTTTCTCTCCCAGGATTTTTTCTTTATCGGAAGAAATAAATGCCCAATGAAGGTAAAATAAAAGTGTTATTCGTTTGCACACATAATTCCGCGCGGTCGCAAATGGCGGAAGGCATATTGAGGGATATCTACGGCGATAGGTTCGATGTATACAGCGCGGGCACCGAGCCGTCCCGCGTGAGCCCGTATGCTGTCCGGGTAATGGACGAGATCGGCATAGATATATCGCATTACACGTCTAAAAACCTCGATATGTATGCCGGCATGCCTTTCGACGCGGTCGTGACGGTATGCGACCGGGCAAACGAGACGTGCCCCATATTCACAGGCGGAGGCAAAAAATTACATAAGGGGTTTCCGGACCCGGCCGGTTTCAGCGGCAGGGACGATGAGATAATGGCCGGATTCAGAACCGTCAGGGACGAGATAAAATGCTGGATAGAGTCTGAGTTTAGCGGGAATCAGCCCTCAAATCATAGCTCTTGAAAGCCGGCGATAACTAAATGATCAGATTAGAAGAAGAAATCAGCAAATTGAAGAAAATGCTGTTCGAGATGGCCACCTCCGTCGAAGAGATGATAGCCAAGAGCATAAAAGCGTTAAAAGACCGCAATATGATTATGGCCGAGGAGGTAATAAAGTCCGACGCCAAGATAAACGAAATGGAGATCGAGATAGATAACCAGTGCATCAGGATACTGGCGCTCTATCACCCGGAAGCCGAGGACCTGAGAACCGTCTCCATGATAATGAAGATTAACAACGACCTCGAGAGGATCGGGGATCACGCCGTCAATATCGCGGAAAAAACGATCTACCTCGCCGACAAGCCCCCCGTAAAACCCCTGATAGACATCCCCCGGATGGCCGACAAGGCTATACAGATGCTTCAGGAAAGCCTCGATGCATTCGTTAATAAAGACGCCGAGCTCGCCATAGAGGTATGCAAGAGAGACGATGAAGTCGACTCCCTCGAACCGCAGATAGTGAGGGAGCTCGTCACCTACATGATCGGCGACCCGCAAACGATCGACAGGTCGCTGAACCTTATCCTTATAGCCAGGGAAATCGAGAGGGTCGCCGACCTCGCAACGAATATTGCCGAGGACACCTACTATATCGTAAGCGGAAAATCGCTCAAACATCACTCCCTTGAAAAGACGTAACCCGCAGCATACACGCCTGTAATCCGTCTAAATCTCAATAGAACATGTAAGCGCCCGACCCCGGGACGCCCCGGCCCCGAAACTGCCGAATTCGAATTTCGGCACGGAAGGATATGTATTCGCGAATATAGTATAATTTCCTTGAAAAGATGCGTTATACGTATAAACTCTTAGGCTCCTGAAGGTGAATGATTAACGATATGCACTTAAAAGACCTCTATCAATTAGGAAAGGAAAACATGAGGCGAAGCCTCATAGAAAATCCCGCTCTCGAAACATCCATCCTTCTTTCAAAGACGAATGCTATCAAGGACATTTCCGAGATCTACGCATATCCCGAAAAGGAGCTTGACAACGTCGAGGTCGAGGAATTTTACAGGCTCCTGGAAAGGAGGATCAACAACGAACCCATTGCCTATATTACGGGCGAAAAGGAATTTTACTCAAGGACGTTCTCCATCAATAGAGACGTCCTGATACCGAGGCCCGAGACGGAGCTGCTCGTAGAAGAAGCATTGAGGGCGGCAGTAAAAATAGGGAACCCGGCGATACTGGACGTAGGAACAGGGAGCGGATGCATAGCGGTAACGCTTGCGTGCGAAAAGCCCGGCTCGAGGGTCGTTGCCTCCGACATTTCACGGGGGGCGCTCGCAACGGCGCGGGCAAACGCGGAGAGGCACTCTACCCGGGAAGAGATAAGTTTTGTCATCGGAAGCCTGGCAGATCCGTTTAAGAGCGAAGCATTCGACCTGGTGGTCTCGAACCCCCCTTACATACCGGAAGCCGAATATGCCCTACTACCGCCGGACGTGAGGGATTACGAGCCCCGCGCGGCGCTCGCCGGGGGCGGGGACGGCCTCTATTTCATTAGCAAGCTGATCTCGGACGCGGGAAGGGTTCTTAAAAACGGCGGGTGGTGCCTGCTCGAAATAGGGGCGGGACAGTCGCCCGACGCGATAAAGCTTTTTGAGGAAGCGCGCTTTTCGGAGATTTCCTCCATAAGAGATATAAACGATATAGAAAGGGTCGTGAGGGCTCAATGGAAAAAATAGTGGTCGAGGGAGGAAAAAGGCTCGAAGGCGAGATCAAAGTCAGCGGCGCCAAAAACGCGGTTTTACCGCTCATGGCCGCGTGTATTCTGTCGGAAGGAAAGAATATAATTACCAATGTCCCCGACCTCGCCGACGTGCGGACAATGGCGAAATTGCTCCAGATACTTGGAGCCGACGTGGAATACGACAGCGGTACCCTCACGATAGACTCGTCGGGCTTAAACAACTGGGAAGCCCCTTATGATCTCGTTAAAACAATGCGGGCGTCCGTGCTGGTCCTGGGCCCCCTAACCGCCAGGTTCGGGAAAGCCCGCGTTTCGCTCCCGGGCGGCTGCGCCATAGGGGAGCGGCCGATAGACCAGCACCTGAAGGGTCTCTCCATCCTTGGCTCGAAAATCCAGATCGAGGAAGGTTATGTCGAAACGAGCGCGCCCAGGCTCACTGGCGGAATAATACCGTTCGACGTTTCGACGGTGACCGGAACCGAGAACCTTATCCTGTCCTCCGTGCTTGCGGAAGGGGAGACGATACTGTTAAACGCCGCATGCGAGCCTGAAGTGACCGACCTCGTGACCGCGCTCAACAAAATGGGCGCCGAAATCACGGGCATTGGGACCGACATAATTACGATAAGAGGGGTAAAGAAGCTCTCTCCCCTCACCGGCTACGAAGTGATGCCCGACAGGATAGAAGCGGGGACCTACATGATAGCCTCAGTGCTCACAAAAGGGGACCTCATGATCAGGAACTGCCGCTTCGAGAACATGGGCGCACTCATAGGAAAGCTCATCGAGATCGGGGCTCAGATAACCCGCGAGAACGGCGGGATCAGGGTGAAGTCGAACGGGGAATTAAAAAGCACGGATATCACTACCCTCCCCTACCCCGGTTTTCCGACCGACATGCAGGCTCAGATGATGACTCTCATGAGCACGACGGACGGGCTTAGCGTACTTACCGAAACGATATTCCCTCAGCGGTTCCTCCACGCCGGAGAGCTGAGAAGGATGGGCGCAGATATAAAACTGATTGGAAACAGCGCGGTCGTAAGGGGGGTGAAACACCTGAGCGGCGCTCCGACGATGGCGAGCGATCTCAGAGCGAGCGCGTCCCTTGTATTGGCGGGACTCGCCGCGGTCGGAAAAACAGAGATATCGAGGGTCTACCACCTTGACAGAGGCTACGACAAACTCGACAGCAAACTCGTAACTTTAGGAGCCAGTATCTGGAGGGAGAAAGAATGATAACGCTTGCGATCGCAAGGGGAAGGCTGCTCGGCGAGGAAGTGAATCTTCTGAAAAAGGCGGGCTATCCCGTCGACAATATATTGAAAGACTCGAGGAAGCTCATCTTCGAATACCCGCCCCTTAAACTAAAGATACTCATAATACGCCCGACCGATATCCCTCCCTACGTCGAATACGGCGCGGCCGATTGCGGTATAGTCGGTATGGACACGCTCATGGAAGAAAAACACTACCTCTATGAACCGCTAGACCTGGCAATAGGGAAATGCAAGCTGGTAGTGGCGGCCCCCAAGGGCTTCGAGTATTCCTCGGCCGGGTCACTCAGAATCGCGACCAAGTATCCGAGGATCGCCCACGAGCACTTCTCGGGGAAAGGCGTAGGGGCCGAGATCGTGAAGCTCTACGGCTCTGTCGAGCTCGCCCCCATAGTCGGGCTCTCGGACGTTATAGTCGACCTTACGGCAACCGGGGAAACGCTCAAGAAAAATAATCTTATCGAATTCGAGACTATAGCGGAAATCTCCGCCAGGCTCGTAGTAAACAGGGTGAGCATGAAGGTCAAGTCCGAGGAAATAAAAGAGCTGATCAGGAAATTGAAGGAAGTGAGGGGGAGCTGATTCCGTCTTTCGGGCACGGGGAGTCATGCTTTAAAAAACCTCATAGCATCCTGACAACTTTTCAGCCCAATATATTATCAGGCGCCCTTAACGCACCATTAATAATTTCAAGCTTTGAATAAACCCAAGATTCGGTAAACTAAATATTTGTATATACTGACGTTGGGCCTTAAACTTAGCAAATCCTCCCCTTTCTGTAATGATCCGAAGGGGGGAAATTCCGGGAGAATAAAATGGAAGCCAAGGCTAAATCCCGAGAAAACAATCATCTGAAAGGCAATCGCGATCATAGAGACCCCGACCATCAATCGAGGGAATTTTTAACAAAAAGCTTTAAAACGGTCAGGGATTTCACACACACGATTGCCGAACCCCTAGAAATTGAGGACTATGTCATACAGTCCATGCCTGACGTCAGCCCCACCAAATGGCACCTCGCACATACGAGCTGGTTCTTCGAAACGTTCGTTCTCTCCAAAGCCTTTAAGGGATATAAATCCCTGAGCCCGCAATACGCATACCTCTTTAATTCTTACTACATCCAGGCGGGGGAAAGACACCTGAGACCAAAGAGGGGCCTCATTTCGAGACCGACGGTAGAGGAGACCTATAATTACAGGAACTTCGTCGACGAGCATATGATCGGGTTCATGGACGGTGCGGACGAAAGGGAGTGGAAAGAATTCTCTCCCGTAATCGAGATCGGAATACACCACGAGCAGCAGCATCAGGAATTGATAGTAACGGATATAAAACACGTATTTTCGGAGAATCCGCTCCGCCCCGTTTACGTGGCCAATAGCGATAAAAACGGGAAGCCGGCGAAAGGAGCCCCGCCTGCGAAATGGATCGATTTCGAAGGCGGCGTGAATCTCATCGGGCACGAGGGGAAAGGGTTCGGCTACGACAACGAATACCCCCGGCACAAGGTTTACCTTGAGCCGTTCCGCCTTCAGTCGCGCCTTGTTACAAACGGCGAATACATCGAGTTTATCGAAGACGGCGGTTATGAGACTCCCGAGCTCTGGCTCTCGGAAGGCTGGGCGACGGTCGAATCGAGGAGCTGGAAAGCGCCATTTTACTGGGAGCGGAAAAACGGCAAATGGGCTTGTTTCACCCTGTCCGGCATGAGGAGCGTAAATACAGAAGAACCAGTGTGCCACGTGTCCTATTTTGAGGCCGACGCTTACGCGCGCTGGAAAGGCGCGAGGCTTCCGACAGAATCCGAGTGGGAGGTCGCCGCCGGAGGGCTGCCCGTCGAAGGGAATTTCGTTGAGGAACTGTCCTTCCACCCCGAGTCGCATGCGTCGGTTAAAGTTCAACACCCGCTTCGCCAAATGTACGGCGACGTCTGGGAGTGGACCCAGAGCCCTTACACTTCATACCCCGGATTCAAGACGCTCCCCGGCGCGCTCGGAGAATACAACGGGAAGTTCATGTGCAACCAGTTCGTCCTGAGAGGGGGCTCATGCGCCACATCGAAGTCGCACATCAGAAAAACATACAGGAATTTTTTTCCCCCTGACGCGAGGTGGCAGTTCATGGGCATAAGGCTGGCTAAAGATTCCCGCTAGCCCGAGAATAAGCAAATCCAAACGGCCCGCTCAAGCATCTAATGTATAATCCAATGAAAAAGAACATACTGCAGCTAGATAAATTCGATACCGAGAGGGAAAGCCTCATAAGCGAGGTCATTGCCGGATTCGAAAAACCGCAAAAACAGCTCCCCTGCAAGCTATTTTACGACAAAAAGGGTTCTGCGCTGTTCGACGAGATATGCGGGCTCGAGGAATATTATCCGACACGCACCGAAGTCGGAATAATGAAAGAGAATATAGACGAGATTTGTTCCTTTCTCGGCTCAAGCTGTCTCCTTGTGGAGCTCGGCAGCGGGAGCAGCTTAAAAATAAGACTGCTTCTCGAGAACCTGAGAAACCCTTCCGGGTACGTACCGATCGACATATCGGAAGAGCATCTGATTGAATCCGTAAAGGCCCTCGCATCTAATTATCCGGGGCTCAGAATAATGCCCGTCTGCGCCGACTACACGCAGCCGTTCAGCCTTCCCAAATTCGACTTCCCCTTTTCACATACCGTCTTTTTCTATCCGGGCTCGACCATCGGCAACTTTACGCCCGATTCCGCAAGCAGGTTCCTGGGCAGGATAGCGAAGCATACGGGCAGAGGAACCGGCCTCCTGATCGGAGTCGACATGGTTAAAGACGTAAAGACCCTCGAAGACGCTTATAACGACAGGAAAGGCGTGACCGCCGAATTCAATCTCAATATTTTAACCAGACTGAACCGCGAGACAGGTACGGATTTCGACGTCGCGAAATGGAGACACAAGGCCTTCTTCAATCCCCGGGACAGCAGGATAGAAATGCATCTCGAGAGCGTCATCAACCAGCGGGTTAAGGTCGACGGTACGAGCTTCCGTATCAGAAAGGACGAAACGATACTGACCGAATACTCTTACAAATACACACTCGAAGGTTTTGAGGCGCTCGTATCGGACCATTACACCGTCGAGAGGGTATGGACGGACAGGGATAAAAAGTTCAGCGTCCAGTACCTGAAGGTCAGATAGCATCTTACTTGCAGATACAAAGCAGAACAATACCGAAATGAACCGCAGACGCATAGCAGCCGGACCCGGACAGGAATCAGTATGGGACTACCCGAGGCCCCCGCGCATCGAAGATTCGGCGAAGCACGTAGAGGTCTTTTTCAACAATATCCTCATCGCGGATTCGACCGACACAAAGAGGGTCCTCGAGACGAGCAGTCCTCCTGCATATTACATACCCAGGGAAGATATAGAAATGAAATATCTCGTACCGAGCGGCAAGATGACAGTGTGCGAGTGGAAGGGCAGAGCGTCCTATTATACAATTTCGGTACACGACAAGCGCGCGGAGAACGCGGCCTGGTACTACCCCGACCCTGCGCCCGGCTACGAAGCTATCAAGGACTACATCGCATTTTATCCGCAGATGATGGACGCATGTTACCTCGACGGAGAGATTGTAAAAGCCCAGGCCGGAAGATTCTACGGCGGGTGGATAACGGCTGATATCGTGGGCCCGTTTAAGGGCGAGCCCGGAACGGAAGGCTGGTGATTTATCGTATGTCGGCCCGTTCCCGGAGAACGTAGCCCGGATCCGAATTCTTACAAAACCGACCAATCAAGGAATACTGAGCTCTTCCATACTCCCCTTTTCTCCGCATTATCGAATACCGGCTCTCCGGCTAATCGGACGTGAAATCGAGCTCCATGCTGAGACCCCTTATCGTCCCCCGGGCCTTCTCGAGCGTCTTGCTCTCTTTATTGAATTCGAACTCCGTCTCGAACTCGAAGTAATCGGATCGGGGTTCGGACGCCCCGTTCTTCAAATAATAAAGGTAAGTGTATTTCGTCGTCTCGTCCTCCTCTTCGATCGAGTACGGCTTGCCCAGCGTATCGACTATGTTCTCTATCCCCGGAATCTCCTCGGGATTGCTCCCCCTGAAAATCGAGCTTGCGCTTTTCGACAGCTTGTTAATCTCCGCTTCACCCATTGAAGAGAACATCTTTTTTAAAAGAGGAATGGATATATATTTCAGGAAACGCTCGGGAAAGATAATTTCCTTGACCATCTCGTTCTGCATCAGCATCAATATCGGTATATCGTAAACATGCCCCTCGCCGGCCCCGGTAAGATACTGCTTCTCGAATATATAGGTCCACATTTCCCCCTGCCCGTTCTTCTCCTTCTTTAGAGGGCCGTTTTTCATAAGCCATACCATATCGTCAGACTCGAGGACCGGATTCAGAAATATAAGTATCAGGCCGCCTTTGTCGCTCAGCTCGAAATTGGTGTCGAAGTCGTTAAGCTGGTTCTGAACCTTATACAGCCTCATGTACACGCAGCCCGTTATGAGCAAGAGGGAACACAAAAAGATAAAGCGGACTAACAACCGTTTCGGATTCATTCGTATCACATCACCCCGCGATCGATTCAGGAAAGTATATCCGGTCGGGATTCACGTTTTACTTTACTCATAACTCCGGACGACGACAATAAGGGGTCTTATTTGCAGCAGGTCGTATAAAACAAAAACGGGAGTAATTCTCAGTCAAGAATTACTCCCGTTCTCTTAAAGGAGGATGGAGGATGACTTTTAAGTATTGCTACTAACTTTATATATAAAAGTAAAGTACGATACTTTAAATGTCAAGGAATTATTTTTTCAGGGCCGATTATCTAATGAAAACAAGCTCATCGCGCTCGTATCATCCTGCTATTATTAGATTATCCGGGATCGTAAGGACGCCTAAATTTTCCCAGATTTTACTCGAAAAAGCGGCTGGAACTTCGCTCCGAAAATCCGAGTATATTTGAGATGTATTCGCAAGATAGCGTGATTTTGTGATTTATTGAAAAATTGAATACATCCATTACATTCTAGCACGGTCAACCGCTATGAGCTCGATAACACTCCTCTCACCTGCAAAGGTCAATCTCACGCTCGAGGTTCTCTGTAAGAGGCCCGACGGATACCACGAAATCAGGTCGCTCCTTCAGCCTGTCGATCTGTTCGACGAGTTGACGATAGAGACGACCGGAGGTGACGGAATTGAGATCAGTTCGAGCGGCATCGAGATACCGGAGGGGGAGGACAACCTCGCCTGGAAGGCCGCCGATATATTTCTGAACGAAAGCGGATTCGACTCGGGCCTGGCTATATCGATTAAGAAGAAAATCCCTCCTGGCTCGGGCCTTGGCGGCGGGAGCGGCAATGCGGCTGCCGTCCTTATGGGACTCAACCGGCTCACCGGCGCGCTCACCGAAGAGACGCTCTTCGGGATAGCCCCCCGGCTCGGGGCGGACGTAGCTTTCTTTATCAGGTCGGTCGCATCGGCAGCCATGGGTATAGGGGAGCGTATAAACGTCATTAAAGACTTCCCCCTTCTTTACTACGTAATCCTCTGCCCGAACCTGCACGTGTCGACTGCGGACGTTTACGCGAGATGGGACGAGATGAATGCAGAAGGTCCAGGCCCCGAGCCCTTCCCGGACATGAATGAAATAGTCAGGCGGTTCAAAGAACCCGCCGGGGATTTCCCGCTCCGTAACGACCTGGAGGCCCCCGCATTCGAGCTGCACCCGGAGATAAAAGCGTTCAGGCAGATACTCTCATCCTTGGGCGTAAAGAACGCCCTCATGACGGGGAGCGGCTCAGCCGTATACGCAGTATTCAGAGAAGAGTTCGAAGCCTATGAGATTTACGAATACCTGAAAACAAGCCCGACGTTCCGGGTCTTCTTCGCGACAGGGATCAGGGGCTGGCACAGGCTGATTTGAAATCACACGGCGGGATGAGAAGAACCGCCCGATGAAAATATCGTGATTTGTGTAAAATAGTTATTCCCGGATTCAACATTACAGGCAGCGCCAAAGGAGGGTCGGCTTGAAATACTCGCTCGGAGAACTGAAGGTAGAAATAAAAGGGGACGACTACTACATCGCCGATAACGCCGTCGTGATCGGCTCCGTAATAATCCACAACAACGTAAGCATATGGTATAACGCCGTCATCAGAGGCGATTACGAACCCATCACTATCCTCGAAGATACCAACATCCAGGACGGGGTCGTGATACACACGGACGCCGGGATCCCGGCCGCCGTTGGCAGAGGCGTCACGGTCGGCCATCAGGCAATGCTCCACGGGTGCACTATCGGGGACAACAGCCTTATAGGAATTAATGCGGTGCTGCTCAACAACTCCCGTATCGGTAAGAACTGTATCATCGGGGCCAACTGCCTCATAACGCAGGGCATGGTCATACCCGACAATTCCATGGTGCTGGGCTCCCCGGGGAAGGTCGTAAGGGAAGTGACGCCCGCCGAGATAGAGGATTTGAAATCGTCCGCCAATCACTACGTCAATAATTTCAAGCGGTTTAAAAAAGAGCTCAAGCGGCAGGATTAGACATACGGCAAAGTCAGTCGGAAAGCCCGTTCACCCGTAAAGCTCCTCGATCGACTCATCCCCCTTCCCTTCTTTAGGGGCCCTCGATATTTCCCTGTAAAAATCCTCCCCGTACTCCCTCGTCTTCACCACGACCGGCATAGGCACCGCGTGCCCCAGAATGAGGGCCTGCTGCTTCGTATCGAGGCTCGCGAGAACAGACCTCAAGCCCGACGTATTGCTCACCCCCGTGAGCACCGACTGTATGTCCTTTTCGTCGTTGAGGAGCGCCGTGATCCTCGTACCCACCTGAGAGATCACCTCATCGTCTATCCCGGAGGGCCTCTGATCGACTATCAGCATAGTCACCGAATATTTCCTCAGCTCCCGCGCTATGGTCCCGAATATGGTCTGCTTCGCCGCCTGAGAATTCAGGAACTTGTGCGCCTCTTCTATCGTGATCATGAGCTGCCTCGGCTTGTCTGTAGAGTCTTTCGT
Organism: Thermodesulfobacteriota bacterium; assembly: GCA_041753155.1. Taxonomy (GTDB): domain Bacteria; phylum Desulfobacterota_D; class UBA1144; order Nemesobacterales; family UBA2774; genus 2-12-FULL-53-21. Next base: position 52,127 of record JBGSVA010000007.1, on the reverse strand, counting down.
CGCGTGGTATCTCTCGGTCCTGTCTATGTAGTTATCGTGGATCCTTCTCGAAATGATATTCGCCGCGAGAAGGTATGCGAGCGCGCTGTTGCTCCTCCCGAACTCGAGCACTATGCTTATCCCCCGCCCGAGATAATCCAAAATTTTCTTGATCGTCCCTTCACTCTGAGTGCTGTCTTCGACTATGAACGGAAGCGCCTTGATTCTGTTTAGCTTCCTCCTCATGGCGGAAAGGGACTGCATATGCGTGCCGAGCTCCTTTGACACGTCCGCCAGTTCCTCTTCTTTCCAGGACAATAGCTCCGAGAGCCACCTGTTACCGTACTTTCTGTATATAGCGAACGCCGACTCTATAGCCGTCGTATTCAGCTGAAGCTCGTCCTGAAGGAGCGCTATGTCCTCTATGTCGATGTCGTCGAGTGAAATGAACGCCTCGACGTCGGGTTTCCTCCCCCTCTTTCGTGTCGATCCCGGATCGAGGGAGAATATGGCGACCTTCTCCGGGAAAAGCTGCTTCAACCCCTTGACGAATCCCTTCGAATCCTCGCTCTCGGTCTCCCAGCCGTACTCGTTGTGCATATCGAATATCAGGTTCACGGCCTTCCCGTACCTGATCACGCCCGCGAGCATCACTCTCGTCAAAAAGGTCTTCCCGGTCCCGCTCTTCCCGAATATTCCGTTACTCCTTTCGACGAATCTGTCCAGGTTTATGCAGACGGGTATGTCCATGTCGAGGGGAGTGCCTATGTTGAAGAACTTCCCCTTCCCGTCCTCGCTCCCGAATACTGTGTTAACGTCGCTGCTCGTCGCTTCCGATACGGAGGCGAAATGCGGGGGTATGGTCTTGACAGGCCTGAGCTCCCGGTCCTCGTGCGAGAGCATGAGCATCGGCCTTAGCTCTATAGTCGCGTATGCGCTCGTGCCCGAGAGCACGCTCCTCAGGAGCTCTTCTTCCAGAGATGGGGGATTGATCAGTATGTTGGGCGACGAAGCGTCCAGCCTCACGTCGGTGATAAGGGAAAAGAACTGATTGTAGAGTCCGTGGACGACGACGAACTTTCCGGCCTTCACCTCTTCTACGCTCCTCTCGGGGCCGAGCTTCATCTGAAGCCCTTCGACGAGCGAGCCGCTCGTTATGAGACCGAGTTCCTTCACGTCCTTTGTCATATTGTCAGCATTCAGAATAGCCAAGCGTCCGGGCTTTAGCAAGGAAACGCCCGGTACGGCGGGTCAATTACTCTCGGTCGCGAAGTCGAACGTCCAGTAGAGCCTTGAGAGGCCCTGAAAGAGGCCTTCCGCGGCGCCGACGCCGACGTCCTCATAAGACGGGTCCATAAATATCTCGCAGTGGCCCGGGGAATCGAGGAAGCTCTCCACGACCTCCGCTTCGTCTTCGATACCCGCGAGTATGGTCTCGCCCCAGGCGCTCGGATCATACCCTTCGTTCATGAGCCTGTCTCCCGTATCGGAGCCGTCCGAGCCCTCGTGGCCGAAAAACTGGTTCTCCGCCATGTCGACCGAGTGGCCGAGCGCCGCGGCCTCGACCCTGTCGTCCCAGCCGAGAGGGGGAGCAGCCGGGAAGAACTCGTCCCCGCAGTTCCTCGCCTCCGCTCTCGCCTCGTTAATGAGCTCTAACATTGTAGACTCGAAACCATCGGGAGGAGGATTTGTAGGAGGCGGATTCGTGGGCCCTGGCGAGGTATCGCCCCCGTCCTGCCCGCCGTCGCATGCAGCGAAACCCAGCAATAATACTATAAGTATCGCATTTAAAGTCAGTAACTTTCTAACTGTCGTATTCTCCTCATATTTGTCATGCTGAACTACGGTTCTGAACATGTGTAAGAACCGGACGCCATAGACAGAATGCAACATTGCAATTATTCCACGGTCGTTCCTTGAATAACCCAAAATATTCAGCATCTCATTCTTAAAATCCGTAGGAGCGGCATCCTGCCGCGACCTCTTTCCAATTCCTTCCCCCGAGGCGGGGGGAAGGTGAGGATGGGGGTCATTATAAATAAATTAAATTATACCGTCGTTATGCCCATTGTCTCCTTCCATTGAGCCGAAGACCGATACCACCCTCTCGTTGCTTTTGTGTATTCTTATGATAAATTAGAAGCCTGCTCTGAATAGCACGGCCCCTTCGTCTAGCCTGGCCTAGGACGTAGCCCTCTCAAGGCTAAAACACGGGTTCGAATCCCGTAGGGGCTACCAGCTAATTTATAATACACCCGATAGACTCCGCCGACCCTCTTGATGTATATTTAGTGCATCTCAAGATGTGAGGATGAGCCATGAAAGTTACATTATTAATCCTGACCGTCGTTTTTATGCTCCTTGCAGCCCTTTTAATGCCCATCAGAGCCGATTCCCAGAATCAATCAAGTTCAACGCCCGGTCAAACCAGTGACGATGTCGTTATCGGCAAGGAAGGAGCCGACAGGATAAATTCCGGTGACGGTAACGACAATATCGCGGGAAAGGGCGGGAACGATTTCATCGAGGCGGGCGATGGGGATGATCTCGTTTCAGGTGGGTCGGGTGACGATAAAATACGGGGCGGTGCGGGCGATGACTATATAATGGGAGGAGACGGCAACGATACGGTCAGCGGTGGACCCGGCAACGACTACATAACTCTCGGTCCCGGGGACGACATACTCGTTTATTACCTCGACAGCAATAAAGGATATCACGACTTCGCAGACGGCGGCGAGGGAGACGACACGTTAATAATCGTGTCGGACAATATAGACGATATGATGAAAAACCAGATCATCAAATACTACGAGCAGCAGAACATGGTAGGCGCCGACGTCGGACATTTGGGAAAGCTCAATATGACATTAGGGACGAGTGATTTCGAGCACATCATGTTTGCGACAGGTTTTTCGTTCTGAAGAATGACCGGTATATCCGAATGCCGCAGTAGTGTGTGTTAGACCATTTCAATGCAAAAAAACACCCATGGCTCCCGCATGGGTTTTGCTTTTCATCGCGATCAAAATCAAAAATTTCCGTTAATTCCGCATATCACCATCAATTTCGTGCGCATATCAGATTGACATCGATACGATAAAGAATCTATATATAAGTCAGGGGCTGAGAGTGCATGGACAAAATCCTGATTATAGTTCAGGTCGCAGGCGGCATCGGTCTATTTCTCCTGGGCATGATCGTCATGACGGACGGGCTCCGTGCTCTCGCGGGTCATGCGATGCGCGCCGTATTGATGCGTTTTACGAAGAGCCCTCTCTCGGGGGCTCTGACCGGCGCTGTAAGCACCGCAATCCTTCAGGCGTCCGGCATTACTACTGTCGCGGCGGTAGGTTTCGTCGGCGCAGGGCTAATAACCTTCCCTGAATCCCTCGGAATTATATTCGGGGCCAACATCGGCACGACGTTTAAAGGCTGGATCATTACCATGCTGGGTTTCAAGCTGAGCCTTGAGAACATATTTCTACCTGTTTTATTTCTGGGAGCCATTATCCGCCTCGTTTCAAAAGGGCGCTTGGCCACGATCGGATACTCGATCGCGGGCTTCGGCCTCGTTTTCGTCGGTCTTACGTTCATGCAGGAGTCCATGAGCGAGCTTCGCGGTTTCGTCTCGTTTGAGAATTTACCCGCAGATACCCTTTCGGGACGTTTGTTATTAGTCGCCCTGGGATTGGTATTTACGGTTATAACGCAATCATCGAGCGTGAGCGTCGCCGCAGCCTTAACTGCATTATACGCGGACCTGATCAATTTTAACCAGGCCGCCGCCCTGGTAATCGGAATGGATTTGGGCACGACCTCTACAGCGGCTATAGCGACGATAGGCGGTTCGGTGGGAGTGAAAAGAACGGGTTTTTCCCACGTTATCTTCAATCTCTTAACATCAATTCTGGCGCTCGTATTAATAAATCCATACACATGGGTCTGGAGTTATTTCTCACCGGGCGAAATGATCAAAAACGCGGAAATCGCACTCGTTGGATTTCACACGTGCTTCAATACCCTGGGCGTAATCCTCATACTGCCTTTCACGAGCCAATTCGCCGGATTCATGGAAAGGTTAATCCCCGAAAAAGCCTCTGTTTATACGCGAAAACTGGACGTCGTTCTATTGGAAGATACGGACCTTGCGCTGAACGCCGTGCAATCCGCCATAAGCACCATATCCGTCGCGCTGTTCTCGCATGTGAACGCAATCCTGAGCGATACGGAAAGGGGCGCAAGGGCCGATCTCGACGAGCTCCAGTCCGCACTCAACGATACTCATGCCTACGTCGATCGTATCAAACCCAAATCTTCAGAGGGAGCGGAATGGGAGCGGTTATTGAATATGTTCCACACGCTCGACCACCTGCAGCGGCTTCATGAAAGATGCGAAGAGGACGAGGAGCGCGCTATAACCGCGAGAGACACGGTGGAGCTCGCGGAAGAATGCGGCCTCCTTATAAATAGCATAAGGAGTATCGTTGACGACATCGAAGTCAATAACTGGCTCAAGGCCGCCGAGAAAGCGAAGGACACCGCCGCAAAAATACACGTCAAAGTGAGACCATACAGAAGGAATGTGATAGCGGGCATCGCAAACCGCACTTACGACGTATACGCCGGCACCGGCAAGCTCGAAGCGATCAGATGGTTAAGACGCGTCAGCAGGCACGTTGAAAGGATAACGGAACACGTAGAGTTATCCGTATTGGCCGGCGGGAAATAACCTAAAGAGAACAAACGGTTACGAAGTGAAGAGCCCCGGTTCTGCAGAGGCTGCCGCCCTTTTCCCCTTCTAGCACAAATAATTACAATTCTTACAGGCACTTAAGGAGGATATATATAGTCGCCCTCACTGTTAGCAATATAATCGATTGACACCGAAATCTAACGGCACTATAATCGGAATTGCAGAAAGGATAGAAGGGCGATTGGCGAGAGTGAAGGCGGGTGTGAAAAACCTGCAACGCGCGTCGGGGAGGCCGGCGGGCGCTGCCAATTCCGGTGAATTTGAGTTCTATCGCAAAGTCTGGGCCGATTGGTTAATCGAACCGGCGGGGAATGCGGCGCTTCCCCCTGCCCGCACTAATAAATCATATGCGTAAGTCGGATATTACGAGAAGGGAGTTTTTAATATTGAGCGGCGCCGTTACCGCTGTGGCTTTGGTTACAGTCAGGTGCGACGGCGGTGCCGAGACCGGCGAGGCGGCGACTGTTTACAAATTATCCCTCAGGGGACGGAGGGGGTCGAACGCCGCTAAGAATCACAATGCCAACTTTCTATTTGCGACTATGGATGCAGCCGAGGCGAACAGGGCTCATCCCGGGGACAACTCGCGTATTGTCCCTGTCGTTATAAGCAGGGCCAGGTTCAACCAGCTTTTTAATAATGGCAATACTTCAATAGCCGACCTCAGAGTCTAAATTTATTCCCGCCGAAATCACGAACGCGGCTTCTGCCCCGAATCGTCAATTATTCTTTTTAACGTAGCGATACACATCAATGCTGTACCCGTCATTTTCTACCGTGATGGTCTCTTTGAGATCGTACGTAAGTGATATTTTATTTCTCTCTTCAGCGTTAATATTATAATTATCGTAATATGGATAGGAGATATAATAAAATTCCTGAGGAACTTTCTCGTTAGAAGTAATTTCATCGGAAACCAAAAACAGAAGAGACCTAACGCCGTCTCCGTATATAGCCCTATGACCAGTCCGTGTATTAAAAGCGCCGAAATCAGGCAGCCATGTCACTCCCGTCGCAATCACGAACGTTCTGGCCCAACCCACTTTCCTGAATATTTTCTCCGTAATGTAATGATTTTGAGTGAATTCGAAGTTATATACGAGCTGGTCCCTTCCGTAACCGTGAACAGGCGGATCATACCTGGACATATGCAGTAGTTCGTGAGAGCCGAACTTAAATGTTCCCATAATTTTTTTCGATACCGGGTCGATCGTTCTGAAGGAAGAAACCGTTAGCAATGTCAGCAAGACTGTGAGCATGATTGTAATAAGCGACTGTTTCCTCAACACCCTCACAAGCGATCCCCCGAACAGTATTATAAGTATAGGAAGAGCGGGCAGCATGTATCGGGGGTTATTTACAAAGGGTATGCGAGTGAGAAAATAAACAATAGCGATAAACAAAATGTAGAAATAAACCCCCTCGTATCCGTTATTGAAGACCGTTCTTATCCGCGGCGCATGTGTCAACGACTTAACAAAATACGTGACGCCCATGACAGCAATATTAATCAGTATTATCGCACTTATAAGCCAGTTGAAGTTGATGACAAATAGAGATATGAGCTGAGCCAGCATCACCTTATCCAGTAAATAAAATCGAAGCATCTTCATGATGCCTTCTGTCCAGGAATGGCCGATTTGTGTAGCAGGAACGAGGATCATATAAAGTGCGAAGAGCAGGATGGGTATAATCAACACGCTTAATTTCTTGACGAGTTTCATTTTATCCTTGAGCAACGAAGGATCGTTGTATACCATAAGAGGAATAAATAGAATTACACCGACACCATACAGCATGACCCCGGATTCCTTGGTGAAGACGAGCAGTATCCCCGCCGCCGCAGCATAAATAAACCGGTGCTTAAAAAGACAGAGTAGAAGCACTACTAAAAAGATCGGGAGCGTAAAATCGAGACACGGCTGTATTACGTGGACCAGGAAAACCGGATTAAGCCCGAAACAAAATGTTAGCAAGGTGAGATTGACAGGGGATAAGCGGCCGCCGAAGACGTATCCCAGGAGCGACCTGAAACTTATCAGTCCCGCAATCCCGAGCACTAAATTCAACCCATAGATCAGCTGAAAATTCCCCAGATCTATTCTTTGAGTGAGACTGAAGAGAAACGTAAGAAGAAATGCGCTGTGTCGGTAGCAATCCAACGTCTCATTTGTTACCGCTTTCATGTAACAGCGGGAGAACTCCCATCCGTCCCAGATCGGTATATAGGAGAAATACAATACCGGGATAGCTATAAAAACGATCAGCAGCAGCCAGAAGAGCTTATCCGTGCCCCGAATATACTTTAGCAGTCCGGTGAATAGAGTTTTATTCTCTTCGTTCATAGTGCGGGCTAATCGTTCGGAAAATATTCCTTGTAATCGTTTCTTTCCCGCAATCCGAGCGAGCGGAGGAGAAATATATAAGCCTTTGCGATCCTTTTGCCTTTATCCGTCAATATGATAATTTCGTTTAAATCATCGATAATATTTTCTTTCTTGCATTCGTCTATTCGTTTCTCGATAAAGCCCGCCGGGTCAAATAGACGATAGAGCTCCTCACGGCGGCATCGGGCCTCGGGCTTGCCGGAAAGGAATACGAGCAGTTGACACGCCAATGACCGGTCCGCGGTTGCAGGCCCTAAAAACGTATAGAGGCCGCAGGCGAAAATTGCGGCCAAGCCGCTCCCCGCAGCCGATACGGCGTATGATTCAGGGCTGGAAAACAGGCCGGAAATAAACACATAGCTCAGCAAAGCAACCGACAATACGCTCAGAAAAATCGTGAGTGCCGAAGAGTAGAGAATGTTGCTTTTCGCAAAAATTCTTAGAACTATGACGTGCAGAAGAAAGAAAAATAATATTTGAAACAGAAATAGGGAGATAAACAAAACAAGGTCGTTTAGTAGCACGACATAACCTCCTTGTCATTTGCCGGTCGTCAATCCACTCGTATATAAAGGTCCGGATACCTATCCGAAACCCTGTATTTATTGATGATCCTGATGTCCTTGAAGCTATGGATCCCGACATTCGAAATGACTTTGGGCCGTTGTGAGCCGATCAGTGAGTATATGTTATACCGGTAATCCGAAATCTGTTGATAGGCGCCGAGACAATTCAGGTAGCTCACGCAGAACCAGAAATAATCAATATCGTCGCGGAACACGTTAAACAATGGGCTCCCGTCGTAGACCTTGTCGCCTTCTTCAGTTATTGAAAGCACGTATTCGATTTTATCGAGCTGAGCCCTCTGTTGATTATTATTCATATTGAAGAAGCCGCCGTTGTGCATGTACGCGAGAGGCATCGATATCGCTCCCAGGAGGACTACGAGCCTGCTCAACCGGCTGCCGAAAGCCGAATGAACGGCATAACCGGCTACTATTGCGGCCGGAGGGACAGCGGGTATAAAATACTGCCGCCAAAGGGTCTTGAACAATAATATCGTCAGGACTATGAGACAGAGCGAGAGCACAGCGAATCTCCGCTCCTTCCCCGATCTCAAGAGCGCTATAACCCCGACGAAATAGAGAACACAGGTTATGCTGTTCTCTTTAAAGAGCGGAATAAGACTTTCGGACTTGCTGAACAGCTGCGGCATGTGATAATTCACGAGCCAGTTCATCTCGTAGTACCTCTCGAGTGAACCGTCGATAACGAGATATACGTAGTAGGGCAGCAAAGTCGCAACGAACGCAGCCGCATATAGCACCGCGTCCCGGAGCCGGACACGTTTTTTAATCACGTCATAAAGAAGAATGCCGGCTACGGGAATAATCAAAACGGCGGCCTTTTGCAGAAAAAGAAAAGACACGGCCAGAAATACCGCGCTCGCTATCAGGCTCCTCAAGGACCTTTTATCGTAGTAGGTAAAGAGAAAATAGACGGCCAGGAGCCCCGTGAGCGTCTGGGGGACATCGGGCCTTATCTCGGTCGATTTCATGAAGAACGCAGTAAAAGCTGAGGCCAATATGAGACTCAGGAGACCGACCTCGGAGTTTTTAAATATTCGGAGGGCCAATAGATAAGTCACGGCCAGAATACACGCCGTGAGCATTAATATTATGTAACGGCTTATGAATAACGAATCGACCGTGCTCCCGTACATAACTATAACGGGCGTAATCATGTAATCGAAGAACGGGTGGTGGTGCTGGAAGAAGTCGACGTAGATTTTCTGACCCTGAGCGATTTTCCAGGCCGTATGCACGTGCTCGAGCCCGTCCATGTCAAAACTCCGGTTATATGAATAGAAAAATATCGAGACCAGGATACTGGCGAACGATATCCATAGAAGAGCCGGCCAGATTGTATCCCTGAATTTATTTTTCATACGTGTTTCAGATAGAACGCTGTTCTCACCCTCGGCGCCGGGAATCAGCATGATAATAACGCAAAACCTGTGTCCGGCTCAAGTGTCGATCTCGACGAGACCGGTCTCCGTGATTAATGCCGACTCCTGATATTCATAATCCGTATTAATCGCCCACAGGTTATTCCGCGCGCCGTTAACGATGTTCTCGGCAGCGAGAATACCCATCAATATGCTATGGTCCTGATTGTTATACTTAAACGACCCGTACCGTCCGATGACCGTCAATCCCTTTATTCCCCCGAGGTACTCCTCTATGGGCTTTAGATGCTTCCGGTACCCCGCCCTGTATACCGGGTAGCACTTATTTATACGGTAAACATAACCGTCCGTAACCGCATCCGAGCGCACAAGCCCCGCGTCAGCCAGCTCCTTCTTCCCGAGCTCGATCAGTCTTTTATCCTCCCACGACCAGAACTCTTCGGCTTCATCGCACCAGTACTCAAGCGCCAGTATCGAGCTCTTCTCCCCCCCGTACAGGCGCGGCGACCAGTTTCTGAAATTTGTGATCCTCCCCACCCTTAGCTGCGGCGAGTGGATATAAATCCAGTTGTCGGGGAACAAATTTTCGCTCTGCACGTTCAGGTAGACGAGAATAGTGTTGCGGAACCTCAATGACTTTGCGGCGGCGGCCGCTTCAGCGCTAACCCCCTCCAGACCGAGAACGAGCAGCGTGAGCGGCATCGTCGATACGACGTGGTCGTAAGCCCCGGCCCGTCCGTCCGCGAGCTCTATGCCCGTCACGTCCCGTCCGGCATTGATAACCCTGCCGACAGGGGCATTCAAATAAACGTTCCCGCCCTTCTCCGAAACGTAAGAAGCCATGCGCCGGTAGACCATACCCGTGCCGTCGACAGGGTAAGCGAACCTGTCCACCAGCGTCTTATGCTTGCCCGTCTTATCGGTCGAGAACGCGGCTTTTAGGGCCTCGTATAAAGAAAACTTCTTAATCCTCTGGACTGCGAAGTCTGCGTCGAGCTCGCTGCACGGAATGCCCCACAGCTTCTCGCTGTAGGTTTTGAAAAATATCTCGTACAACCTCCTCCCGAACCTCCTGACGACCCAGCTCTCGAATGTCTCTTCCCCCGCTCCGGGTGTTTCGGGGACTAATTTTTCCCGAATGTAGCTCAGGAGAGCGCGCGCAGTCTCCACGGCGCCCAATTTTCCGACGACGTCGATCGGCCTGAGCGGGTATTGATAGAGCTCGTTTTTATAAAGAATTCTTGTAAGCCGGTCTACCATCGAATAATCATGCCCGACGACCTCGAGCCATAATTTATTGACGCGGGGGTCCTTGCTGAAAAAACGGTGAGGGCCGAGATCGACCGTCTGGTTCCATAATGAAAATGACCTCGCAAGCCCCCCTACGGCGCCGCCCGCTTCAAATACGTCTGTTTTTACGCCTGCTTTCGCAAGCTGATATGCACAGGCAAGTCCCGCCGGACCCGCGCCGATGACTCCGACCTTCATACGTAAGCGCTCGCTATGATGAATTTACGGCAATTCCCGACTGCCGGGATCAACATAGATAATATAAGTTATTTGAAAAATTGGAAGTGAATCGAAAATACAGGTCTCTCATGAAAAGATAGCAAAGTGTATTTAATACACAGAAAGCCCGTCGCGGGCTATAATCCCGGACAGGCCCGTGAGGGTTGGTTGTTCTTTTCGATATATCTCCCGGTCCGGGTAAAGACATTCACACTGCAATAATAATCCTCCATATTCTAAATTATTAAGGGAAAGGATATTATATCAATCTATAATGATAAATATCGTCAACGTACCCGCATGAATTCCCGAGGCAGCTCTACGTTAATAAAACAGTTATCCGGTATTCAAAACCGTTGCTACGCCCGGCGAGAGTCGTTATTCAAAATAGCAATCGGGCTGATGTCCTTCCTCGCAATAACGAGATTGGCATATCAGTTCTGGCGCCTTCTCCTGGACCCGAACCGGAACGGCGCGATCGATCTCAGAATCGTGCACGAATTGGTCTACTTATGGTTCAGAGGAGAACCTCTTAAGGAGATTATCCTTCTTCCCGCAACGTATGTAATGCTATGGCCGTTCACCGGATGGCTTACTTTCGAATCTGCGAGATGGTTGTGGGCGATCTTGTATATCGTCTCTCTGGTCTGGTTTTTATACATAGTTATCAGGGAGACCGGAATCGGGGAAAAAAGGGAAATCTTATTTACGGTTCTCTTTATTCTGGCGGTCTACCCGACCGGAATTACGATCGGCAACGGCCAGTTAATTCTCTTTCTCCTTCCGTGTATCCTGACCGCCGTGCTGATGGAAAGGGGCCGTGACGGCGGCATAGTCAAGGACATTTTTGTCTCCGCACTATTCCTTTTTTCCTTACTCAAAATCCCTGTGACGGCGCCCTTTTTTTTAATACCCCTTATAACTCAACGGGCGTTTCGCCCTTTATTCATTGCGGCTTGCGGTTATATCATCCTGACTTACGCAGCAATGTCATACCGCGACGCAGGTATTATTGAGACATTTAAAATCTGGCTAAAAGATAGTTCGACCTTGGCAACGACAGGGGGATACGCGAACCTTCACATCTGGCTCGGCAGTCTGGGTTTAAAACAGTTGATTTTGCCTTTCTCTCTTATTGTGATCTCGGCGTTCTCTTTATGGTTATACAAATTCCGTAATGTAGATATCTGGATTCAGCTAGGCGTTGCGGCTATCGTCGCACGCATTTGGACCTATCACAGGTTATACGACGATTTGCTAATAATTGTTCCGATGATTACGGTCTTCAGAATAGTAAGAAGCGGAAAACTTTCCCCGAACGAGGGCCTCGCAGCCGATCTCCTGCTCCTGGTTTCCTGGCTCGGCCTCCTTTCCCCCGGCTCCTTTCTCCAGCTCCCGCCCCCTTTCGGAACACTGTTCAGGACCGGCCAGGCGGTTATCTGGATATCGATGCTAGTATTCCTTCTCTACTACTCTTATAAGGCAGGACGAACCGGACCTGCATGAATATAAATTTACGAGCCTGGCAATAATCCTGTATGTCTGGATTTAATTTAAGAGGTTTTTATATCCCGAGGAGGGCCGCCGGCCGTCTCCGGCCGGCAGCTGTTTACGCATTTACTCAGATTTGTTTACGCTTCATAACGCCGTCGGACATACAGGCGCTGTGCAGAACACCGGTTTCGGCGGATTGCTGTCCTGACAGTTTCCGGCAATGTTTTGCCCGACCGGGCTGAAGTTCACGTTCCAGTCGGCGTTATCCGGGAAGCAGCACGGCGCAGGAGGAGGCAACGGCTCAGCCGGGGGGTCCGTCGGCAGCTTGAACGAAAATCCGACACAGCCGCCTTCGGGGCAGTCGACCGTCCTGACGGCCCAGCTGCATATATTGTTTTTATTGTCGCCCAACGGCTTCGTGCACTCGTCGTAGAGATCCTTGTTGCTGGTCTGCAGCTTTGTCGAGCACCCGCACGAACCTGTCTCGGCAGACCCGGTCCACGTGCAGAAGGTCTCGGGCTTGCACCTGTCCATTCTGGCGTTCTCGAACTTCGTTTTGTAATCGCTCAAATCCACCGTTACCTCCACGATTCCTGTCGAAGGGTCGTCTTTATACCATTTTCTGACCCATTTAGCCGGCCAGGCTAAAGAGCTAACGTCGAGCGGGCGGCTCTTCTTGAGAGGCGAGCTTATTCCGTTTACGTCTTTTTCAGGGTCGAACCCGTTCCCGACAGGTATAAGGTACGTCTGCTTCGTAGTGTCCTTGGCGAATATGAGGAGTACATAATACGTCTCATTACCCTTAAAGACATTAAAACTGTGCGGCTGGCCCGTCATTTGCAGCCCTTCCTGTTGTTTCGCTTGTGAAACGGTCGTATCTATGTAATAAACTCCGTGGTTTGCCGTCAGGTTGCTCCGCTGGAAGAAGTCCATCCCCATCATGCGGATTTGCGCGCCCGATTTGTTGCTCGCTTCATTTTGGGTAAGAAATTGGCGGTAAAGCGGTACGCCGTAACAGAATGAGCTCCCGCAGTCACTGCCCCAGAACGCGCCTTCCAGGTTGCACGTGTTGTCCTGGTTCGGTATTGTGGCGCAGTTGTCATTGAATGCGCAGGGTTTGCCGTCTATGCGGCAGTGCCCCCCGCAGTCCCCTTTCTCCACGCAGCCCGGATACACCACGGTCGTCACGTAGTCGTAGGGACTAGTTCTGGCGGTCTCCTCGGACCGGCATTCGAGAGTTTCCGTGGGAGCGTTAAAGAACGGGTCCTCGTTTACGGATATCGTGTTCTTAAGTCCAGTGAGCGAGCCGTCGTCGTCGTTCAGTATGGTCTGTCTGTCGATAGCCGAGAAATTACCGAACGATCCCCCGATACCTTCGGCATTGTTTAGTGTGAAGGTACAGTAATTTTGTTTGACGCGTTCGTCGTCGCTCTGAAACGCGAACTTGCCGCCCTGTACGAACAGCGGCTCTATTACGAAGTGGCGTATATCGACGTTGTCGCGGAAGTAGAGGTTCGACGAGTGGAACGCGGGTGGATAGTAAAACCCGTTCGGCTGTTTCCAGGCGATCGCCGCGTTCGGCAGGTAACACTGGTTCTTCTTTTTATCATATGGCATGAGCGGGACCCTGCCGTACATCGACTTGCTCGACGAGCAGTTCCCCTGTCCGACTTTGCAATCGTCTACAACATACTTTTTTATATTCAAGAAGGCGTTCGAGTCTTCGAAGCTGGGGCCGTCGTATATGTTGAACAACCGCTGGTTGTTCGCGAAATTTGACAGCGGTATGCTAATCCCCTCGTCCCTGAGGAAACAGTAATTACCGACAGGCCGGTTGTCGGTTCGGAGAGCGCATGTGAGAGGCGAATTCTTGTTGACGGGGCCCGCGGCTGACGCGAATGCGCTGCTGTCAGGCTGCGTCTGGCCGATGAAGACGTTCTGCCTCGCGAGCTGCCACTGTCCGGGGAAGAAATTCGATTCCGTATAGTCGCCGCCTGTCACGAAAGTCAGGCCCGCGTTCTGCACGTCCGATATCACGCTGTTTATAACCAGATACCAGCGCGGGCGGAGCCATATCGCCGAAAAATTCGTCTCGGTCCAGTTAAACGCGCTCGTAAAACGGTCGAGTACCGTGACCATGCAATTCGTTCGGTCGGTCGTGGTGCAGACGGATGCATTACTGCAGTCCGTCAGGTCGCACTTCGTCGGATTATGCGACCCGTTGACCTTGGGATAATATCTCTCCCCCTCCCCGCGGTCAGGCTTGGGTGAAAGGTTCCCCACCGTTATCGGCTGGAAAACCGGAGTTTGCGGGTCTAATGGGCCTCCGACGCCGTTACAACTGCTGATGTCCTGAATGGAATTAAAAGCGTTCATCGCCGACGAGCAGTAATTCCCCTTGAAGTTCTTGAGCGGAGTAATGCCCGCCCTGGCTAAATTACTCTGCTGCGAGGCGTATCCTTCCCACTTCTGGTCCTGCGACAAGCCGCTTATGGCCCCCGGCAGCCACCAGTAGCATATCCCGCAGGCGTTCGCCCCGGCGGCCATGTTGTACTCGATATCGTTCCATCCGTTCATTATCCAGAACACGGCCGGCTGGGCGTAGTCGGAATGATAGGGTACGTCCGTGGTAACTTCCTTGTTTGCCGTATACGCCAGGATTCCCGGCACTTTGCGAGGGTTTTGAATGTTTTCTATAGCGGCACGGGCGAATATGCCTATGTTCGAATATAACTTGTTGTCGGTCTCGGTCCCGTCCTCGAGATAATAACCGTGCCCTATGGACTTCCAGCCCACGTTCCTCGCGGCGGTCACGTTCTGCGTGCCGTGGAACGTAATCCACCTGGTCATAGACTCGTTTATTGAAGAATCTTTAACGAACGTAGTAGGAGGCGCTTTGCGGAGAAGGTGGAGGTGGACGGGGTAGCGTCCCTTCCGCCCGCCCTGGCCTAGCTGGTAGAACTCGACCCCCTGTACCTGTACGAGCTTAATGCCCTGTCTGAACATCGTATGTCCGCCGTAAAAGCCGGTCGGGAAGCAGTCGAATTTGCACATCCTCCCCGCTCCGGCCGGGATGCTGTCCCCAGCCGACACTATGCGTATGCTGCGGGAGAGAAGCGCGACCGCAGCGCGCGTCTCAGCGAGCGGCAACCCGTTATCGACCCCGCCGTTCGCTAATTTAATATTTAGGCTGAGGCGTTTAAGATCGTCGCTTTGGAAATTGAAATTGCTATCAGGGTATGTATCCCCGTTGTGGAGGTACCTGAGTCCGCACGTGTCGGCATTGGGATTATCGGTAACACAGCCCGCAGGCGGCATATTCGTTGCGGGGTCCACGATAGTAATCGTGAGCTTTCTCTGCCCCTCTTTCTTTACGATTTGAAGCTCCTCTGAATGCCCGGGGAGGTAGTCCGTCGTTGTTATGACTATACGGTCTCCAACCTCCCAATCTACGTCGCGGTCAAGAAATATCACGGTTTTCGTTGACTTTGCGTCTTTATCGTTCCTTAATCTCACCCAGCTCGTCCCCGAATCGTAGTTCGGAATATTAGTCCCGTATTTCGCCCCTTTCTTGCCGTAAAACTGAATCGTCCCGTTGTAGGATACCGCCAGCACCTTCCTTCCGAAGAATCCCGTCTCCCCCTGCACGTTATCGTGGTTCATGTATTGGTAGAAGCGGTCCGTGACACCCCCGGGGAGCATGACAGGCGACGCTCCGTTAGACGTCCACACATTCTTATCAATGCCGCAGGGAGGGTCGGCGGAATTCTGTTTGGGAGTCTTGCAATCGATGCCTGTCTTGTCGCTGTCGCTCCCGTAGATGTGAATCGTGAGGACGCCTTTGTTCGTCCCGAACGGCGCCTGCATGGTTCCCGCCGATATCACGCCGTTATTCTCTACCAGTATAGACTTGGCCCAGAAATGCGTCTCCCCGCCGCCGTCCACGAAGTTGAGCGTGCCGCTCTGTATAACGTTTACGTTATGATAGAGATAAATCCCCGCCGATACATCGCATTTAGTAGCCGATATCAGGAGGTCCTTCGTACCGTCCCCCGGCGTGAGCTTGCCGCCCGCACATGTGTCTGTCGGAGTGGCTTCTAGTTCCTCGTTCGATGAGACAATATCTTCACTGGTATCGGCTCCTGTATCAGCGGATTCAGTTTGTAAGACGCCCGTAAGATTTGCATTACCGAAATTCGCCCCTGTCACATCCGCACCCTCCATATTTGCAGCGGTGAGGTCCGCGTCCGAAAGGTCCGAGTTTATGAGCACCGCGTTCGTGAGATCGGCCCCCGCAAGCACCACCCCCACGAGTGTAGCACCGGTGAGGTCGGCGTTCCTGAGATCGGCACCCTTCAGGTTCGCATCTCTCAGGTTCGCGTTCGCAAGTATCGCGTCGTTAAGCTTAGCCCCCTCCAGATCGACGCCCTTGAGGTCGGCGTTGTAAAGGTTCGCTCCCGAAAGGTCGCACCCCACGCACTTATCCGTGTCGAGGAACGTCGATATATTATTCAGCGTCTCGTCTGACGCCGTGCTGAGCGTCGATTTCCCGCTCTCGGGCACTATGAACACGGCCACGTTCTTCTCCGTCTCCGCGTCGTGAAATACCCTCATCTCGTAGTCCCCGGCATCTACCACCCCTGTAGCGCACTCCCCGTTCGCGTTCACCTGAAGCGTCTCAACCCCCTCGTCGTTTACGAGCACCATATAATGCCCGGCGTCCTTGTTACGGTCATCCCAGCAGAAGGTCTGCTCCATCGATGATGCGTATCTGTAAGGGATTATGTCGTACCCCTTTCCGCCCGTATCCTTCTCCAGAACATTACAGTCCTGGGATTCCAGAAGCACCGCCACTATGTCCTCGTCGGGCAGGGCTACCAAGCCAGGGTCCGTCACGAAGTCGTTTTCCGTGCGCACGCTCAGCGAATCAGCGCTCACTTTGACCGGATTATTAAATCTGGATGGTCCTAATATTAAGAAAATCGCTATTATCGGAATAATGAAAATAAAGAGCGGTACGTATCTCTTGAATTTAGCCACGTTTGAATATCCTCCTTCGGAATTTTCGCCAATTATAGAAACTTATAACCCCTACTAATTATAGGGCTTCCAGCGATTATTTGTCAATAAATCATTTATATAAAACTATAACCCAGTATTGATCACCGTGTGAAAAACCCGGAATCCTGCTGTCCAAAATCTAATATAGCGAACAGTCTTTCCGCATCGATCATGACCCCCTTAAGAGGTAACCATTTATGTCCGCGCTGTTAACGCCTCGTCTTTCTCCTTATTAATATCCCCGCGGGTATGAGTGAATATACGAGCAGCAGCCCGGCCAAGCCGCCTTTCACGCTTCCGGTTCCGGCGATCGCGCAGTTCCCGCCATCGTCGTCCTCAACACCTCCTCCATCATGCGTGTCGTCGAGGTGATCGAAGATACCGTCCCCGTCCGAATCTATTAAACCGCAGGGAGTTCCGGTCTCGGGATGCACGCTGTCCGCCAACCCGTCCCCGTCCGAATCCTCTGAGTTATCGAGTATCCCGTCGTCGTTTGCGTCCACACAGCCCGCCGTTTCATTCGTGTCGGTAATGCCGTCATTATCGGCATCCGTATCCAGAAAGTCCGCCAACCCGTCCCCGTCCGTATCGTTGACCGGGACCTCGGTGCCGCCGCTGTCGGGATCACCCAGATCGTGGTGTCCGTCCCCGTCCGCATCATCGAATATATCAACAACCCCGTCAGAGTTCGAGTCGTTCAACCCGCCGGCTTCAATATGGTCGGGAATCCCGTCCCCGTCCGAATCCAGATCGAGCTCGTTCAGGACATCGTCGTTATCAGCATCATTGGAAACGACCACGCGGGTGGAATTTAATTCACCGGAAACAGTCTCGAAGCTATCCGGTATGCAATCGTTATCCGAGTCTTCGTCTATGGCGTCAGCTACCCCGTCGTTGTCCTGATCCGGGCCTGGCGGTGGCGGTGGTGGCGGCGGCGGTGGCTCTCCGGGATCTCCTCCACCTGGAGGCGGCAGCACAAAATCTGTGCAGAACTTGTTAGCGTCTATCGGTGTATTGGAGCACGAGCCCGCGACGTCCGCAGACGCATGCGTCAGGCTGATATTCCAGGGCGGAGCGTTCGGGAAACACACGGGCTTCGGGCGGTGGCCCGTGGGCTGTAGTATATTGCCCTTGTTATCGGGGGTGAAGCCCGGACTCGCCGGGAGCTTAAAGGAAAACCCGAGGCACCCGTTCTTGGGGCAGTCTATGTCTTTGCCTGCCCACTTTCCGCATATATTGCCAGCCTGGCAAGCCGCAAGCTGGTCACTCGGGAGCGAGGTCGAGCATCCGCAGGTGTTCCCGGTCAGAGTGCAAAAAGTCGGCGGCTGGCAGAAGTCGTTCTTCGTCGTGGCGAACTCACCCGCGAAGCTGCTCAAGTCGGTCGTAACCGTTAGAATCCCCGTGCCGCTGTTATAATCCTTCGTCCAACCGACGCTCGCCCAGTCTACGGGTCCAGGCATAAACGTTATCGGCTTGCCCGCGATGCTGGCTCGCACGATGCTGACGTCGCCGGAATTCATTTTATCGCCAAGGTTGAGTCCGTCGCCTACATAGATTTGATACGTTTGTTTTGTTTCAGGCTTCGCATAAAGGAAGAAAATATAGTAAGTATCGCCGGCCTTAAACACGTTCAGTCTTGATGCGCTTTTTGCCTGCTCCGCCTGAGACACGGTAGTATCGATATAATAAGTTGCGTTGTTGAGCGTCATCATGCTCCTCTGGAAGAGGTCCATACCCGCCATGCGTATGCCCGTAGTGGACAGATCGGCGCTGTCCTCGGACGTCAGGAGCTGCCTCTCGATCGGCACGCCGAAACATGTGGCGTCAGTGCACGGACTGCTCCAGGTAGCAGTGTCGCACGAATTGTTAGTCGCGCATCCGGGATAAACAACCGTAGACAGGTACTGATACGGGCTCGTTTTTGCGGTGTTAAATGATTCGCACTCAGTTGCTTCGATCGGAGCGTTAAAGAAGGAGTCGAGGTTTACAGATATTGTTTCACCCTTGGCCGGACTCGAAGCGGGACTCAAGAGCCCGGTGAGTGACCCGTCGTCGTCGTTGAGCACGGTCTGTCTGTCGACGCTGCTGAAGTTCCCGAACATGTTGTTAGCGGGAAACCTGCAGTAATCCGTTCTTACTTGAGTCTCGTTCGTCGTATACGTTCCGGGCATCCAGAGGGGCTCTAGCACGTAATGGCGTATGTCGACGTTGTCAAAGAAAAGCTTTTCCGAATGGAACGCAGGGGGATAGAAAAACCCGTTCGGCTGCTTCCAGCCTATTGCCGCGTTCGGCAATGCGCAATAATTGAGCGTCTTGTTTTGTGGAATCCCGGGGACCCTTGTATATATCCATGAGGGCATTCCTACTCCTGGTCCGAACTGCGGGCACTTGGCTTCCCCGCCGGGCTGGCATAGCGGAGTCAGATCAGTCTCCGTTATGTCGAGGTATGCGTTCGAATCCTGGTAATTGGGCCCGTCGTATATGTTGTAAAAGCGCTGGTTCACACCGAAGTTGTCGATCGGGATGCTTATGCCCTCGGCAGCCGACCTGCAGTGGTTGGCGGCGTCGGTGTCGCAGATAAGCCCTGAGATCTTCATGTCGGAGCTTTTAAGCGGGTTGAACGGCCCCGCATTAGAAGCGAGAGGGTTATCGGTCTGCGTGTGTCCTACGAATACAGACTTCGTAGCGAGCTGCCAGAGACCCGGTATTACGCTCGCAAGCGTATAGTCCCCTCCGGTAACGAAACCTAACCCTCCGTTCTGCGTATCGGAGAGGAAGCTGTTTATATAGAGATACCACTGCGGACGAAGCCATATCGCTGCGAAATTCTGCTGCGGCCAGTGGAAGGACGACGTGTACCTGTCGAGCACCGTGACCATACATTTGCTTCTGTCCGCGACACTGCACCTGTTCGGTATCGTAGCCGGCCCGCAGTCCGTTCCGTCGCACCTTGTGCCGAACCTTCCGCCGCCGGCGTCGACCTTCGGATAGAAGGTCTCCTTGTTTTTGTCCCCGTTGGGCGTGGGGGCGAGTGCGTTAGTAATCGGATTGAAGCTGCTCACGCCTATGCAGGAATCGGTCGCGCCCACCGTGTTAAACGACATCATTGCCGACGTGCAGTAATTGCCGACGAACGACTTAAGCGGCGTCATACCCGCCCTGCCGAAATTAACTTCGTACGTGTTCATGCCGTCCATCATCACGGGTCCGCTCTGCATGGAGGCGTAAGATTCCCACTTCATGCCCTGCGACGGCCCGCTGTTCGCGCCGGAGACAAGCCAGTAGCATACGCCGCATCCGGTCGCACCCGCCGCCATGTTGTACTCGAAATCGTTCCATCCGTTCATTATCCAGAACACGGTAGGATTGTAGATATCCGAATTATAAGGAACCAGCGGAGCGCCGGGGTTTCCGCTCCATGCGAGTATCCCCGGGACCTGGCGCGGGTTCTGCGGGGTCATGACCGCCGCGCGCGCCAGTATCCCTATATTAGAATAGAGCTTGTTGTTTATCTCCGTTCCGTCCTCGAGGTAAAAACCGTGCCCTATGGACATGAACCCGACAATCCTTGCCAGGAGTACACCCTGGGTCGCGTGTAACGTTACGAAGCGCGTCATGGAATCCCATATCGACGAGTCCTTAACGAATGTGCCAGTCGGTACCAGCCTCGCTATGTGGAAATGGACCGGATAGTGTCCGATACGCCCGCCCTGGCCGAGCTGGTAAAACTCGACACCCTGAATCTTTACCTCTTTAAACCCCTGCCTCACGCTCGTGTGGCCCCCGAAATGATATGTCGCGGGGGAGCTGCTCAAGCAGTCGTACTCGCATGTCGGGTTAGCGGCGTTGAACGTATCCCCTCCGGAAACTATACGTATACTGCGGGAAAGGAGTGCGACCGCGGCCCTCGTCTCGGCGGCAGGCTGTCCGTTGACCTTTATATCGATGTTCGGTACTCCCGCGAGAGAATACGGAGTGCCGTTGTGCCTGTACTGCAAGCCTCCCGGTATTTCCGCCCCCGTAAACGCATTTATAACCTTGAAATTAAAGGTCGTATTGCTGACGGCGGGCGCTATGATTTCGAGCACCTCGGAGTGCGCCGGAAGATAATCCGTAGTGGTCACAACGATCCTGTCCCCTACCGCCCAGTCAACGGGGCGGTCTACAGTTAGCTGTGTGACTCCTACATTGACATCACCGCTTAAGCGCGCCCAGCTCTTGCCGGAATTTGAAGAATCGAGACCGTCCGGCAGCGTCGACCCCTTCTTTCCGAATAATCTGAGAGTCCCGCCGTATGAAACCGCGAGCGTCTTATAGCCGAAGTAGCCGTGTGGATCGCCCGTATCTGCCGGCAGCGGATGGTAATGGTAGAAAAAGTCGGATACCGGACCCGGCAGGCTCTGCTTGCTCGTGTGGTCGTTGTTCCATATATTCGTATCCACTCCGCACATATCGCCCGTTTTGCAGAGAACCCCCTTCCCTCCGTTACCCTGATCCTCCCCGTAGAGATGTATCGTCAGCTTCCCGTTAGTGCCTATCGGCGCTGCTTCAGTACCCGCGATGAGACTCCCGTTATTTTCGACTAGTATGTTGTAGGCCCAGAAATGAATTACGGCGTCGTCGAAAGTAAGAGAGCCGCCGTTGTATATATGCACATTGCGATAGTGGTAAGTCCCCGCGCCGACCGTGCACGGCCCTGTCACATCTAGGTCCTCGCCGGTCCCGGCCGCGATTGCGCCCGTCGTGCAAGTAAGGGTTGCGACCATATCCTCGTGAACCCTTGTTCCAACTTCTTCATCAGCATCGGCGGTATTACGCAAAACCCCCGTCGTAACTGCCCCCGTCAATTGCGCCTCTGTGACGTTGGCTCCGGTAATATCCGCACCCTCCATATTTGCCGCGGTCAGGTCCGCGTCCGTGAGGTCCGAGTTTATGAGCACAGCGTTCGTGAGGTCGGCTCCCGCGAGCACTGCACCCGAGAGATTCGCACCCGTGAGGTCCGCGTTCTTGAGTACCGCCCCATTCAGGTTAGCACCCGTCAGGTCCGCGTTCGCGAGTATCGCGTCATTCAGCTTAGCCCCTTCGAGGTCCACTCCGCGGAGGTCCGCATTGTACAGGTTCGCCCCGCTCAGGTCGCACCCCTCGCACCTGTCCGTCTCAAGAAACGCCGATAGATTGTTTATAGTCTCGTCAGACGCAGTGCTGAGCGTCGACTTCCCGCTCTCGGGCACTATGAACACCGCTACGTTCTTCTCCGTCACCCCGTCGTGGAATACCCTCATCTCGTAATCCCCGGCCTCTACAACCCCGGTCGCGCACTCCCCGTTCGCGTTTACCTGTAAAGTCTCCACCCCCTCGTCGTTTACGAGCACCATATAATGCCCTGCCCCCTCGTTCCCGTCGTCCCAGCAGAAGGTCTGCTCCATCGATGATGCGTATCTATAAGGGATTATGTCGTACCCCTTGCCGCCCGTATCGTTCTCAACGGCATTGGAGTCCGGGGACTCGAGCAATACGGCCACTATGTCCTCGCCGGGAAGGGCTACCAGGCCGGGGTCGGCCGCGAAGTCGTTCTCCGTGCGCACGCTCAGCGTATCGGAGCTGCCCTTGACAGGCTTATTGAACCTGGACGGCCCTAATATTAAGATAATCGCTATTATCGGAACTATGAAAATTATGAGAGGGACGTATCTCTTTAACTTTATCACGGCTGAATACCCTCCTTCTAGTATGGAACCGTTAGATTAAGTAATTCATGTGATTTCTAAATTTACTGTTAATCCCGTTCAATTGCAATACCGAAAACGATGTATCTACAACTTTTCTTATTTATTGTTTATGTGTCACGTTCAACAAAGTAAATACCTCTCGCCGGGCCTTATATTATTTACGTAAATGGAGTTCCGGACGGATGAGACACACAACGTCCCGGAACGAATAATCCATTTCACAAATCGAAGGCGATGTAATAATATAGTGCCAAGGTCAAACGGACGAGAGCATGACACTGAAGGATGCGATAAATAGCCGGAATGTCTGGTTGTTCCTGATAATGCTTCTCATCTTCGCTCTGAGGCTTCCTATCTCGCATGTCTCGGTAATAGACTGGGATGAGTCTATATATTTCAGTATCGCACAGGATATAGCCAACGGGGGAGTGCCTTATCAGACCTCATGGGACACCAAAGGTCCGTTTCTATTCTTTGCTTTCGTCCCTGTAATTCTTCTCTTCGACGAAAGCATCGCCGCCCTTCGTGTTTTTACTACCGCCTATTTACTACTTTCAATGTTTTTCCTTTATCTGCTGGCCCGGAGGTTTTTTCAGGGCTTTACGACCCTCATCCCGCCGCTGATCTACGGCCTGTTTTTCATAACGCCGGGTTTAGGGGGGTATGCATCGAACGGCGAGCTCTTTATGTTGCTGCCCGTAATTCTGGCGCTACTATGTTACTTTGATTATGAGAAAAAAAGGGGGTTACTACTTTTATTCGCAAGCGGACTTTTTAGCGCAGCGGCTTTCTTTACGAAGGGCACCGCAATATTCTCCGTTCTCGTTATCCCTCTATTTATAATAATCAGGAATCTCGTGCGCGGTACGCCGGATTTCAAATCATTCGTCAGAGAAACCGCCTTGTACTCCTCGGGCGTCCTTTCCGTCGTCCTGGCCCTCACCCTTTACTTCATGATTCACGGCGCCGTTCGCGATTTCTATTACACATATTTCGTTATCAACGGCATGTATGTGGGTGCTGTCCCTTTCAGGGATGCAGTGGTTAATTTAGCGTATTTTATTTACGGTTCGATTGTCTGGAACAGGGACTTCACGACGCTCATATCCGCCGCCGCTTTAATAATCATAGTAATTCAGCTTATCAGAAAAAAATTCGGGGAAGAGGAAAAAAAGTCGCTGTTCTTCATACTGGCGTTAGCGTTCCTGTCCCTCGTGGGCGTGCTCTGGGGGAGGCGGATATTCCCGCATTATTACCTGCAGATGGGCTTATCCCTCTCGCTTCTGACCGCTTTCGGCGTATCGAAACTGGAGCTCGACAGAAGATATATCCAGGCCGTAATCGTTATTATTACCGCTGTTTTCCTGATCCAATACCCCATAACGCAAACGGTCAGGAACGTTAAGAACAGGGATAAAACGTGGTACGAACGAGACACCTCTTACGCGGTCGCCGATTATATCAAAAACAATACTTCGGAGGATGAAACCATGCTCGTGATCGGGGGTCAGCCCCTGATACAATTCCTCTCGGACAGAAGGGCGCCGATAAAAGACTTCTGGTGGCCCAATCACCACGAAGTCCTCTTCGAGATTTTAAACCTCGAGGACACGGTCCCGGATGCTTTAAACAGGAACAAGCCCGGATACATCGCTTTCTACGAAGGACGGCACGAGGGACAAATTACTCACATCGGCTATATCGATAAATTTATTAATGTGAATTATGTTCTCGAGAAAGAAATCGGGGGTTACAAACTATACAGGCTGAAGGAATAAGAGGACCGGATATCCAGTGTGTAAGAATGCCGGAGAGAATCAGGACAGGGTCAATCGGTCGGAGACTTCGCTTTCGCCCTCCTTTCCCTTCTCTTCTTCTGCTTCCTGAGCTTCTCCCTCTTGATCTCCCCGGGTGACGGCTTGCCGGATACCCTCTCTTCGATCCTTGAGACCAGCACTCTCCGCGCGAGAAACCGGTTCAGCCCCTGGGACCGTTCTTTATCCGCTCTGACCATAATGCCGGTGGGGATATGCTTCAGCCGCACGCATGTGGAAACCTTATTCACGTTCTGTCCGCCCGGCCCGCCCGACCTGAGAAACGTCTCCTCCAGGTCTTTTTCATGGATACCCAGCTCCGCCATCCTGTCCCCAAGGGCCTTTTCCTTCTCCGGTCTCACTCCGAATTTGCTGGTCATTTTATATCAGACTCTTTCGGATCAGGGGTTCCGGCCTGACACGAAGCCGGCCGATGGAACATTAGTAATGTAAAGAAACCCGAAGGGGAGACTTCAGGTGCTAAATCTATTCCTCATCAAGAAGGCTCTCTTCCTGGTTCTTAATGAGCACCGACCTCTCTTCCTTGAGCTGCCTCACCTTCTTGGTCGTTTGGACCGTCTCCTCGAGATAGGTTGTGGACGATCCCCGTCTATCGCTCAGATGCCCTAAAAGCTTCGATATGCCGAAAACTACGATAATAATAATGATAAGCCCGACCACAGTCTTCCAGCTCATACTCGAAGTATAGGTTCCTATCCCGGCCTTTTCAACATACCGCCCGACCGCTCGTTTCTTGAAAGGGGACTAAAAACATTTATACTAACCTCGATGGATCCGAAGGAAATCAAAGCTATGATAGAGGCCGGCATGCCGGGCTCCTCGGTCGACGTAGACGGGGACGGAACACATTTCGAAGCGGTTATCGTTTCAAGCGCATTTAACGGGAAGACACTCTTGGAGCGCCATCAGCTTGTATATAATGTCCTGGGTGAAGCCATGAAGGAAAGGATCCATGCGCTGTCGCTCAAGACCTATACCCCTGAGCAGTGGGATAAGATTAAATAGAAGCTCAAACCCGGAAAATCGGGCTTTAGAATTTGCAGCGGCTTTTTAAGACATCGGGAGGCAGTAAAAATGGAAGACGTACTTAAGAAAATAGACTCGCAGGTTGCGAATAACAGGGTGGTTCTATTTATGAAAGGGACGAGGGAGATGCCGCAGTGCGGATTTTCCGCGAAAGTCGTGCAGATACTCAACTCTTACGGTGTTGACTACGAAACCGTCGACGTGCTGGCCGACCCGGAGATCAGGCAGGGTATCAAAGAATATTCCAAGTGGCCCACACTCCCCCAACTCTTCATCGGCGGAAAGTTCATAGGCGGTTGCGATATATGCGTCGAGATGTATGAGTCCGGGGAGCTCGAGCCCATACTCAAAGACGCGGTCCGGGAATAACCTGGCCGTTATTGAGCTCCGAGTAGTATTCCGACAGCTTGTCCCTCAAAAAGAGCCTCGCTCTCAGCACCCTCGATTTCACCGCAGGCACGGAAAGATTCAATATACTCGAAATTTCCTTACTCGTGAGTCTTTCAATATCCTTCATGTGAAAGACCACCCTGTATTCCTCGGGAAGCTCGCCGATAGCCCTTTCTATCAGCTCTGTCCCCTCCTTTCCCAGGAGCTGTGAATCGGGCCTGCCGCTCCAATCCCTCTCCTCGACCCCTTCGAGCACGCCGTAGTCGTTGTAGGGCTTATAATCGTCAAGGCTCAGCTCCTTATCGCTGCTCCTTCTCGAATTCCTGATATACATGAAGCTCGCGTTCGAAGCGACTCTATAGAGCCAGGTCGAAAATCTGGACTCTTTCCTGAACGTAGACAGTTTTTCCACCAGGATGAGAAAAACCTCCTGAAGTATTTCCTCGGCATCGTTCTGGCTGCTCGTTATCCTGTAGGCGAGCCTGTAGACCTTGTCCCCATACCTGTTCACGAGCTCGTTAAACGCATCCTCATCCCGCCGGGCAACGTACAGGCTCACGAGGTCCTCATCCGTGAGGTCATTTACATTGCGCGCGATTGCCAGGCTGGTTTTATTCTTGAGGCTCAACACCGAAATCATCCTTTCATGAGCAGATCTAGCAGATTTCATAATTGCATCTCCTGATTCAATAATATAGTTGACCGGTCTGTTTGTTGCTTAACAAAAAAATATATAAACCCTTTACCCCACGGAATACGCTTCCGCCGTCTCCTTTCTCGATATAGAGAGTTGTAATACCCCTTCGCCGAGCCTTTTTAACATGTATGGGTCATTAAACGTCTTACCCAGCAACATCATCCCTTCGATATAGGCGACCATGGCCTGCGACGTGGCAGCGGGGTCCGTTTCAGGGGGCAACACGCCCTCTTCGACGGCTTGAACAACCACCCTTTCCAAATACCTGGTCCACTCGCAGAATATCTCCTCGATTTTCTTCCTTATCCCCTCGTCCTGCGTGCTCAGTTCAAGGGCCAGGTTCCCGAACCCGCAGCCGGTCACACATCCCGTGCAGTCCTTTCTGCTGGACTGGTATTCATAAGACGTCCTGAGCAGAGTCCCAAACTTTTCGAGCGTCGAGGCATCGGAATTAAAAACCGGGTCGAGTGTATCTTCCTTGAACTTCTTCCATATCAGATCGAGGGCTTCCAGAGTGAGATCGCGCTTCGAAGGGAAAAAATGATAGAAGCTCCCCTTCTTTACCCCTGCGTGCTCGCAAAGCTCCTGAACCCCCACCGCGTTGTAGCTCCGCGTCCCTATGAGCTCTATTGCGCTGTTTATAAGATTTTCTCTTGTGTCGCTCGTGCGTCCCATTTAACTCAACACCTGATAGTTGACCAGTTGGTAAAATATTAGCATGTATAGCTCTGCTGTCAAGCGGCTCTTGTAAATTTACCAAATAAGGCAATCGGAACCGGGATTAAGAAGATTGTAAGTCCCAATAACCCAACATTTATTTCGTATTGTTAGAAATCGTAAAATTTTACGGCTCAGGGTTAGAAATAAGGATCGAGCAGTGCATATTCGACTTGCGAAGGTCTTAATTAATGTTCGATTAAGCTCCTCAGCGCCGGCGCCGAATCGGAATGCCTCAGGGTCGAGAGGGCTTTCTTTTCTATCTGCCTTATCCTTTCCCTCGTCAGACCGAGCCTCTTTCCGATCTCGTCCAGGGTGAACGACCCCTGATAACCAATGCCGAACCTCATCTTTATAATCTCCCTTTCCCTCTCGTCCAGCATATGTAAAGCCCGCTCGACGCTCTCGGGTATGGAGACCTCGGCAATGAGCGAGTCTACGGGCGTAGCATCCGAATCGGGGATATAATCCATAAACGTAGCCTTCTCGCCCGCCCAGACCGGGGAGTCGAGCCCGACCATCCTGATTCCGTTTCCCGATTCCAGTACCTGCTTTACGTTCTCCACGCTCATTTCGACTGCGGCCGCGATCTCGCAGGGATAGGGCTCCCTCCCGTTCTCTTCCACGAATTTCCCGCGCTCGGTCCAGACCTTCCCCGCTTTTTCGAGAACATACGCAGGTATTTTTACAGTCCTGGTCTGGTTAAACACCCCCCTTATCATCCCTTGATTGATCCACCAGCAGGCGTAGGTCGAAAACCTGTAGCCCCTCGTATGGTCGAACCGCTCGACAGCCTTGATGAGGCCGAGGTTCCCCTCCTGTATCAGATCGAGGAAGGGGATTCCCCTCCCCACGTATTTCTTCGCCAAACTGGCGACTAGTCTGAGGTTGGCCCTTATAAACCGGTTCTTTAACCTCTCTTCCGCCCTCATATACGCCTCGAGAAGAAAAACGAGCTTTCTCAACCGCCCTATCTCGCCGCTCTTCATTCCGGGCCTGGCGGTGCATTCGTCGGCCAGGACCTTGAGCTCAAACGCGCATTGCCCCCTGTCGCCGGAGAGCTTTCTGCCCAACAGCCTGCCGATCGCCTTTTTAATACGGAGCGAGTGCGCCTCGCATTCCTTCATCTTGGCGGCGATCTCGACCTCCTCCCTCCTCGTCAAAAGGGCTTCCGTACCCACCTCTTTGAAGTACGCGTTTACGAGCCTGAGCTCCGGGTTTAGGTCTCCGGGCCCGAGTGCTCGGTTTTCCGCCGCGGGTCCGCTTTTGGGCTCGTCATACCCTTCCGGGAAATCGTATTCCAAACTTTCCGACGGAAGCGTCTCCTCCAGGAATTCCTGCGATTCATAGTCTATTCCGTCAAAAGCCGCCTCGTATGAAACAGCCTTCTGCATTCTAACCCCTCCTCGATGCCTGTTTAGAGTCCCCCTATCCGTCCGGCTGATGCGCGTGCCTTGGTTCCGGGGGTATCTAATAAGAAACTACGTCTCAACCGAGAAGGGCGGATTTGCCCGCGAAGAATGCGCCTGCGATACAGGCGGTCATAAGACATGCGAGGGTTGCGGCTGCGAGCGCCCTGAACCCTACGGCGGCGATATCCCTTTTCCTCGATGGAGCCAGTGCAGCAGCCCCGCCCACGAAAATGGCCATCGAGGCAACGTGGGCGAACCCGCATAGCGTGTAGGCTGCGAGCACGGGGGAGCGGGGGTCCGCAATTACCCCTTCCTTCATTACCCGCGCGAGGTCCTGGTAGGAAACGACCTCCGTAACTACCGCTCGTTCGCCGATTATTTTAGATATTTGATATGCGTCCGGGAGCGGAACCCCTATCACGAGTGTGAAGGGATAAAATAAGTATCCGAGGACTCCTTTGAGCGACCAGTCGATGTTTATTCCGAGAAAATTATTTATATATGAGCCGAGACCCCCAGTAACGAGGTCGAGGAGGGCGACCAGCCCGAGCACCGCGACCAGAAGGGCGGCTATGCCTGCGATGAGCCTCCCCCCGCTCTCCGCCCCGCCGATCTCGGCCTCGAAGAGGCTAGCCTCTTTTTCGTAATAAGGTTCGACCTTCATCCCCAGGGTTAGTGGGACTGAGTCCTCCGGGAGTACGAGCTTGGACATGACGAGGGAGGCGGGGGCCGAAAGAACCGAAGCCGAAACCAGATGGGCCGCGATCGTGGGGAACTCACACTTAAGACTGAAAATATATAAGGCCAGAACATTCGACGAGACGGTCGCCATACCGGCGGTCAGGACGGTACAGAGCTCGGAGCGGGTCATTTGATTGAGATAAGGTTTTATGGTCAACAGGGACTCGATACCGACAAAAATATTCGATGCAACGCTCACCGACTCGGCCCCCGACACCCTCATCAATCTCGAGAACAGGGAAGAGAAGCCCTTTATCACCCTGGGCATAACGCCCGTGTAATAGAGGATTGACATGAGCGCCGAGAAAAAGATTATCGTGGGAAGGGCCTGGAAAGCCAGGAAAAACCCGAGCGACCCCTCCCCCGCCGCGTTCCGGCTGCCCGGAGGCAGCGCGAGCCTTCCGAAAAGGAACTCCGCCCCCGCAGATGCCGAGCCCAGGACCTTCACGACGATATCGTTAATGAACAGGAATACCTTGGCTCCCGCGGGCAGGAGGGATATAAAGGCGCCGAACAGGAGCTGAAGCGAAATTCCCCATATTATCACCCGGCAATTGACATTCTTCCTGTCGGATGAAACAAGCCATGCGAACCCGACCAGTACGAATATTCAGGCAAAACTGACCAGGTTATAGAGACTCATGGGTTTCTCTCACGACCGACCGAGCGGTCCGGGTCATCCCCGGGGAGACCGGCCTGCGGAAATCGAGTCCTGTGGTAGCTCCGTTTTGTTTTTTTTAATAGAAACACATGTGCGGCAAGAGCGGCCGGGCTCACCGTTAATTCTTTAATTAGAAGAAAATGGAGGACCTCCGAAAGCGCGCACTTCATCTAAATAAAGACGGTACTTTAACAAATTACAATATCGTATACAATATAACCCACGAAAAACGGAGGAACGTAATGGTGGCTAGATATTTATTTATATGCGTAATCCTAAATTTCCTCTTATTATTCGGGTGTGCCAAAGGCCCGACCAGTGTAAATGTATTCAAAGCGCCTGAGGCCTCATATTCGAGTTACGAAGTCGTTCTGATCCCGGACTTTAGAAAAACGGATCTGGAATGGGTGCCTTATGATTCCGGCACGGTAATCGCGGACATGGTGGCCGAGGAGCTTAGGACGCAGGACAAGTTTAAGGTTATAAGCCGTACTGACGATTTCGAGTCATCCGGGGATCAGAAGACCCTGTTGGTCGACGGAATAGTCAGCGGATATACCCGCGGATGTAAGTACTGTGAATATATTTTTATGGGTTTTGACGATAAAGGAAAAATGTCGGTTCAGGTCAGGGTCACTTTGGTCGATGAAACTACGGGGGAAATCCTTGCAGACGTCGGTATAGACGGAAGGGCAAAACCCCCGGGCACCGGAAGGAGCAAGTATGTAAGAGTCGTAGATGAAATTGTTAAGGTGATAGACGCCGTGAATAGCGGCAAGTCTTGATAGCTTTACTATACTAAAATAACAATTTCAGCTTCCCTTGCGGATTCCGGAACAAGTAATCGAAACCACGCCCGGATTTAAGACGGACATCGATTTATTTCATGGTTTAATCGAAGCGCTCTTTCGTAAACTTGTGAAAATTTAGCGATTACTTATACTTAGTCGTGACCGAATCCAGACAAGAGGGGGCAGGGATTGTGGTGAGGGAGAAATGAAAGCAAAGGTTCTATTTTTTATACTCGGTGCCGCAACGGGCTTTTTTATAGCCTATACGCACTACGACATCATTATCGCAGCCGGCGCGGCTGTTCTTTTAGGAGCAGTATCCACGGGTATCGCGCTCGTACTCGAACGTAACATCAGGAACTATACACCGAGGTCTTTTCTTGGAGCCGCTATAGGGATAACCGCGGCCTCTCTTTCCTTTTTTGCAGTCAGGGAGGTTATTTCGGGGTTCGCGCTCCCGGGAGAGGTATCGTCGCTGATCTCTGCGGCGTTCTTCCTTTTTCTTTTCTACGTCGGCATATCGATCGGCTACAGAAAGGGGAAGGAAACCGAACAGCAATCCGCAAGACGGATCCATACGAGGATGGTGACCGAGACTAAGATTCTCGATACGAGTGTTATCATAGACGGCAGAATAGCCGACGTCGCCGAAGCGGGTTTCATTAGCGGGACGATGCTAATCCCAAAGTTCATCATCAAAGAGCTCCAGCATATCGCCGATTCGTCCGAGCCTATAAAGCGCGTCCGGGGGCGGAGGGGCCTCGATGTCCTCAAGAGAATGCAGAAGGACATACCTAACGTGTCGGTAAAGATCACGAACCATGATTTCCCCAACATAAAGGAAGCCGACCTGAAGCTCGTAGAGCTCGCGCGGAGGCTTAAGGGCATAATCATCACCAACGACTTTAACCTCAATAAAGTGGCCGGTCTCCAGAACGTTAAGGTAATGAACCTGAACCAGCTTTCGAACGCGCTCAAGCCCGTGGTCCTTCCCGGAGAAACGATGAGCATTCACGTCGTTAAAGAGGGAAAGGAAGAGAATCAGGGCGTAGGGTACCTGGACGACGGCACTATGGTCGTCGTGGACGAAGCGAAGAGGTACCTGGGTGACCATATAGAGGTATCCGTTACGAGCGTGCTTCAGACCCCGACCGGAAGAATGATTTTCTCGAGGGTCAAGGAAGAAGACAGCAAGCACATGGTTTCCGATTACCGTGGCTAATATTCGCGCCTCGGCTGTCATAGCGGCAGCCGGCCAGGGAAAACGGTTCGGGGATGGTACGCCTAAGCAGTTCCTGCCTCTACGGGGGAAGCCCGTCCTCGCATATTCGGTAGAAACGTTCTCGAAGTCCGGTCTCATCGGCGAGATAATAATAGTCGTCCCGGACGAATGGGCCCGTACGGTAAAGACCGATATAGTGGACAGGCTCTCCATCCCCAAGGTGACAAAAATAATCCCGGGGGGCCCTGAAAGACAGGACTCCGTCCTTAACGGCTTCAACTCCCTCTCCGGGACGCCCGACGTCGTGGCGGTCCATGACGGAGCCCGCCCGTTCGTATCGATCGAGCTCCTGGAAGAGGTGATCCGTGAGGCATCGGCGTGCGGAGGGGCATTAGCCGCGCTCCCCTCGAACGATACGATAAAGAAATCATCCCCTGACATGTACGCAGACAGCACGGTCCCGAGAGAATCCTTATGGTTTGCGCAGACCCCCCAGGCGTTCAGATACGACGTATTGAAAAATGCGTTTTCGAAAGCGGCGGATGACGGGTTCACGGGCACGGACGAATCCCTCCTCGTGGAGAGAACGGGGGTAAGGGTGAAGATCGTCAAAGGCTCCCCTTACAACATCAAGATTACGACACCCGAGGACCTGAGACTGGGAGAGCTTATCTTGAACATGAGAGAGGACGGAGCGGAATAAAAAGCGAAACCGTCCCTTCCAAAAACAATTTGCTCGTTTATGATTACTCAGTTTAAGGGCCTCACCAATGTACAGAATAGGATTCGGGTTCGACGCTCATAAATTCTCCGATGGCAGGAAGCTGATACTCGGCGGTCTCGAAATACCGTTCGAGCTCGGGTTATCCGGACACTCGGACGCGGACGTGCTGACTCACGCGATATGCGACGCGCTCCTCGGGGCATTGGGGGAGGGAGACATAGGGTCAAAGTTCCCGGACACCGATCCCCGATACAAAGGCGCGTCGAGCCTGTTATTCCTGAGCGAGATTTTGAAGCTGGTAACCATGGAAGGGTACGAAATCGGGAACATCGACAGCGTCATAGTATGCGAAAAACCGAAGATCGCCCCCCACGTCCCCGCCATCAAGAGCAGCCTCTCTCAAATCACCGGTCTTTCCGGGAAGGCGCTCGGCTTGAAGGCTACCACCACCGACCGCATGGGATTTACGGGCAGGGGGGAGGGCATAGCGTCTTATGCAGTCGCGCTAATCAGTAAACGCTCCGCCTGAATCATTCTCCGGTCTGTGCAAGACTAAGGGGCACCGCCGATTCCGGACCATCCGGGCATGCCTCGATTCCCGAATACGGGTTCCTCCGCCGTGACCGAGTATTCGGCGAAGTCCGCGCATTAGAAAGTTAAATGAAAATTTTATTTGTGAACAATCCCCGCTTCGTCATATAATTGATACTCAAATCTCGAATCGGAGCTCAGACACTTCCGGGGCACATGATCATGCGGATGACAGGCTTCTTACGGCGATTCACGGCTAGATATAAAATTATCCTCCCACTCCTCGGACTCACTGCCGGCATCCTCCTTAACGAATATATAGGGAACCCCTGGCTCGTAATCATAATAACGGCCCCGGCTGCCGGTATCCTCGCCCTCCTTGCGCCCCCCCTGAGGTTCCTTTTATTCATCCCCATAGGTCTTCTCTTCAGCGCAGGCCCGTTTAGCTCCCCGGGGGTGAGCATCACGTCGTTTTCGGGAACAAAGGTCGACCTCGAAGGGACCATCTACAGGTCGCAGGAAAAAAAGGAATCGGGTTCGAGGCTCTTTCTGGATACCGAATACGCGATAGCGGACGGGGTTTTCAATCCCGTTTCAGGAAAGGTCATCATATCCACAGCCGAAGACTCTCCCGGACTTTCGTACGGGGACAGAATACGTGTGATCGGCGTAAAGCTGAAGCCCATAATTAATTTCAGGAACGAAGGTGCATTTGACGTCAGAAAATACTATGAAAGGCAGGGCGTCTACGCGACCGGGTTCGTCGAGGGCGACGAGTACGTAATCTCCTTCGGGCGCGATAGATCATACAGCCCCGTCATATATTCGCTCGACAGGCTCAGGCTCCGGTACGGAAACTTCGTGAGGACGAATTTCCCCTCGCCCGGGAACGAGATACTGAATGCGCTTACGATAGGCGACGACGGGGGCATCCCGCCCGACGTGAGGGCGGAGTTCTCGAAAGCCGGAGTGGCCCACGTCCTCTCTATATCCGGTCTCCATGTGGGAGCGATAGCCGTAGTTTTCTTTTTGATAATTAAATGGCTCCTCAAACGCTCGGAGTACCTGATGCTCCGTTTCAAGGTCGTGAGGATAGCGGCTGCCCTCACGATTCTGCCGCTATTCTTCTATACGGCGGTCGCGGGTTTTAACACGCCCGCGGTCAGGGCTTTTATTATGATATCCGTTTTCTTCCTCGCGATTATAGCCGGTAGGGGCGAGAACAAGCTCAACACACTGGGTGTAGCGGCTTTCGCAATTCTCCTCTGGCACCCGTGGTCGTTATTCGAGCTTTCGTTCCAGCTCTCGTTCGCGGCCGTCCTCGGCATCCTGCTTGCGCACAAATTCTTCCCCTTCAGGTTCGGCACGCTGAAAGACAAGGCCGCGACCCTCATAAAAACCACGTGCGCGGCTACGTTTGCGACCTTCCCTTTGATAATAAATTCATTCGGAATACTCCCAGTCGTATCCATACCGGCGAATATAATCCTGGTGCCGCTGGTCGAGCTTCTGATCGTGCCCCTGGGGCTGCTCTCTTTCCTCGCGTTCACGGTCTCGGAGCACCTAGCGCGGCCCTTAATATCCCTCTGCATTCACTTCATCGGCATGATGGTGTTCGGTATCGGGCTCCTGCTCGAAATCCCCTATTCGTCTGTGACGATCCCTCCCCTGAACGCGCTCGGCATCCTGTTGTTCTTTACACTCGGCATTTCCATCCTGCTCGCAGGCAGATTCGTGCGTATGAGATACATTCTCCCGGCGATTGCGCTGGCATTCGTATCGAGCGCGGCGTATCCGGTTATCAAGAAGTACCGCGAGCGCGGGCTCACCGCCAGTTTCCTCGACGCGGGCAGAAACAAGAGCATCGTTTTTCTCGAGCTCCCCGGGGGCGGAAACGTCCTCATCGACGGGGGTTACTCGAACCTCGACAGGAAGGGATACATTGAAAGAAACGTGGCCGGCAGGTTCCTCCTCCACTCCGGGGTGAATAAAATCGACATCCTGATTTTAACATCGACCGATAAGGACCACATGAGCGGCGCCATATACCTGCTTGAGAACTTCGACGTCGGGACGGTCATCACGAACGGGGACAAGCTCTCAGGCGGGCTCTGGGAAATGATCAAAGAGAAAGGGATACCATGGCAAGACCTGGGCGATATCGAGGAGGTCCCTTTGGGCGGGGAAATCAATCTTCAGGTACTCAGGCCCGGCGGGGATTTCGTAATCAAGGACTCGTCTCTACCCCGCCCCCTGGCACTCAAGGTCACTTTCAGAAACGAAAGCATCCTCACGGGCGAGGCACTCGACGATGCCCGGGCGCTCTCTTCGCTCTCGGACACTCACGGGGCCAGGTTGAAGAGCGGCGTATTGTATATGCCCGTTATAGAAACGGACGGCGCTTTTGCTCCATTCCTCCGGGCGGTGTCCCCGCGTGTTTTGGTAACGGGTGAGCTCGCCGCCTCCCTCATTAGGAACTCTCTCGCGCATATTACAATCTTCGAT
Source organism: Thermodesulfobacteriota bacterium (assembly GCA_041753155.1). Classification (GTDB taxonomy): domain Bacteria; phylum Desulfobacterota_D; class UBA1144; order Nemesobacterales; family UBA2774; genus 2-12-FULL-53-21. The sequence goes on along the minus strand of JBGSVA010000007.1, from coordinate 15,991 downwards.
ACTTCCGCAGACGGTGAGGTGACGATCAGGACAGACGGCTCCGATTTGAGCGCCGAAACCTACGCCGGCGAAAAGGAAGTGGATTTAAAGTAAACTTTCTCCGTGTCGAAATACATACTGCTCCTGATCGCACTGGCGGTCGTGCTTATATATCTTTTCTTTCCGCGCGGTGACGATGCCGGGGAGATAGAGGCTCTGTTCAATGAAATAAGAGAAGCGGCGGGTAAGAAGGATGCGGACGGCGTAACCGAACATTTTTCCCTTCAGTATAAGGACGAATACGGGGCCGGCTATCCGGTCGTGAAGAGCATAATCACGAAGGCCCTTGAGAAGTATGACAGTATTGATGCGTCGTACTCCGGCCTCTCCGCAGTCTTCGGCGAAAACGAATACGGGGAAAAAGAGGCCGCCGCGAACGTAGACGTCCTCGTCACGGGATTCAAATCGGGTATCCCCTATATACTGATCGGAAGCGATGGATCGCCCGACAATATCACCGTCACTCTTAAAAAATCCGGAATCAGCGGATGGAAGATTATGGAAGTCGATGGGCTCGACACCCCGGATGATTACTAGCTGCTCAGGCGTGCTATGACGGCCGGATGATTTACTCGTCGGCCCCGCTCATCCTGCCGTTTATAAAGTCGCTCAGGATCTCGATATCGGATTTTTCCGCCTCTTCCACAGTCCCGGTAAAAATAATCTTCCCGTGATGGAGGAACGCGATCCTGTCCGATATTTCGAACGCGCTCTTCACGTCGTGTGTGATAATGACGGCGGTAAGACCGAACTGGGCCTGCATGCTCCTTATAAGCTGGTTGATCCTGCTTATATTGGGCGGGTCGAGTCCGGTAGTCGGCTCGTCGTAAAGAAGGATACGCGGGTTCATCGCCATCGCCCTAGCTAGTCCCACTCTTTTTTTCATACCGCCGCTCAGGTCGGACGGCATCTTGTCCTCGATACCCGGAAGACCCACGAGCTCGAGGTTCTTGGCGACCATGTCCCTTATTTCGTTCTCGGGCAGCGTCGTGTTCTCCCTCAGCGGATAAGCGACGTTCTCCTCGACCGTCAGCGAATCGAAGAGCGCGGCGCCCTGAAAAAGCATCCCCATTTTCTTCCTGACGCTGACGAGGTCGGTCTCTTCCATCGGGACTATATTCTCGCCCTCGACGATGACGTCCCCCGATTCAGGCTTCAGGAGTCCCGTTATTTCCTTGAGCAGGACGCTTTTACCCGAGCCGCTCCCGCCGAGCACCGTGATATTTTCCCCTTTTTTGATGGACAGCGTCAGGCCCATGTGGACTTCCTTTGGGCCGAAGGATTTATAAACGTCCTTTATATCGATAATTATTTCGTCCTGCATCCGGTATCCGCCGTATTATAGGTGTTGATAAATCACAAATGGTAATTATATTCTCGGAGAACCATGTGGGATTGTAATTATACAACGATAATTTGTCAAAAGAGTCCGGGCTCAGTCGAAATATCACCAATTCGCTTTAAAAATTGACATTTTCCGGCAACCGATGTATAAAGATAGGCTTATAATAAAAGTTGCACGACCTTAATAGCCACTCTTATTTCGGCGCTGCAGCGGTGTGGGCCAACACAGTATGAGAAGAGATAACGTCAGCGCCGATACGGAGCTAGAGTACAGCCTTAAATTCTTCACCCAATTCATAATCAATCCCGCAAGGACAGGGGCGATCCTCCCTTCGAGTGACAAGCTCTGCGAATTCATGACGGACCTCGCCGGGCTCAGGGACGTTTCCACGGTGATAGAGCTCGGTTCGGGGACAGGTGTGATAACAGAGAAAATAATGCGGAAAAAAGGCGAGAGCACTACGTTCTTTGCGCTCGAGATAAACCCCGCCTTCGTCGATGCGACTAAAAGAAAGTGCCCCGATGCCGTCGTCTACCAGTCTTCGGCTGAAAACATCATGAAGCACCTGGAAATGCACGAAGAAAGCGGCTGCGACAGGGTTATCAGCAGCCTCCCCTGGTCGACTTTCAACGGGGAAACCCAGCAGCTCATACTCGATTCGATCTATGACGTGCTGAAACCGGGAGGCATATTCCTAACATACGCATACGTGCTCGGGGTAGTAGCGCCTGCCGCCTGGAGATTTAAAAAGAAGCTCTACGCCAAGTTCGACACGGTCAAAACCAGCAGGATAGTATGGAACAACATCCCGCCGGCATTCATTTATATATGTGAAAAGGCACCCCTATAGTACGGGTTGCCGCCCTTGAATACGATCCTGTTTAACCAGCGATATCCCAACCTTTCGACCCGCTGCATAAAGTGTCTTGACATATTTGTGAAAATCGATGAGAATAGCTTATGTAGCAGATTGACCTTTCTTCGATTGAATAAAGGAGGATTGGAGGGTGTCAATCTCGTCTAGATGTATCCTTCCCTTGGCCAGACGTTAGTTGCTTAATGTGCAGGCGGCAAATCAATTGATTGCTCCGCCTACTGTTCGTTATTATGCCCCCGAAAAACCACTTGAAAGGCCCGGCCTCTCATATTAATATTAAATATATATATCAAGCTATCCCATATCATCAAAGGAGATATGTTATGAGAAGATTAGCCAGGATATGTTCTATTGCTTTGTTTTTTGCATCGCTCGCCCTGTCCCCTATGGGGAGTGTTTGGAAGGCGGGCGCCGCCCATGCAGCCGACCTCCCCGCGCCCCAGCTCGTGACGGGCGCGTGGATGTTCATGGCGGCCTACAAGGCTGATCCCGAAACGCTCAAAGCCCTCCTGCCGCCGGGATTGGAACCCAACCCCGCAGGCCACATCGTTATCAACATGTACACCGTGCCCGACGCGACCGAGACCTCGGGCTTCGGGGCCTATACGCTCACGTACCTCGCAGTCGAGCTCAAGGACCAGGACTCCTACGTCATGAATTCCGACGTGACGTATCCGGGGAGATATTTCGTATTCTATTTCAACAGCTCGCCGACGATGCGCGAATACGTGAAGAAGATAGGCATCCCCGCCGAGGAAGGCATGACGACCACCACCGTTAAGGACGGCAAGCTCACGGCGGTCCTCACCGTTGGCGGACAGCCCCTCATCGAGGCCACGGCGGACGTCGGCAGCGAGCTCGGGAATTTCGGCGGAGGTCACCTGAATTACTTCGGACTGATGGAGACCGAAAAGGACGGCAAGACCGTGAAGCAGGTAGTCAAATACCCGATACCATGGGTCGGGGGCACGGTCGATATAAAAGACCCGCATATAAAATTTAAAGCCCCGGCCGACCATCCGCTGAATAAAATAAAGCCGCTCGCGGAGACTCCCGACTGGGCGATATGGACCAAGGGCAGCTTCGTATATCCCCAGTACGTGGTCGTAAACTAATGAACTGAATAAACAGCGAAGAGTAATTAATAAATTCCCCTCCCCCTAGTTAAGGGGAACGAATGCGAGCGTGCAAGCATTCGGTCTCTCTTCCAACAAAGCCTGTGAAGCATATTAACTTCCGGCTCGACGATGCTTAAAACAAAATAGTTCGGGTGGGGGTTTACCTTAATTTTCCTGTCATTGCGAGCAACGCGAAGCAATCTCGCCTTTTTTCTCTTTCCCGACATTACAGAATTTGCGGCGGGTAAGCACCCGCGGGCATATGATCTCTCCCTTCCTCCCCTGCTCAACCTAGCGTGTCTTTGCGAGAATGATTTCGAGCATGCGAGGAATCGGTCGCCCTCGGCTGATTGCAAATAAGTACCTTCCTCATTGCACCTAAGTCACAAAAAACATATTACGAAGCGACGCGGCAATCTCATCCCTACCCTGTCATTTCGAGCCGCAGGCGAGAAATCTATCCTTTGCCTTTTCCTTTTCCTTTCCCGACATTACAGAATTTGCGGCGGGTAAGCACCCGCGGGCATACGATCTCAAACTTTCTCTTCTGCCCTGCCAACAAAAGAAGCCCGGCCCGTTCGTCCAATTTTTCATTCCTTCCCCCTAGAGGGACGATTGCAAGCAAGCGCGCAATCGGACGCCACGGAACAGAGGCACAGAAGCACATTAACTACCTGCTCAATGTTGCCTAATTCAAAACAGGGAAGGATGGGGGTGTCACCTTTCATTCATTAAAACATTCTTTTGCCTTTTTTCTCTTTCCCGACATTACAGAATTTGCGTGAAGAAAATCGCGTGTTTAAGCGTAAAAATCTTTCTGCAGTCCAATTGAAAGATTTTAGCTTCAACATAAGATTTTTAGCAAATTATGTACAGTCGGATGATTTTTGCTTCTTTTCATCAAGGAAAAGAAGGATAAAAAAACAGCTTTTCTCCTTTCCCTGTCTTTTCATAAAACACACATTGTGTGTCTTTTCATAAACCACACTACGTGTGTTCATCAAGGAAAAGAAGAACACACACAATGTGTGTTTTATGATTCCTTCCAAGTCCACAGGTTAATCCGACAATCGCGGCAATCTCATCTCTAATCCTGCATCCTGCATCCTGTATCTTGTATCTTGTATCTTGTCTGTAGGAGCGGCTTCCAGCCGCGATAATTTATCAGCTCATCCTTACGCACACCACAAACCTCACATCCCCCCTCCCGTCGGATACGCCAGATACCTCGATATCTTCCACGTGCCGTCAGGCTGCCGCCCGAATATATCCATACCCCTGTCCTTCGTCCTCTCGACCACCTTGCCGTCAGCGTCAGTAATGGTCAGGTCCCATATCAGCCGCACAATCCCTGTATCGCCCGATACGATGATCTCGGTTATTGCGAGGTCATAATGGAAATTCAGATCCGGGTTCGTCAGAGAGGATTTCAGTTGTTTGCATATCGATTCGTAGCTTATTTGCGGAAAATCCCCGTAATTCGCGATGAGGTCCGGGGCAAACAGATCACATATAACTTCGGCGTCCCTGCCGTTAAAATCGTCCTTCCACTTCCTTAACGCAGCCTCGATCTCGTTTTCGGCTCCATCGGCCCGTACGCTGCCGACGTTAATACCCGCTCCGAAAACCAGAGCCAGCACAAAAACTATACTCCGAAGAAAGAGTTTAGCCCTCATTTCACATTAACCTCCGTTCGTATACGGCCTGCTGCTTCGATTAATTATTACATAAAAAGATGCGTGTAACCCGGGACACGATTATCCGCCTCGGGAGCAGGCTATGCGGCCCGGTCCCCGATCCGCAAAACCGATTGCTTTGCATATACCCATCGTGTATTGTATAAATAGTTTCATAAAATGAACGGGAGGTTAGAGAATCTCCCTGATATAATAAGTGCTCTCTTACATAAAATAGTAAGTAGACCCTTCTGAATTTATTCCATTCCTGATTAAACCAGAACGGACCCTACTCGTGATATCCAATCAGGAGCCTGATGCGGAAACTCAAGATCGGCATAATCGACTTCATCACAAAATCCCCTAACCACTCGATCTGGGCGCGCGTAATGCACGCCAACTTCATGGGCATAATGCCCCAGGTAATCGCCAAGTGGAGCGAAGACGCCGGGCACGAGGTGCAATATTTCATTTTTACGGGGCTCGAAGATCTGGCCAAGGACGCGCCCAGAGACGTGGACATGGTCTTCATCAACGCGTTCACCCAATCCGCCATTCAGGCCTACGCGCTCAGCGCCAAGTACAGGAGCGAAGGCGTCGTAACAGCCCTGGGCGGCCCGCACGCGCGGTGCTATCCGGAAGACGCCGTCAAGTATTTCGACTACGTGATGGGGATCACGGACGAGGAGCTCTGCCGGGACGTGCTTGAGGACTGCAGGCCGTACAGGCCGGTCGGCGTGAGCTTGTCCGCTAAGAGCTCGCCTAAATACCTCCCGGGCGTGAGGGAGCGCTGGAAATTCATCTCGAAGGCGCTCGAGAAAACCACCTTCCTCATCAAGGTCGTTCCCATGATAGGCAGCCTCGGCTGCCCTTACACCTGCAGCTTCTGCATAGACGCGAACGAGCCGTATCAGCCGCTCGACTTCGATCTGATGAAAGACGACCTCAGATTCGTGCGGACCAAGATAAAACGCCCGGTCGTCAGCTGGTACGACCCGAACTTCGGGGTACGTTTCGAAGATTATATGAACGTTATCGAGGAAGCGGTCCCGATAAACAGCATCGACTTCATAGCGGAGAGCAGCCTCTCCCTCCTTTCCGAGCCCCACCTGAAACGCCTGAGGCAAAACGGCTTCCAGGCAGTGCTCCCGGGCATCGAATCCTGGTTCGACATGGGAAACAAATCGAAGACCGGGGCAAAGCAGGGGATAGAGAAGGTGAAAACCGTCTCCGAACACATAAACCAGATACTGAGCTACATACCATACGTGCAGACAAACTTCGTAGTAGGATTAGACAGTGATAAAGGGGCCGAGTCCTTCGAGCTTACCAAGAGATTCGTCGATCTCGCGCCCGCGGCATTCCCCGCCTATCCGCTTATCACGGCGTTCGGCAGGGCCGCTCCCCTCAATCTCGAATACCAGAGCGAGGAAAGGGTTCTCGCGTTCCCGTTCCATTTCTTAAACAACAGCCACGCCTCGAACGTGAAGCCGAAGAATTATTCATGGCCCGAATTCTACGACCTCCTTATCGGGCTCGCGGAATACTCGTACTCGTGGCGCTCGATATACAACCGCTTCAAGAATACGAGGACGCGGATTCCCCGGTGGATGAACCTCATGCGCGCTGTTTCCACGGAAGGTTTCGGGAGGCTCCGGTACTACCGCAAGATAAGGAAGTTCCTCGATGAGGACGTGAAGTTCAGGGCGTTTTTCGAGGGCGAGACGAAAGAGATACCGCAGTTCTATATAGACATGATTAGAAAAGACCTCGGCCCCCTCTGGGAATACCTGCCCGAAGGCGCAATCTACCACGACCCTTACGCCTACCTCAAGTCCGAGATGGAAAAGAGGGAAAAGAAAGCCCAAACCGCTTGAGTTAAACCTGCACCCGGCGACCGGAGCATAGCGCGGCAATCTCTCTTTTACTCCTCCCTTTAGCAAAGGGAGGTTGGGAGGGATTTGTTGTTATCTTTTCTTTATCCTGCATCGTGTATCTTGCATCATGTCTGTAGGAGCGGCTTCCAGCCGCGTCCCTGCCCCGCTCCTTAATTCTCATGCCAATCCACTGTGTCATTTCGAGCCGCAGGCGAGAAATCTATTGTTGCCTTTGCTTTTCTTTTTCTGTCATTCCCGAACGCCTTCATCGGGAATCCAGCTTTTGTTTGTCGTTGCGAGCGAAGCGCGGCAATCTCTCTTTAGCTCCTCCCTTTCGTAAAGGGAGGTTGGGAGGGATTTATTGTTATCTTTTCTTTATCATGCATCCTGTATCATGCATCCCGACTGTAGGAGCGGCTTCCAGCCGCGACTCCTTATATTCCTTCACCCTAACTAGTGGGAAACGAATGTGAACAAGCGAGTATTCGGTCGCGCTCACAACAATGGCATCGAAAAACCTTAACTATTAAACCGACGATGCCTGAGCCAAAATAATTCGGGTTATGGTGTACCTTAATTTAGTAAATCAAACTAAACCCGTTCGCCCTGAGCCTATCGAAGGGCGCATTATTTGTCTTTGCGAGCAACGATTTCGAGCGTGTAACAATTGCGAGCAAGTGAGCAATTGGTCGTTATTGGTTGAGTGCAAGTCCGCTGATCCACGGGGGACAATCTAGCGAAGCCAAATTAAATCGGTCGCCCTCGGCTGATAGCAATTGAGAATGTTATCTACGCGCCATACCGGATGAAACCAGCGACCGCGGCAATCTCGCTTTTGTTCATTATTTCCCTCCCCCACTTCAAGAAGGGGGAACGAATGCGAACAAGCGAGCATTCGGTCGCGCTCTCAACAACGGCAAGCGGCACATAATCTTCAGCCCCAACAATGCCTAAGCCAAAATAGTACGGGTGGGGGGTTTACCCTAGCACCCATATCAATTCAGAAAGTCTTTCTCTCCCCCGACATTACAGAATTTGCGTTAAGAAAATCGCGTGTTTAAGCGTAAAAATCTTTCTGCAGTCCATTTGAAAGATTTTAGCTTAAACATAAGATTTTTAGCAAATTATGTACAGTCGGATGATTTTTGCTTCTTTTCATCAAGGAAAAGAAGGATAAAAAAACAGACTTTCTCCTTTCTTTGCCTTTTCATAATCCACACTACGTTTGTCTTTTCATCAAGGAAAAGAAGAACACACACAATGTGTGTTTTATGATTCCTTCCAAGTCCACAGGTTAATCCGACAATCGCGGCAATCTCATCTCTAATCCTGCATCCTGCATCCTGTCTGTAGGAGCGGCTTCCAGCCGCGATAGAATTGTTATCTGTCTTTGCGAGCCTCCGAAGCCTCCTGCGAAGGAGGCGCGGCAATCTCGCCTTTCTCTCTTCCCGACATTGCAGAATTTGCGGCACACAATGTGTGCTCATATACGATCCTTCCCAACCTCTTCTGCCCTACCTACCCTGTCTTTGCGAGGGAGCGTATTCGGCGACCGCGGCAATCTCATGAATAAAGTGAGATCGCCACGACCACAATACGGTCTCGCGATGACAGAAAAAGATTGAAAGATTTTAGCTTAAACATAAGATTTTTAGCAAATTATGTGAAGTCTTTTCATAGACCACACTACGTGTGTGATTTTTGCTTCTTTTCATCAAGGAAAAGAAGGATAAAAAAAACAGCCTTTCTCCTTTCCTAGCCATTCCCGAGTGTCTTTATCGGGAATCTCGCTTTAATCTGTCATTGCGAGGCTCCAAAGGAGCCGCGGCAATCTCATCCCTCATCGCACCAGTAGGGGCGACAGCAGCCGCGGCATAAATTCAGATACTTCTCTCCCTCCTTCATCTACGACTGCCCACACTCTAACTTCTAAGCAGAAGCCATGCCGGATACGACATCGAGTTCCCCGCGCCGAGTTCGACCCCCTCCAACCCGTCGAGGAAAGTTCCGACGGTCCGGGTAAACGCATCGTGCATCGCCGAATCGTCCGGGTACGCCTCAAAAGCCAGGGTGCAATAGGATTTCCCGTCTACTTCGATATCCGTGAGCTCGAAATTAATCCCACGATCGATGAAAGCCTTCGTATCGACCTCCTCTGCGCTTCCGTTGTAGGTGTCGAGCCGTATCTTGCGGAGCGCGCGCATTTTCCTGACGCTCACCGTAAGTAATCCCTTGTTATCCCCGTCAGTGAACAGTCGATGGTAGGACTCGGGCAGATTTCCATAGGACCACCTCACCCAGCGCTCGACCGACCCCTGAAACCGTCCGCAAAACTCGTGTACGCCGAGCGAAGCCGCGCGTCCCTTGATCTGAAAGTTCCCTTCACGCCACTTGATGCCCATGTCGTCGGCTCCCGGCACGAGCAGGTATACGTCAGGTTTGCCGTCGAGCCTCCCCATCCATACGGGCGGTCCGAAGTCGCCCCTTTTATGAACCGGCGAGCTCGTTTCGAACCAGCTTCGAAGCGCAGGATACAGATCGACCGACCCATCGAAAAACCAGCGCACCTCGTGACTGGCGAAAGGTATATTCGGCACGTTCATTAAAGAATTCACCTCGCAGCAGACCCCGACTATTAATTATACGATTATATTCCGCCCGATAAGAACGCTGGGTACGCTGTTGATATCTCATGCGGGGATGAGCGGGATCGAGCTCCCGGCTCCAACCATAAATCACACTTCAGTTCGTCTTCTTCCCTTTCGGCTTATCCGCGGGCACACCTTCATCGGATACAGCTATCGCCTGAGCCTCGTCCGCAGGGTTCGAGAGAATGATGATCGTCGTCAGCTGGCCGGCTACGCTCGCTGGTCTGATAATGGTCTTTTTAATCTGAGTCCCGAGTCCCTGCTTCGTCAAAGCCTGGCTCACCGCCCCTTCGAGATTTATACGACCCTGACTCTGCTGAGTAGCTGTTTCAACGTCGGCGAGTATCGCCGCCGCCTGAGCCTGACTCACGGTATCCGCCGGATATATGAGCCTGTAAATATTGCTCCTGGATGAATTTAAGTTCGTTGCCGCCTGGGCATATACAGCCGCCCCGAAAATCAGAAGTGATAATACGAACGCAATAGATACGACTCTCATTTGACCCCCCCTGAATACACTTATTGAAATCGACCCCTGTTAAATACATATCCAAGCCGCGCGCCCCGCCTTCTAGTTCGTCTTCTTCCCTTTCGGCTTATCCGCGGGCACACCTTCATCGGATACGGCTATCGCCTGAGCCTCGTCCGCAGGGTTCGAAAGAATGATGATCGTCGTCAGCTGGCCGGCTACGCTCGCTGGTCTGATAATGGTCTTTTTAATCTGAGTCCCGAGCCCCTGCTTCGTCAAAGCCTGGCTCACCGCCCCTTCGAGATTTATCCGACCCTGGCTCTGCTGAGTAGCTGTTTCAACGTCGGCGAGTATAGCCGCCGCCTGAGCCTGACTCACGGTATCCGCCGGATATATGAGCCTGTATACGTTGCTTTTTGACGAGTTCAGGTTCGTCGCGGCTTGTGATATAAGAACCGCCGAGAGAAGAAAAAAAGCTGTTGCACCCGCTAAGAAATAACCCCTCATTTCTTTCCCCCCTTACCGGAGCTCTCACAGAATGAGCTCCGTATATCGTAGATATTAACACAACGCATCGCGAAACAATATTGGATTTTATCGGGGTCAAAGAAAGGGTATAAAATCGGCGTAATCTATCTCAGCTAAATAAATATTTGCAAGGGGTCAGCGGAACAAAAATCTTTAACGACTGGTGGAGATGACGGGAATCGAACCCGCGACCTCCGCGTTGCGAACGCGGCGCTCTCCCAAGCTGAGCTACATCCCCACGTCTACAAGATTCATGATGCAGGATGCAGGATACACGTTGTGGCATACAGCATTACTTCTTATCTTGCATCCTGAATCATGACGGCAGGCAAATTATATAACACATTTCATAGCGGGCTTCAATTGGCAGCGGCCTATCATCTGGACGCCTTCATCGCCCTGTTCGAAGCCCAGCGCTCGAGCTTCGATATCTCTTCCCTCATCGTCGTCGATAGAGGCACGATCGATGAAGCCGCGATTATAAGCTCCCTGTCGTCGAGCTCCTTCCCCTTGGAATAGGACTCGAAGAGCGCCGATATGACGGACTGCTCTATCTCGGCGCCGCTCAGCCCCTCCGTGTTCTTGGCGAGCGAATCGAGGTCGAATCCATCGGGAGTCTTCCCGCGGTTCTGGAGGTGTATCCTGAATATCTCGCGTCTCTCTTTTTGATTAGGGAGCGTGATAAAGAATATCTCGTCGAACCTGCCCTTACGGAGAATCTCCGGCGGGAGCAAATCTATCTGGTTCGCGGTCGCCGTAACGAAAACGGGATAGGCCTTTTCCTGCATCCATGTGAGGAAGTACCCGAATATCCTCGACGTCGGGCTGTCCCCCGACTTCTCCCCGCTCCTCGTGATACCGGCCTCGATCTCGTCTATCCACAGCACGCACGGGGCGGTCGCTTCCACCGTCTTTATCGCCTTCCTGAACGCCGCCTCGGGGCTCCCGAATGCCTCGCTGTAGACCTGGTTCAGATCGAGCCTGAGGAGGGGCAGTTTCCACGCCGTGGCTATCGCCTTCGCGCAGAGGCTCTTGCCGCACCCGCTAATCCCCATCAGCAGTATGCCCTTCGGCGTATCGAGCCCGAACTCCTTCGCCTCGCTCGAAAAGGCGAGCCGCCTCACCTTGAGCCATTCCTTTATGTTCTCGAGTCCCCCGACCTTGTCTATATCGACCCTGCTCCTTACGAAATCGAGCGTCCCGGATTTCCTCACGAGCTGGGCTTTCTCCTCCAATAGCGCGTCTACCGCATCCTCCCCAAGCTCCTCCCTGCCCACGAGAGTCCTCCTGAGCGCAAGCTCCATTTCGAGCGCGCCCAGCCCCTGAAGCGCGTTGATGGCAGCTTCCTTGAAATAGGGCTTCATCGTATTCTGCACGCTCTCCGGGGTATATGTCTTTACTATGAAGTCGAAAATCTTGCTGGTCTCGGCCCTGTCGGGGAGGTCGATGTCGATTACGGCCACTTCCTTCTCTAGCTCGAGCGGTATCGAAACGGAATGAGAAAGAATGAAAATTGTCCTGGGTGATTTCCTTAATCTTTGATATGCATCTTTCAGTTTTCTCAGAATCCTCGGGTCGTCGAGAAAATAATTTACATCTTTAAAAAAATAGAAGCCCTTTGATTGCTCCTCCACCGCTTTATCGAGGGCTTTAACCAGGTTTTCCGAGCCGTCTCTGAAACCCTCGGTGCACGACCATACCGAGAATTTACCGGAATCGCCGTAGATATTTTTTCCTATCGATTTGATAGTATTCTCGACCCTTTCCTCCTCCGACGAGACGAGGTAAATGATCGGATAGCCCGCTTTTACGAAATTCTCGATGGTTTTTGTGGGAAATGCCATGACTCAAGGTAAGTATATAGCAAGTCCGTCGATTTAGTTCGGGAAATCGGGTTGTGAGGGATCACGGGGCGTTACATGCCCTGGGTTGTGACCCTCTTCGGATGCTCTTTCCGCCAGCGGAGCTTGTTAAGCGCGTTTACGTATGCCTTTACGCTCGCGACCACTATATCGGTGTTCGATCCCTGACCCTGTGTAATAGCACCTTCGTCCTCGACCCTTACGGTAACCTCTCCCTGGGCGTCTATACCTTCGGTAATCGCAGTGACTACGTAGCTTTCAAGCGTAGGATTAAGTCCCGTTGCTTTCGACACCGCCTGATACGCCGCGTCCACAGGGCCGTCCCCGCTTTCGGAGATGGTAACTTCCTTACCGTCTATCAGCAGCTTTATGGTCGCAACGGGCTGCATGTCGGACCCGCCCGAGTAATTTGCAGATATGAGCTTGTAGAAATCTGACGAGCGGACGAATTCTTCGCTGATCAGGGCTTCGATGTCCTCGTCGAATACGTATTTCTTCTTGTCCGCCAGGTCCTTGAACTTCTTAAAGGCGTTCTCGAAGGCCTTATCGTCGAGGAAATACCCGTAGTCCTCGAGACGGTCTTTAAAAGCATGCCGTCCTGAGTGCTTTCCGAGGATAAGTTTATTCGAGGGAATTCCTACCTCTTCGGGGTCCATGATCTCATAAGTGATCCTTTCCTTAAGCACGCCGTCCTGATGGATACCCGCTTCGTGGGCGAACGCGTTCGCCCCTACTATCGCCTTATTCGGCTGTACGTTCACGCCCGTCACCTGGGATACCAGCCTGCTCGTCGGGTACAGCTGGTCAGTGTTTATTCTCGTCTTGTAAGGGTTACGGTCATTCCTGACCTTGAGCCCCATTACTATCTCTTCGAGCGATGCGTTCCCCGCCCTCTCCCCGAGACCGTTGATCGTGCATTCGACCTGCCTTGCCCCTTCCCTGATCGCCGTGATGGAGTTCGCAACCGCAAGCCCCAGGTCGTTATGACAGTGGACGCTTAAAATAATATCGTCGAGCCCCGGAACTTTTTCCTTTAGCGTCCGTATGATGTACGAAAACTCTTCGGGGACCGTATATCCGACCGTGTCCGGGATGTTAATGATCTTCGCGCCCGACCTCACCGCGACATCCACCGCGCGGCAGAGGTAATCTATATCCGTCCTGGTCGCGTCTTCGCAGGAGAATTCCACGTTTTCGGTATAGTGTCTCGCGTGCTTTACCGCGGTGCTGATGATCTCCAGCACCTCGTCCCTCGATTTCCTGAGCTTATGTTTCAGATGAATGTCGGAGGTGGCGATGAAAGTATGTATCCTCGGGTATTCGGCGTTCCTGACCGCTTCCCAGCCCCTGTCTATGTCGTTGAAGTTAGCCCTGCAGAGCCCCGCGATCTCACAGCCGCGTATCCTCTCCGCTATGACCTTCACCGACTCGAAATCGCCCTCGGAAGAAATGGGAAACCCGGCTTCGATGACATCGACGCCGAGCTTTTCGAGCTGGTGAGCTACCCTGAGCTTTTCTTCCGCGGTCATACCGCAGCCCGGGGCCTGCTCTCCGTCCCTTAAAGTCGTATCGAATATCTTCACCATGTTGTCGCTGCCCATCTCGTACGCCTCCTCAAACTCAAATTAGTCTAAGACTTGGAGCAAGTTTTGTCAATTGGAACGCCGGGTTCGGAGGCCCATGCCTATAGATGTTAAATAATTCGTGGCTGGAATTCTCCTGGATAACATGTGAACTGGGGCTGTATTTCCCGACATTCGCGGAATCGGCGGCCCAACACTAATATTGCTCGCTGCAAAACAGCGGGCATTAGGGACATTACGGAACGATTTCGAACGAGTAAGGAATCGGTCGCTCTCTCCTAACAGCATGCATGAAACTTTCTTGGCTTCGATATTTCATACTGTCAAATCGGCGGCGCACAATGTGTGCTCATATACGATCCTTCCCAACCTCTTCCACCCTACCTACCCTTTGTCTTTGCGAGGAACGATTCTGAGCAAGCGTAAGAATCGGTCGCTGTCGGTTGATTGCAATTTCGATTGTTACCTATGCGCCATACCGGATGAAAACAGCGACCGCGGCAATCTCATGAATAAAGCGAGATCGCCACGACCACAATACGGTCTCGCGATGACAGAAAAGATTGAAAGATTTTCGCTTAAATACAAGATTTTTAGCAAACTTCCCGTAGTCCCCAAAAGATTTTTGCTACTTTTGATCTCTCAAAAGTAGAAAGCTTAAGCCCTTTCACTCAGGAACCACAGTCTAATCACAGCTCGCAGCTTTCTTAGCTCCGATATTTCCTGCTGACAAATCGTCGACACACTCCATGTTTGCTTCTTTTCGTCCCTGTCCTGAACCCTGACCTGAAGTCGTTTCAAGGTTGTTTCATGAACGGAAAGAAGAAAATTCATTTTTTTGTATTCCGATAGGACAACTTCTGTCCTCGAATTACCTGACTTCTACAGGGCCGTGGAATAGTCTATAAATCCGTCGGCAGGTCTATGAAAACCGTCTCAATTTCGAACTTCTTTTGCACGATCCGGGCTAGGGCCTTTAATCCCATCGTTTCTGTCGCGTGGTGTCCGGCAAATATTACGTTAATCCCTGCGTCTTTGGCCGTGTGGTATATCTCGACGGCGTCCCCCGTGATGTACAGATCGACCCCCGCGTCAAGCGCGCTGTAAAACCCGCCGTAGCTCCCCCCTCCGCTGCAGACGGCTATCGTCCTTACCTTTTTCCCGCCGAACGGAAGGACCCTGCACACGGTGTTTAACTCCCGGTTGAGCTTCTCCTCGATCTCCTTAAGCGCGAGTGCCTTACTTCGCTCCCCTATCCAGCCTATATTCTTCCCGTGATAGAGGAAAAACTCGCCCGTTATCTTCGCACCCAGCAGCTTAAGAAGCTCGGCGTTATGGCCGACCTCTTTATGTCTGTCGAGCGGATTATGACTTACGTAAAGTGAAAGATCGTTCTCGAACAGTATCTTTATCCTTTCCTTCGCCCATCCGGTAATGGAGGGGTTGCGGAAATCCCAGAAATGGCCGTGATGAACTATGAGTAGGTCCGCCTTTTCTTCGGCCGCCATCTCGAAGGACTCGACCCCGGCGTCTACGGCGAAGGCCGCCTTCTTCACCGTGCCTCTGCCTTCAAACTGCAGCCCGTTCCACGAGGAATCTTCTACATCGTTGGTTTTAAGAAACTCGTCCAGGAATGCAACAATCTTGTTCAGTTTCAGCATAGGTTCAAAGTATGCACAACTAACGGCTTCTTGGTAAGTTCACTGGCGCAAAACACTCAGGGGCGCTTATTTAATCCTCATACCTTGTAGGAGCGGCTTCCAGCCGCGACGTGTTTTTATCTGTCATTGCGAGAGAAGCTAACGAAGTTAGCGGAACGCGGCAATCTCGCCCTTATCACGTCATTTCGAGGCTATGCCGAGAAATCTATCTTTTGCCTTTCTCTTCCCGACATTACATAATTTACGTTAAGAAAAGCGGGCAAGCGCCCGCGTGCGTACGATCTCTAACCACCACTTCCGCTAAATTT
>JBGSVA010000006.1:0-76459 GCA_041753155.1 Thermodesulfobacteriota bacterium | reverse complement strand
GCCCCGTATGTCTTCTCTATAAGTACGTTACGGCCCCTCGGCCCGAGCGTCGCCTTCACCGCGTTTGCTAGCGTATTCACGCCCTTCAGTATCGCGTCCTGCGCCGCCCTCTCAAATTTTATTTCCTTCGCTGCCATGGTTTATATGCCTCCTGAAATGTTTTCTATGGACTTTATTTATTCAATCGACTACGGCTAATATGTCTTCTTCCCTGAGTATAAGGTAATCCTCTCCATCTATACTGATGTCGATTCCACCGTACTTATTGAAAAGCACTTTCTCGCCTTTCTTTATATCAAGCGGCTTTTTCGTACCGTCTTCGAGGATTCTTCCCGTCCCGACTGCTATTACCTTTCCTTCCTGCGGCTTCTCTTTCGCTGTATCGGGAATGATAATACCGCCCTTCGTTGTTTCCTCGGTATCGAGTCTCTGGATTAAAACTTTATCGTGCAACGGCCTTACCTTCATTACAAGCCTCCTCCTTACAAGGTTATTATATGAAATTTGTTAATGGCTGGAAATCCTGCGTTTACTCTATATGAGTTTTATTGCCGCGAATTAAAATAACCATCTCGACTGCTTTGTCAAGTTAAACAGTATGTTATACCGAAAAAAATCATAAATTTAAAGATGCCTTACGCATTCTTGAAAACCAGAGGCAAAAACGATATGTTAAGTGTTGACAGGGAAGCCGCTAGACCGGAGGGCTTTGAAGAAGCCCTCGCCGGCAACGAAGTTACCGTGAGTATCATCGTGGGCCCCGGGGATAGAGCGCGATCGATAAATCGATAATTCCGACCGAAGTGATCAAGGTTTCCGAGCCGGAAGCGCCCCGGAAAGCAGCCTCCGTCGTCGAAAGCGGGGGGGTGATCATATACCCGACAGAGACCCTCTACGGGATCGGAGCCCTTGCGTCGAGCGAAGACTCGGTTGGGAGGGTCTTCGATATCAAAGGACGGCCCCACGGAAGCCCAATACCTATACTGGGAAGGGATATAGCAATGCTGGAGGACCTGGTCGAATTCAATGAAACAGCAGCCGCGCTCGCGGAGAATTTCTGGCCGGGACCGCTTACACTCGTACTTCGGGAAAAGGGGAAGCTCCCCGCACTCATAACGTCGGGCACGGGAAAAGCGGCTGTGAGAGTCTCCGCCCACCCTTTCGTAATAAGGCTGTTTTATGAATTGGACCGGCCGGTGACTTCGACGAGCGCCAACCTGAGCGGCGGCGGCAACCTGCTCGGTTTTTGCGATCTATATGATACGTTCAATGGTAAAGTTGAACTTATAATAGATTCTGGTAACATTCCGCCCTCGAAAGGGTCCACGGTTGTGGACGTGACGACGACCCCCCCCGAGATAATAAGGGAAGGAGACATAACCTTCAGTAAATTAAAGGAGTTTTTTTAATGCCGACGGTCAGAGGATTCAAGGGAATAAGATATAACCCGGACAAAATTGATGATTTCGGCAGTATCCTGGCCCCCCCGTATGACGTAATCAGCCCGCGCGAGCAGGAAGAATTCCACGAAACGCATCCGCTCAACGTAATACGCCTCATCCTCCCCAAAGGTGAGGGGGATACTAAATATGAAAGGTCGGCCAAAGCCTTCAGGGACTGGTTTCTCGACGATACGCTCATACAGGACGCCGAGCCGAGCATCTATCCCTATTATCAGGACTTCGAGGAAAACGGGAAAAGATATACGCGCAAGGGGTTCATCGCCAGGGTGAAGCTCGAAGACTTCTCGACGAAAAAGATCCTGCCTCACGAAATGACCTTTCCCAAACACAAGCTCGACAGACTAAAACTGAATACCGCGTGCAGGGCTAATATGAGCCCCGTATTCTCGGTCTACTCCGAACCCGAGGGGTCTATAGAGAAGCTGATAGACGAGAAGCTTCCGGCAAAACCCTTATTCGACATCGTATACAAGGACGGCATAAGGAACAGGCTATGGAAGATTTCGGACACCGGGACGATTTCGTCTATAACCGGAAAGATGGCCGACATGAGCTTCCTTATCGCCGACGGACATCACAGGTATGAGACCGCCCTCGAATACAGGAACATACAGAGGGGAATAAAGGACGGGTCCGGGGAAGAGCCCTTCGATTACGTGATGACGTATATCGCGAGGGGGGAAGGGGAAGGTCTCATCATCAACCCCACCCACAGGGTCGTTAAAAACCTCGGTCAATACACGGCGGACGGGTTTCTCGAAAGGCTCGCAGACGAATTCAAGGTCGAAAAAATGCCGTTCAGGAAAGGGATCGAAGACATCGGCTACGAAGAATTTGCCGTTGTTACGAGCGACCGGGAATCCGCATACAGAATATCCTCGCCTGAAACAGCCCGGCCGGAATACGCGAGACTGGGCGTCATGCTCCTTCACGACATAGTGTTTAAAAAAATCCTGAACGAAGAAGAATCCGGCATCTTCTATACGAAGTATCCGGACGAGGCCCTCGGGCTCGTGAGGGACGGCGGGTACAAGCTCGCTTTCATTCTCCCCGAGCTCAGGGCAAACGACATATTCGAGGTCGTAATGACCGGCGAGAGGATGCCCCACAAAACAACTTATTTTTACCCGAAGATACTCTCGGGCCTTACGTTTAACCCCCTCTGGTAAAGCGTACAGCCGCGAGTCACTAAAGCCCCCTGCCGGCGCAGCGGGGGAATTCCGGATTAAAATCCCGTTTTCATTAAAATACTTCGCCACCGAGCCCAAATTGATTTATAATTTATCCGGCGTTAACGATCAGCATATAATCTTTACAAATCGATCCGGGTATTGCGGAGGGAGAAACACATGTCGGCTTTTCTGATACTGCTTGTAATAATCGCTCTGGTTGTCCTGACATTCGTAGGGATCTATAACGGGCTCGTAAGACTGCGGAACATGTGCGAACAGGCGTGGTCCGATATAGACGTACAGCTGAAACGGAGATACGACCTGATTCCGAACCTTGTAGAAACCGTGAAGGGCTACGCATCGCACGAAAAAGAAACTTTCGAGAAGGTCGTGCAGGCGAGAAACCAGGCGATGCAGGCCACCTCCCCGGCCGACAAGGCCCAGGCGGAGAATCTCCTGCAATCGACTTTAAAAAGCCTATTCGCACTTGCCGAAGCATACCCCGACCTCAAGGCGAACCAGAACTTCATACAGCTCCAGACGGAGCTCGCCAATATAGAAGAGCAGATCCAGCTATCCCGCCGCTACTATAACGCGGTCGTGAGGGACTTGAACACGAAGGTAGAGTCCGTGCCGAGCAACTTCGTCGCAAACATGTTCAATTTCCAGAAGAAAGAGTATTTCGAGCTCGAATCCGCCGAGGAAAGAAAGGCCCCTCAGGTGAGCTTCAGCTAGAAAAGTACACGTCTGAAACGGACATTCTCCCGAATGAGCAGATTAACAACCCTGATATTACTGGTCCTCACATTCCTGAGCTTCTCATTTTCGGCAGGGGCACGGGCAGAGTTAATAAAGAACTTCCACTCGGAAATAACCATAAACCGGGACGGGACCATAGACGTCCGTGAAGACATAGAGTACGACTTCCAGTACGCCGAGAGGCACGGAATCTACAGGGACATCCCCTACAAGTACGACTACGGCTACAAGAGGTACAGCATCAGGCTCGACGTGAACCGCGTCACCGATTTTAACGGAGACCCGTACAAATACGAAGTCAGCAGCTCCGGAGGAAGTATCCACATCAGGATCGGCGATCCCGATACGACGGTGACCGGAGTGCACGGCTACAGGATCGAATATACGGTCAGGGGGGCGATAGCGTTTTTTGAAGACCACGACGAGCTGTACTGGAACGTAACGGGCGACGAATGGAGAGTCCCGATTATGAGAGCGGGCGCCGCGGTCTCTTTCGATGTAGAGACGAGTGACGGCGTAGAGGCCGAATGCTATACGGGGGTGAGGGGCTCGACCGACAAGGAATGCAATTATAAAATTTCAGCGGAAAGCGTGAACTTTCTGGCGACGAATTCTCTCTGGGCAGGTCAGGGGCTGACCATCGCGGTCGGACTGCCCAAAGGCTCGATTGAGGAACCCCCGGCAATGACGAAAGCCCTATGGTTCCTCTCCGACAACTGGTATTTCGGTCTCCCGTTCCTCACCTTTTTCGTTATAGCATACATATGGAACACCCGGGGGAGAGACCCCGAGGGAAGGGGGGTGATCACTGTCCGATATGAGCCGCCCAAGGACCTTACCCCCGCCGAAGCGGGTACGCTCGTCGATGAAAGGGCCGACATCCTCGACATCACATCCACGATAGTCGACCTCGCTGTGAGGGGATATCTCAGGATTGAAGAAATCGAAAGCACGAAATTCTATTTCTTCGCCGACAGGGATTACAGGCTCTTAAAAACAAAAGAGCCGGGCCCGGGTGAATTAAAGCCTCACGAAGAGAAGGTGTTTTCCGGCATCTTCAAAAACAGGGAAAAAGTTCTGGTTTCGGCTCTCAGGGACAAATTCTACACCGAGCTGCCGCCCATAAAAAAGGCGCTCTACGGAGAGCTCGTCGGTAAAAAATACTTCCCGGCTGACCCGGAGAAAGTAAAGGGTATTTACAAGTGGATAGGGATAATAATACTGATTTTGTCGTTTGTGCTGTTCAGCAACTTTCTTTTAAAAATCTCGATTGCGCTTTCGGGACTGATAATCCTTGTCTCGTCGAGATACATGCCGAGAAAAACCAGGGAGGGGGCGCTCCTCAACGAAGAGCTCCTGGGGTTCAGGGAATTCATCGACAGGGCGGAGAAGGACAGGATCGAAGCCCTGGCAAAGGACGACCCGACGCTCTTCGACAGGATCCTTCCTTTCGCGCTCGTATTCGGGCTCGAAGACAAGTGGGCCGATGCGTTCCGGGACATGTACAGAGAACCGCCGTCCTGGTATTCCTCACCCAACTACAGGAACTCGTTCTCGCCCAATACGTTCGTTTCCGACCTCGGCAGGAGTCTGGGCGTAATGAACAGCTCCCTCTCCTCAACACCGAGGAAGTCGGGCGGGAGCGGATTAGGCGGAGGGGGGTCGAGCGGTGGGGGAGGAGGCGGCGGGGGAGGCGGGTCCTGGTAATTGCCGCCGGGCTCAGGGAAACGGGATAATGCGACACCCCGTTTCACTCATCTAACAAGGTTTCCCGATCGATACAGGTCTTTATCCCCGCAGCCGGATAGTCCTCCGGCATAATAGTAATCGACCGCTATTATTCATAATATGCACCTGCAAAGATTATTCCATTTTTGACCGGAATGGGATTATAATTTAAGAGCGGTGTTTCAGTTATCGGACTCGGGGAGAATTGCTTTTTGCCGCTGAGGGGGAACCGGCGATAGAAGGCAGCCATACTAAGTGAATTCGTTTGACGGGTGCGCTCCTGAGAATTCATCTCAGACGGTTAATACAGGACGCGACACGGGGCGTGAATGGGTCTTGGCGACATATATTCGTGAAGAATCCGCACCGTTTCATATTTCTCTTAAATGCACTTAACAGGAAGCAGGAGAATGCGAGACAAGTCCAAAACAAAAAATGAGTCTAAAGAAAAAGCAAAGGTTATAAAAAAACGTCCGGACACACACGACAAAGCGCTTTACCATCCACGGATAACATCCGAACCAGAGACCGACCAGCGATCCTTATATAAATCATTTTATGAATTCAGCCCGCTCATGAACTTCACGGTCGATAGAGAAGGAATAATCAGAGCCGTGAATTCAAACGGCGCGGAGCACCTCGGTTACTCCGTGGAGGAGCTAATAGGGCAGCCGGTCGTTAACGTGTTTCATCCCGAGGATAGAAAAAGCGTTCTCGCTCGGATGAAAAAATGCCTGAGCAACCCGAACAAGGTACACACGTGGGAGATCCGCAAAGTTAAAAAAGACGGCAGTTTAATCTGGGTCCGTGAAAACGCCAAGGTGACGCTCACCGGCAATAGAAAAACCTGCATAAATATATTATGCGAAGACATCACGGAAATGAAGAACGCGGGGTTCCTGCTGAATACGGAAAACAAAGTCTTGGAGAAGATCGCCGAAAACGCGACCCTGGACCAGATTCTCAATCTACTGTGCAGGGAGATCGAGAGTCAAGCATACGGTATGCTTTGCTCTTTTCTCATACTGGATCAAGACAAAAAAACACTGAGGCACGGGGCAGCACCAAGCCTCCCGGACGGGTATACAAAAGGTATTGACGGCGTTGAAATCGGACCATGCGTCGGCTCCTGCGGCACTGCCGCATATCTTAAAAAGCCCGTCATCGTGACCGATATTGCGACCGACCCGCTCTGGGCGGATTACAAAGAATTGGCTCTGAAATACGGATTAAGAGCCTGCTGGTCCACGCCCATTATTTCCACAGAGGAGAATGTGTTAGGCACATTCGCAATGTACTATGGCCACCCGCGTTCTCCAAACTCGTATGAAATAAAGACAATAGAAACGGCAACACACTTGGCCCGCATAGCGATCGAGCGGGTGAAGGCGCAGGAGTTAGCTAAGCGTTTCGGCGAAATCCTCGAAGAATCGCTTAACGAGATTTATATTATCGATGCCGAAACACATAAATTCCTGCAAGTAAACAAGGGCGCCCGAAACAACCTCGGATATACATCCGAAGAACTGCCGGATATGGACCCTATCGATATAAACCCGGATCTCACACCCGACTTCTTCAGCAAAATCGAATCTCTAACTTCAGGCGACCATAAAAAAATTAGGATTGAAGGCGTGCACCGGCGAAAGGACGGCACACAGTACCCGGTCGAAACGTATCTGCAGTTATCGAGCTTCCAGGGCAGAAAGGTATTCATAGCAGATGTCATCGATATGACCGAATCGAGGAAGAGGGAAGAAGAGCTGAGGGAGCATGTCGAGCAGCTGTCCAAAAAGAACAGATACGAATCGATTGTCCGGGCAATAACGGAAAGCGTACATAAATCACTCGACTTGCAGGAAGTATTCGAAAACGCAGTGGATGCTTTGAATAAAAACGTGGAAGGGGCCAGCAACGTCGTGATTTTCATGGTAGAGGGGGATGCAGCCGTATTGAAAGCCAACAGGGGGCACGCAGATTGGTATTTGGAGCGGGTGAAAAGAATCCCTTATCCCAAAGGGGCGACGTGGAAAACAATTTTGGAAGGAAAACCAAGATACGTTCCGGATGCCGATAGAGACGATGACCTGGGTCCTGCTGGAAAAGAATTCGGCACGAAGAGCTATCTGTCGATGCCGATCCGTTCAGAAGAAAAGACAGTGGGATGTATTCATATCCATTCCACAGAAAAGAACAGATTCAGTGAAGAAGACCTCGACATGCTCCAGATCGTAGCCCGACAGCTGGAATCAGCTATTAAAAACGCGAAGCAGGCTGAGGCGTTAAGGCAATCAGAGGAAAACCTGAAGCAGAAATTGAACGAATTATCGAAGAAAAAGAGATACGAAGAAATAATAAGCACCATAACGAGAAGCGTTCACAGCTCGATAGATATTCAGGACGTCCTTGAAAATGCGATGGACGCCATGAACAAAAATATTGACGGGTCAGACAACGTCTCGATTTATTTCGTCGAAGGCACAGAAGCGGTGATAAAAGCCCACCGCGGGTATCCCGAATGGTTCATTGATAAAGTGAAACGGATACCTTATCCGAAAGGATTTACATGGAAAACGATAATAGACGGTAAGCTGATCTACAGTCCTGATATAGAAACGGATACTGTCATCGGACAGGCCGGACGAGACGTGGGAACGATGAGCTACGCATCCATTCCGATAAAGTATGAGGGTAATGCCGTCGGATGTATAAATATAAACTCACTCAGAAAAAATGCATTCGACAAGGACGAGCTCGACCTGCTTGAAATCATAGCTGCTCAGATAGAGATCGCCGTTAACAACGCCCGTCAGGCGGGAGCCCTTAAGGAATCTGAAGAGAGATACAGAACGCTGTTTGAACAAACACCAGTCGGGGTCTACACGTATGATAAAGACCTGGTCATTACCAACGTCAACGAACGGCATGCGGAGATAATGCACTCATCGCGCGACAAGATTATCGGATTCGATATAAACGAGCTGAAAGACAAATCATTCAATTACATTCACGCGGAGGCGGTTCAGGGACAGAAATCAAGACATGAGGGTTATTATAAATCAACGACAGGCGATGCTGAGCTTTATATACTGGTCTCCACAGCACCGCTCAAGGATGCACAGGGCAATATCGTCGGCGGTATGTCGGTAGTGGAAGACATAACCGACCTCAAGAACGCCCAGGACATGCTTAAAGAGAGCGCGAACAGGTACCGGACCCTGGTTGAAAATATAAACGACCTGATCGTAGAAACCAGCTCGGACGGCAGGTTTATATATCTCAGCCCGAAACACGAGGAAGTCCTCGGATATAAGCCTGAAGAGCTCATGGGCAGAAATATTTTCGAGAACATTCATCCGGACGATCTCCCGCTGGCCTTGAAGGAATTCAGCAGGGTAATAGGGAGCCAGACCCCGGGCAAAGCTGTTTTCAGGTACAGGCACAAGAACGGCAACTGGAGATGGTTTGAAAGTACGGGCCAGACCGTCGATACCCTGAGCGGAGAGATGAGGTGCGTCATAGTATCACGGGACATCACGGACAGGAAGAGGTTCGAAGAGGAGCTCTTCAAAGCGGAAAAGCTCGAGTCGCTCGGAGTCCTGGCCGGGGGCATTGCGCACGATTTCAATAACCTGCTCACCGTTATACTCGGGAATATTTCGGTATCGAAAATGAAACTCGACCCGAAGGACAAAATACACGGCAGATTAGTGGAAGCGGAAAACGCGTCTTTCAGGGCCAGGGACCTGACTTCACAGCTGCTGACATTCTCAAAGGGCGGGGCCCCGGTGAAGGAATTCCTGCAATCACTGGGCGATCTGATCGTCGATACCGCCAATTTCGTAGTCAGCGGATCCAAAGTCAAATGTGAATTCGAAATCGATGAAGACCTGTGGCCCGTGGAAGTGGACGAAGGTCAGATAAGCCAGGTCATTCATAACCTCATAATCAATTCGGACCAGGCCATGCCCGACGGAGGCATCATCAAGGTGGGCGCCAAGAATGTCGAGCTCGGCGCAGACAACGAACCCCGCCTCAAAGAGGGCAGATACCTGAATATAACGATCGAAGATACCGGAATAGGTATGACCAAAGAGCTTATGGACAAAATATTCGACCCTTATTTCACGACCAAACAGAGGGGGAGCGGCCTTGGACTCGCTACCGTATATTCGATCGTCAAAAACCACGAGGGCCACATTGAGGTTTCGTCAAAAATAGGGGCGGGCACGAGGTTCGATCTCTACATTCCGGCTGCAAAGGTTAAGGTGAGAAATATTATCGGCGAACAAAATATCGAGACCGGGGTCGGGAAAATACTTGTAATGGACGACGAACAGATGGTGCGGGAAGTAGCGGGGGAAATGATAATACAGATGGGGTACGAGGTCGAGTACGCGTCTGACGGGCGCGAAGCCGTGGACAGGTATATCAGGGCCATGGAAGAGGGAAAACCCTTCGACGCGGTAATGATCGATCTCACCGTGCCGGGCGGGATGGGGGGAGAGGAGGCTCAAAAGAAGCTGATGGAAATAGATCCGGCGGTCAGGTCGATAGTGTCGAGCGGTTATTCAAACGACCCGGTAATGTCAAAATATGAAGAATACGGGTTCAGGGGCGTAGTAACGAAACCCTACAACATCGAGCTCCTCAGCAAAGCCATCCATAGTGTCCTGAACGATACGGTAAATGTTAAATTCATCAACAAAAACGCGGCGGAATCGCAGTAAAAAGCTAATTTAACCCGAAGTTTCCGCAGCCGTAACCGGCCGGCCGCTCAAACCGCGAATTTCCGAGTACGAGTTGAATATAATCACTTTTCCTATATACTACGTTCTTTCCCGCAATTTCGGGCTCTATTTCAGCACTATCATATGGAATCCAAATATATAAGGAATTTTTCTATCATTGCGCACGTGGACCACGGCAAATCCACGCTTGCGGACAGGCTGCTCGAATTCACCGGGACCCTCACCGAAAGGGACAGGACGGAGCAGTTCCTCGACAATATGGAGATCGAAAAAGAAAGAGGCATAACCATAAAGGCCCAGGCTGTGAGGATTTATTACAACGCAGACGACGGAATCAGATACGAATTTAACCTGATAGACACCCCGGGGCACGTGGACTTCAGCTATGAAGTCTCGAGGAGCCTGATGGCTTGCGAGGGGGCGCTCCTCGTAGTCGACGCCTCTCAGGGGGTTGAAGCCCAGACGGTGGCGAATGCGTACCTTGCTTCCGATTCGGGACTAGAGCTCATACCCGTGATAAACAAGATAGACCTCCCGGCGGCAGACCCGGAAAGGGCGAAAACCGAAATCGAGGAAGTTATAGGCATGAGCGCGGAAGGCGCCATACTCGCAAGCGCCAAGGAAGGTATAGGCACGAAAGAGATTCTCGAATCGATCGTGAAGAATATCCCCCCGCCCGCCGACAAATCCCATCTTCCTCTCAAGGCCCTTATATTCGACAGCTGGTTCGACTCCTATCAGGGAGTAGTAATGCTGATCAGGGTATACGAAGGGAAGATAAGCCTCGGGGAGAGCATCAAGTTCATGTCCACCGGCAAGTCGGGCGAAATAAAAAAGCTCGGCGTTTTCTCGCCGAGGGCAATCGAAGTAGAGGAGCTAGGGACCGGGGAAGTCGGCTTCGTATCGGCCTCGATAAAGGAGATAGGCGAAGCAAAGGTCGGCGATACCATCACCAGCGTCGCGAGACCCACCGACGCGCCTCTCGCCGGGTTCAAGGTCATGAAGCCCATGGTATTCAGCGGTCTATACCCGATTGAACCCAGTGACTACGACAGGCTCAGGGAGGCGCTCGAAAAACTGGGACTTAACGACTCGTCCCTCGTATACGAGCCCGAGACATCGGTAGCGCTCGGATTCGGTTTCCGCTGCGGTTTCCTGGGCCTCCTCCACATGGAGATAGTGAAGGAGAGGCTCGAGCGCGAGTTCGAGCTCGAGCTTATAACGACCGCGCCGACGGTGATCTACAGGGCGACCGACAAGAAGAAAGAGGTCATTTACGTCGATAACCCGAGCGAGCTCCCGACGCCCGACAGGCTGGAAATGGTCGAAGAGCCCTACGTCCTGGTCTCGCTCCATACGCCCGGTAAATACCTGGGGGCGATTTTCGACCTGTGCATAAAAAAGCGGGGCATCCAGCGCGATATAAGATACGTGACCCAGGACAGGGTAATCGTGGAATACGAGATACCGCTCTCGGAGATCGTGTTCGACTTCTATGACAAGCTGAAATCCATTTCGAAGGGATACGCCTCGATGGACTACGACCCGGTAGGATACAAGGAATCGGACCTTATAAAACTGGACGTGCTCGTGAACGGCGACGCCGTTGACGCGCTTTCGATTATCGTGCACAAGGAAAAAGTGTACGAAAGAGCGAGAGACCTGATCGCAAAGTTGAGGTCGCTTATACCCCGCCAGTTATATGAAGTCGTGATCCAGGCGGCCATCGGGAACAGGATAATAGCGCGCGAATCGGTCAAGGCGTTAAGAAAAGACGTAACCGCCAAATGTTACGGCGGCGACGTGACGAGGAAGAGAAAGCTCCTCGAAAAACAGAAGAAAGGTAAAAAGAGATTGAAACAAATAGGCAAGATCGAGATTCCCCAGGAAGCTTTCCTCGCCGTGCTCAAGACCTAGAAAGACGTATCCAGGGCTACCGCACTCTCCCTTTTTTCACCTCTTATTCGCAGACATCATCATCTCGGTTATAGCATAGGTCGCTCCGCTCACAGCTTCCGGGTCGGTGACGACGTTTATGATGGCGGGGACGCCTGAAGAAAAGGCCCTCTCTATCGCGGGCTCGAGCCCTTTAGGATCGTCTACGAGCTCGCCGTACCCGCCTAACGCCCCGAGCACCTCGTGAAAGGGAATTAGGCCGAGCTCGACACCCTGCGCCGTAGAGCCCTTCCCGTACGTTATCTCTATCTGATGCCTGGTCATCCCCCAGGCGCTGTCGTTGCACACGACGGCGACGAAAGGCAGCTTGTGTCTGAGCGCGGTCTCGAACTCCATGAAGTTCATTCCGATGGCGCCGTCGCCCGTGATGAGAGCCACCTGCTTCCCGGGGTGAGCAACCTTTGCCCCTATCGCGAACGGCACGCCCACGCCCATGCACCCGAGCGGCCCCCCTTTCACATAATGTCCGGGCCTCCTGACCCTGTAATGGCCGTCCGTCCATGCCTGCGTGTCGCCCCCGTCTATGACGAGTATGCCCTCTTCGCCGATAACGTCCTCCACCGCCTTCGCCACCCTGACCGGATGTATCGGGATTTTGGAGGACTTCCTGAGCTTGTCGGCCTCCTTCCACTTATCACGGCGGAGCGCTTCAGCCTTCTTCAGCCAGGGGGAGTAATCAAGCCCGATAGAGTGCTCTTCCAGATAATCCGAAAGCTCCGACAGTACCGTCGCCAGGTCCCCAGCAATACCCAGATCAGCCGGCCTGTTCCTGCCTATCTCCCCCGGTTCGATATCGATCTGGACTATCTTCGCATCGGGATTGAACGTCCTGCCGAAGCCGATGTATATGCTGAGCCTTACGCCGAAAAGGAGTACGAGGTCGGCCTCACGCGTTATTTCCTTAAACGCGTTCGGGGCCGACGGGCTCGCAGCGCCGAAACAGAGCGGGTGGTCGTCCGGGACAATACCGCGCCCGAAGTTGAGCGTGTATACGGGCATTCCCGCCCTTTCGACGAACCTCAATAATTCTTTATCCGCCCCCGAATACCAGGCCCCGCTCCCCGCGACAGCGACGGGCTTCTTCGAACGGATCAATAACTCCGCCAATTTCGCGAGCGACTCTTCCGGGGCTCCCGCTTTAAAGGAAGGAATGTCGGTGTTATAGGCCGAAACCCCGATTTCATCGCATTCGGGGTAGAGGACCTCGTAGGACATGCCCAGGTAAACGGGCCCCGGCCTCCCTGTGACCGCCTTTTTATATGCCGACGCGATGTATTCGGGTATGCGCTTCGCATCGAATATAGTCCTCGCCCACTTGGTGACTGGGGCGGCCATCCCCTGCTGATCTATTTCCTGAAGGGAAAGCCTGTCGTTCTCCTCCACGCCGGAGCGCCCCGAGATGACCATGAGCGGGGAGTTCGCGAGATAAGCGCCCGCTATGCCCGTTATGGTATTAGTAAACCCGGGGCCTGCCGTAACGAGACATACGCCGGGCTTCCTCCTGATTCTGCCGTACGCGTCGGCGGCCATGGAAGCCCCTTGTTCGTGATGGGTGTCGATTATCCTTATGCCGAATTCTGAGCAGGCCTTGTATATCGGGTTGATATGCCCGCCGCCCAGGGAGAATATCTCCCCGACGCCGAGCTCGTAAAGGGTTTTCGCTACAAGCCGTCCCCCCTCCGCAGTCGCCATACCGGTCCTCCCGTCTTTCTGTTCTAAATACTCTTACACTTTTAGATTTCCAAATCAACTAAATCTGCGAGTTAATGTAAAATTAAAGGAGGGGACCGGGTTTCGGCTTTAAAGTCAATTTGTGTTAGATTTGTGTTAGAATAGACCGTCTAAAAATTTGGAGGTAGACAGATGACTGATCAGGGACAACCGCCGGACGGCGGACAACAGGGCGAGTTAGGAAACATCGCGAACTCGATATTAATGGCTTTTAACCTTGGGGTTTCATATAACCAGCAGACGGGAGGGGTAAAGAGCGTTACCGAGGCGGTCGAGGAGCTCGGGACCACGATTTACACGAACCTCGCCCAGGTATACGGGAACCGGTTCCAGGACGAGTTCCTGAGGGCCAATACCGAATATTTCCTCCAGATCGCCCTCCTCGGATACATAATTCCATCCGTATGCGCATACGACGAGGAGTTCAAGAACAGACTCCTGGATTTAGTGGAAATGAGGGCCGTCAAGACGCAGCAGCAGATGTCTTCCCAGGGTAACCCCGGGGGGAGCATAATCACCCCTTAACGTAAACCCGCTACTATGAGCAAGAATATCCTGGGAGGAAGAGAGAAGGTAAAGGCGGCGGTAGTTCAGGCCTCTCCCGTGTTCATGGACAAGGGAAGGACCATAGAAAAGGCGTGCGCCCTCATCAGAGAGGCCGGAAGGAACCACGCCGAGCTGATCACATTCTCCGAGGCCTTCATTCCGGCCTACCCGGCTTACTATACGGTCGGCTACGAAACCCCTCCCCACGAATGGACCGATTACATGATCGCACTCCAGGAGAACTCGCTCGTCATACCGAGCGACGATACGCACATACTGGGAGAAGCGGCCAGGGACGCGGGGGCGTACGTCGTTATCGGGTGCAACGAGCTCGACGACAGACCCGGGAGCCGGACCGTCTACAACACGCTCCTCTTCATAGACAAGAACGGCCGGGTGATGGGAAGGCACAGGAAGACGATGCCTACATACACCGAGAGGATATACTGGGGCATGGGAGACGCATCGGACATAAGGGTTTTCGATACCGACATAGGGCGCATCGGAGGGCTCATATGCTGGGAGAATCACATGACTCTGATCAGGGCTGCGATGATACACAGGGGGGAGGAGTTCCATATCGCGGTATGGCCGGGAAACTGGAAGAGGGGTGAGAAACACCTGCTCGACGCGGACACGAGCCCCGGCGGAGCGCTCTGTAATCTGCAGTCATTAATAAAGGTGCACGCCTTCGAAGCAGGCGCCTTCGTACTGAGCGGATGCGGGTATCTGGACGCGGACGATTTTCCCGAGAAGTGGCATTATTTAAGGGACGGAGACCACATCAACTACGATTGGGCGCGCGGCGGGAGCTCGATAGTCAACCCCGCGGGCAGGTATCTGGCCGAGCCCAATTTCGAAAAGGACGCCATACTCTACGCCGAATGCTTTGCTAACCAGATAAAGGCGGTAAAAGCGGTCTTCGATTCGCTGGGGCATTACTCGCGCTGGGACATAGCTCAGCTCTCTTTAAGGGAAGGCCCCTGGGAGCCCGAGGTTAAAGCGGGCGGCACGCACACAGAGGACCCCGACCTCCCTGCAAGTGAGCTCAAGCGAATCTCGGAGGAATACGAGATCAGCGTCGAGACCCTGGAATCTATACTGAGAGAAGCCGGAAGACTCGGAAGAAACTGACAGCGGGGCGACCGACGTGACCCTCCCTATGCCAATTCTCGCATCGTAAAGTTGTAGCATTAAAGAAATATCCGCCTCCTTCTCCGACTACAGCCTTATCATTAACACTTGACACGGATACAAATAAGTTATATAAACGAGTAGGAACTAAAGGTGTTGGCTTCCAGTGTCTTAAAGGAGGAACGGATGATGAACTTCAGGGTGGAGTATGGGGAGTACTCGGCTCAGGAAGCAGTAGATGCCATACTGGTGATCCTAAAGAATAACGGGGTCGAGATAGACGATAAGAGTTTTACCTGGACACTCGTAGGCGCCCTCTTTGAAAAGGGAATAATAGCGAAAAACGAGTTCGAGCGGATTTACTTTTCCCTCAAGAACCACGAAAACAACGGCAGCAAATCAAGAGAGAACGTTATATAAATCCCGTATTAATTGGACAATTCAGCCATTACCGCCTTCAGCTCTCCCTCTATGAGCGCCCTTATTTCGAGTAATCTGTCTTCGGTCTGAGCCTCGAACCTCAACACGAGCGCAGGCTGTGTATTGGAGGCCCGGATCAGTCCCCATCCGTCGGGAAATTCTATCCTCGCGCCGTCTATATCGATAATCCTGTACGACCTTCCGAGACGCTCTTTCACCATGTCCACGACCCGGAACTTGACAGCCTCCGGACAATCGACCCTGATCTCAGGCGTGGATATGGCGGGCGGAATTCCCTCCAGCAATTGAGAGAGGCTCTTCCCGGTCCTGGATATTATCTCGAGAATGCGGAGCGAGGCATAGAGCGCGTCATCGTATCCGAAGAATTTATCGGCGAAAAAGATGTGCCCGCTCATCTCCCCCGCGAGGGAAGCCTTTTCAACTTTCATCTTATCTTTTATCAGGGAATGCCCTGTTTTCCACATTATGGCTTCACCCCCGGCATCCGTTATGCCGTCAAACAGGCGGTTCGAGCACTTTACGTCGCCTATGATCTTTGCCCCGGGCTTCCGGGATATGACGTCCCTGGCGAAGACGAGCACGAGCATGTCCCCCCATACGATATTGCCCTTCTCGTCGACTACCCCTATCCTGTCCCCGTCTCCGTCAAACCCGATGCCGAGCTCGAACTTCCCGCCCCTCACGGTTTCGATCAATTGAGCGAGGTTCTCCTCCACAGTCGGGTCGGGATGGTGATTGGGGAAGGTCCCGTCCGGGGTTACGTAAAGCTCCCTAAAGTCGCAGCCGAATTCCCTGAACACACGTGGGCCGATCGCGCCTACCATCCCGTTTCCGTAATCGACAACGGCCCTGAGACCAGGCTTCATATCTATATTCTCTTTAAGGAAGCCGACGTAGAGCTCCTCTATATTCCTCTCGCTCGAAGAACCTTTCCCTGTAGCGAACTCACCGGCTTCGGCGATCTCCCTTATCTTCTGTATCTGCGCCCCGAATACGGAGTCTTTTCCGCGGCAGAGCTTTATACCGTTGTACTCGCCGGGGTTATGGCTCGCCGTGATCATGACGCCGCCCCCGACGTCCAGGTTGTAAAGAGAGAAGTAGAGCATCGGCGTCGAAACCATGCCTATATCTATTACGTCGACGCCTGTCGAGTTTATGCCCCTCGTCATGGCTTTCGAATAATCGGGGGAGCTCAGCCTGCAGTCCCTGCCTATAGAAACGACTTTGGCTCCGAAGTCCTTTATATACGTGCCGTATGCCTTGCCTATCCTTTCGAGGACGTCCTCATTAAGGTCCTTATCGACGATGCCCCTTATATCGTACTCCCTGAATATCTGGGGGTTAATGTGAGCCATAGTGAACACCTTTTGATTAATAAAGTTCTAATACTATCTCTGAAAATTATTGAAAGGCAAGGAGAGGACGAGATTGCCGCGCCGCCTTCGCCGGAGGCTTCGGAGGCGCGCAAAGACAGATAAAAATTATATAGCGGCTGGAAGCCGCTCCAACAGACAGGATGCAGGATTAGAGATGAGATTGCCGCGATTGTCGGATTAACCTGTGGACTTGGAAGGAATCATAAAACACACATTGTGTGTGTTCTTCTTTTCCTTGATGAAAAGAAGCAAAAATCATCCGACGCACATAATTTGCTGAAAATCTCATGTACTCGCTAAATCTTCCAATTCTACCCCAGCCCGTGGAAGATTTTTAACGCTCGTACAATCGATTTTCTTAACGCAAATTCTGTAATGTCGGGAAGAGAAAGGCAAAAGAAATGATCACGTTCGACCCTTCGACGAGCTCCATTAGACTTCAGGACGAACGGGTCGGGTGCGGCGTTGGATAAGCAGATGAGTCCGAGCAGAAATCGTATATGAGCACACATTGTGTGCCGAAAATTCTGTAATGTCGGGGGAGAAAAAAAGACGAGATTGCCGCGCTGCTTCCGGCTTCGTAAGGAGGCTACGCCGAGAAAAGTCGCTTCCTCGCAATGACAGAAAATGAGCACCAAAGGCAAAGGTGAGACCCTGAAACGATCCCGGATCGGAGTCCAGGACATGGTTCAGGGTGACAAAATTCTTAGCATAAACTTTCCGGCTCGGGAATTCTCTATTTATTACCCTTTCTTGACTTTAACCCTGCTGATTTTATCCTTTGTTCCCATGATTTTTCCGACTCTTGGCGAATTCAGAAAAAAATTAAAAAAGGGCAACCTCATACCCGTATGGAAAGAGGTGCTGGCCGATTTCGACACGCCCGTCTCCGCGTTCAGGAAGATAGAGACCGGTGACTACGCATTCCTCCTGGAGAGCGTCGAGGGAGGGGAGAAGTGGGGCAGATACAGCTTTCTCGGGACCGAACCCTCCGTGATTTTCAGGGCGAAGGACGGGAATATAGAGATCATAGAGGACGGCAAATCGAAAAAGATTAAGGGGAACCCTATAGACTGCCTGAGGGACCTCATGTCCAGGTATAAACCCGTGCTTACGGAGGATCTTCCGAGGTTCCACGGGGGAGCGGTGGGCTATTTCAGCTATGATATCGTAAGGTTCGTGGAAGACCTGCCCGATTTGAAAAAAGACGAATTAGGGCTCTGGGACTCGCTTTTCATGATCACCGACACGGTGCTCGTTTTCGACAACGTCAACCATAAGATCAAGATAATCTACAACGCATACGTCTCTCACCCGGAGAAGGCCGAGGACGCCTACAGGGGGGCTGTAGAAAAGATAGAAGACATAATAAAGAAGCTTAGAAAACCGCTCAGCTTCTATGATAACGAGGGGGCGGCTAAGAACGGGGAGCCGAAACTCGTATCGAATTTTAAGCCCGGGGATTACAAGGAAGCCGTGAGGAAAACGAAGGAGTACATCACGGCGGGGGACATTATACAGGCGGTCATATCCCAGAGGTGGAAAACGGAGCTCGACGTCGACCCGTTCGACCTCTACAGGGCACTCAGGGTGCTGAATCCGTCGCCCTATATGTTTTACCTGAAGACGGATACCGAAACCCTCGTCGGATCTTCGCCCGAGGTAATGGTCAGAGTGGAGGACGGAGAGGTCGAGAGCCGACCGATTGCCGGGACGAGGCCCAGGGGAAGGACGGAGGGTGAGGACCGCGAGCTCGAAAAGGAGCTCCTTTCAGACCCTAAAGAATGCGCGGAGCACATAATGCTCGTCGACCTTGCGAGAAACGACCTGGGAAGGATATCGGAGACGGGCTCGGTAAAAGTGGATGAGCTGATGGTGATAGAGAAGTATTCGCACGTCATGCACATAGTGTCGAACGTCATATCGAGGCTGAGGTCCGACAAGGACGTCTTCGACGTGGTCAAGGCGACTTTTCCCGCTGGAACGCTCTCGGGCGCTCCCAAGGTGAGGGCTATGGAGATCATCGAGGAAATGGAGCCCAGCAGGAGGGGGGCATACGGCGGGGCAGTCGGGTATTTCAGCTTCTCGGGCAATATGGATACGTGTATAACCATAAGGACGTTCGTAATCAAAGGCGGAGAAATATTCATACAGGCGGGGGCGGGGATAGTAGCGGACTCCGACCCCGAGCGGGAATATCAGGAGTCTGTAAATAAGGTGAAAGCCCTCGTGAGGGCTATAGAGGTCGCAAAGACAGGGCTCTGATTCCAGGCACCGTATAATATTAATATAGATAGTATAGTAACCGGGTGCGGACATGATATTGATGATAGATAATTACGACTCGTTCACGTATAACCTCGTACATTACCTCTCCGAGCTCGGCGAGGAGGTCGTTGTCCACCGAAACGACAAAATCACACTGGAGGACGCGGGGAAGCTGAACCCCGATATGATCGTGGTATCCCCCGGACCGTGCACCCCCAGGGAAGCGGGCATATCGGTCGACGTCATCAAGGAATTCGCCGGACGCACGCCGATACTCGGGGTCTGCCTCGGTCACCAGTCGATGGCATATGCCTACGGCGCCGACATTGTGAGGGCAGGAAGGCTCCTTCACGGAAAAACCTCGCAGATACACCATGACGGAAAGGGCATATTCGAAGGTATCCCGGACCCGTTCGAAGCCACGAGGTACCATTCGCTGCTCGTGGACAGAGAGACGCTGCCCGAATGCTTCGAGATATCCGCATGGACGGACGAGGGGGAGATAATGGGGATAAGACATAAGGAGCACCGGATGGAAGGGGTCCAGTTCCACCCCGAGTCCATTCTGACTAAATACGGAAAGGACATACTCAGGAACTTTATCTCCATCGCCCGGGGACAAAAACCCGCGTAGTAAATTGCCCGAAGTAAACCCCGATCGAGAAAACCCGCACGCTTATATATTCGGTCCCGCAGGTTGACAAATAAACGCCTGATTCTTTATAGTCCTAAACGTTCGCTAAGAGACCAGGAGACGAGATATGATCCTTCTTTTCAAGCCCCGCGATAAGCAATACGTCGGAAGAGGGAGCCTGCCGTTCGGAAGCTTCGACGACACAACGGAATGGCAGCCGATCACGAAATATCTCGAAGACGGCGCGGTCTCGTTTCCCGATAAAACGATGTTCAGAGTGGCGGACAGGGAAGGGAGCCTGACTGAAAGCTACACATACGATGAAACCAATAAATGGGCTAACCGGGTAGCGAACGGCTTTATAAACAAATATAGGATACGGAAGGGAGACAGGGTCGGCATTTATATGCTGAATTCCTCCGAATACGTAATCTCAATCCTCGCCATTCACAAGACGGGCGCGGTTCAGGTACCGATAAACAAGGACGAAAAGGGCGATAGGCTCGCGTATATAGTCAACTACTCCGAGATGAAAGCTCTCGTAATCGACCGGGAAAGCATACCGATGGTCGAACAGATCGCGGGCGGTCTAAAATTCCTCAAGCAAATTTTCGTCACCGGTGAAGGTGACGTCCCCGGTAATATCGGGGGCATAGAAACCCTTCCTTTCGGCAGCTTCGACGAGTTTTCCCCTGAGAATCCCGGAATAGACGTTAAGTCCTCGGACGTAGAGCGGTGCATGTTCACCTCGGGCACTACGGGCATGCCGAAAGGGGTGTCGAGGAACCACGGCGGCGTAATACTGACCGTGCGGGGGTACATTCAGCAGCAGGGGGTGAGGAGCGAGGACGTACTCATGAGCGTACTCACGCTCGGGCACGCGAACGCGCAGGTAATGTGCCTTTTCACCTCCATAGGCGCGGGAGCGACCGCGGTATTCTACCCGCGGTTTTCAGCGTCGAGCTTCTGGAAGTGGGCCGCCGAATGCGGGGCGACCTGCGTCAATATGCTGGGCGCGGTCGCCGAGTACCTGTGGGCCGCCGAGCCTGACGAATGGGACAGGAAGCACGGGGTCAGGATCGTGCTCTCGGGACCCGCGCCCCGGAACCTGAAGGAATTCCAGGAGCGCTTCAGTACGCGCGCGATCGACGGGTACGGCTCGACCGAGATGGGGATGGTGCTCTGGAACGATCCCGAAGACCTGCGCCCCGGTTCAGCCGGCCGGCCGATGGAGGGTTATTACGTAGAGGTGAGGGACCCGCAGGACACTTCGAAGGTCATGCGCCCGTTCTGGGACCCGTCCGAGAGCCCGAGACCCCCCGACGAAGCGAAAGGCCTTCTTTTTATAAAGCCGCTCATACCGCACACCACGCTTAACGAGTACTTCAAGGACGAGAGACGGACGAGGGAAGCGTTCGACGACGACGGCTTTTTTAATTCGGACGACCTCTTCGCAATGGGTATCGACGGAAGATACTATTTTCAGGGGAGGTTCAGCAGGATCAGGGTGTCAGGTGAGAACGTGGACCCCATTGCCGTTCAGGACATAGCAGCCCAGTATCCGTCGATCCGGGAGGCGGTCGCCGTAGGGGTCAGGCTCCCCGATATTTCTGACGATGAGATAAAGTTGAACATAACTTTAAAAAAAGGAGAGGCGTTCGACCCCGTGGAGTTCTCGAAGTGGATGGCCGAAAAGGCGCCCGTGTTTATGGTCCCGAGGTTCATAGAGGTTTACGAGGGGGGGTTCCCCGTAACCGCCACGCAGAAGATCAGGGTAGCGGAAATTAAAGAGATCACAGAGAAGACCTGGGACAGGAATAAGACGGGTCTCAAGTTCCGGGTGCG
Source organism: Thermodesulfobacteriota bacterium (assembly GCA_041753155.1). Lineage (GTDB taxonomy): Bacteria > Desulfobacterota_D > UBA1144 > Nemesobacterales > UBA2774 > 2-12-FULL-53-21. The sequence goes on along the minus strand of JBGSVA010000006.1, from coordinate 54,655 downwards.
CTGAATCTTACAGGACGAACAACATAATGATAAACGCCGCGTAGAGCAGCAGAAGGAAAAGCCCTTCAGCCCTGCTCACCTTATGACCGGTCCTCATTAGAGGGAGTACGAGCACCGCAAACAGTACCATCACCGGATACTCGAATTTTAAAAATTCGGGGTTGACGCTGACCGGCCGGATTACCGAAACCAGTCCGAGTATCCCAATATTGAATATATTGCTCCCTATGATATTCCCCACAATAATGTCGTTCTCCTTCCTGAGGGCAGCGACCGTAGAGGTCGCGAGCTCGGGAAGGGATGTTCCTATTGCGACTGCCGCAATACCGATCACGGCTTCGCTGATCCCCAACTCCGTCGCAATCGATATGGCGGAGTCAACTATAAAGCGTGCGCCGACCACGAGTAATGCCAGCCCTATGACGATGAAAGCCGCTTGCTTCAGGATGGAGCTGTTATCCCCGATAAACTCCTTAAATTCTTGTTTTACCCTATAAGATTCCCGTAACGCGCCGTAATAACTGTAAACAGTGAAAATCACCAGAGATCCGAAGAGAAAAACACCTTCTATCCGGCCAAGTCCGAGTTTCCAGGAGATTGCGTATAGAGCTATCGAGAGAACGATCATCAGAAATACTTCAACTTTTATCAGCTTCATCTTGATAGATATCGGACTTATGAGGGCAGCTAACCCCAGAATCAGCCCTGTGTTCGCAATGTTGCTGCCCACTATATTTCCCAGGACTATGTCGCTCGATCCTTTAAGAGCCGCGATGATACACACGACGAGTTCGGGCGCGGAAGTCCCGAACCCCACAACCGTAAGCCCTATGACTATGGGATGTATCCCGAGGCCGCGGGCAAGACGTGACGCTCCTTTTATCAGGCTCTCCCCGCCGAGGAATAGCGCTATTATTCCGGCGATAAACAAAAATATGTCTGTCGATATGCTCAAAACATGCCCTCGGGAAGCTCTGGAGCCGATAAATAAATTAACATGATAACCTGCATCGAAAGAGACCGAACGGCTTATCCGCATATAAAAGCGCGTACCCGTATACCAAGTGTCATATCTCTTTCAAGACAGATAAAGATACCGTTTCTACTAATCATTTACACGCAGAATTCCCCGGGAAATATCAGGTTGACAAATTTATCCTATTTTCTTATTGTAATAAGGTTAATTTTCCGAAACACCTGGAAATCAATTAAGCCACCACAAGGAGGGTAGTTATGCTTTTATTATTTAAACCCCGTGACGCAAAATATCTGGGCAGCGGGACGCTGCAGTTCGGCACATTCGACGATACGTCGGAATGGAAACCCATTACCAAATGCCTGGAGATGGGAGCCGAAAAATTCCCGGATAAGACTATGTTCCGTGTGGGTAATGGAGAAGGCCAGATAGTAGAGAGTTATTCGTACAAGGAAACGAATGAATGGGCCAACCGGGTTGCAAACGGCCTCAAAGACGAATTCGGAGTTAAGAAAGGCGATAAGGTAGGAATGTACATGATCAACTGCTCCGAATACGTCGCATCGATAGTCGCCGTTCATAAGACGGGAGCCGTGCAGGTCCCGATAAATAAGGACGAAAAGGGGGAGAGGCTCGCCTACGTAATCAATTATTCCGAGATGGTGGTGCTCATTCTCGATCCCGGAAGCCTCCCTTTTATTGAAGAAATCGCCAAGGACATAAAGAACCTCCGGGTCATATTCATGACGGGCGATCCGGCGAAGGTCCCGGCCGATATAGGGGGCATAAAGACGCTCCCGTTCTCGACCTTCGATAAATTCCCCGTTAAGAATCCCGGCGTGAAGGTAACGACCCACGATATGGAAAGGTGCATGTTCACTTCGGGCACGACTGGGATGCCGAAAGGCGTCGCGAGGGACCATGGGGGGGTCGTATTGACAGTACGCGCATACCTCCAGCAACAGGGCGTGAGGAGCGACGACGTACTCATGAGCATACTCTCGCTCGGCCACGCGAACGCACAGGTCATGTGTTTATTCAGCGCCATGGGCGCGGGCGCTACTGCCGTGTTCTTCCCCCGCTTCTCGGCGTCGAGCTTCTGGAAATGGGCCGCGGGGTGCGGTGCGAACTGCGTTAACATGTTAGGGGCCGTCGCGGAGTACCTGTGGGCGGCGGAACCAAGCGAGTGGGACAAGAAGCATAAAGTAAGGATCCTGTTGGGCTCACCGGCCCCCCGGAACCTTCCGGAGTTTCAGGAGAGGTTCGGAGTGAGGGTAATCGACGGATACGGCTCTACGGAAATGGGAATGGTGCTCTGGAAGGACCCTGAGGACCACCGCCCCGGCTCATCCGGATTTTCCATGGAGGGGTATTACGTAGAGCTCAGGGACCCGCAGGACCAGAGCAGGGTAATGAGGCCGTTCTGGGACCCGTACGAAGACCCGACACCGCCCGATGAAGCGAAAGGATTACTGTACGTCAAGCCGCTTGTGCCGCACACGACGCTTAACGAATACTTCAAGGACGAGAGGAGGACCAGGGAAGCGTTCGACGACGACGGGTTCTTCAACTCGGACGACCTTTTTGCGAGGGGAATAGACGGGAGGTACTACTTCGTGGGGAGGTTCAGCAGAATAAGGGTATCGGGGGAGAACGTAGACCCTATAGCCGTTCAGGACTTCGCAATGCAGTACCCCGCCATTCAGGAGGCGGTGGCGGTCGGCATAAGACTGCCGAACGTATCCGACGACGAGATAAAACTCAATGTCACGCTCAAACAAGGGGAGACGTTCGACCCGATAGAGTTCTCGAAATGGATGGCCGAAAGGGTCATGGTCGCAATGGTCCCGAGGTTTATCGAGGTGTATGAGGACGGGTTCCCCGTGACCGCCACACAGAAAATTAAAGTCGCCGAGATCAAGGAAATAACGGATAAGACCTGGGACAGAAGCAAGTCGGGACTTAAATTCAGCGCAAGGAAGTAAGCGCGTCACGGGTTCACAAATTCCGCATCGCCTTTTAATGACAAAGAACGACGACGAAAAATTCATGCGCCTGGCTATCGAACAAGCTCGAATAGCCGGGCGTATTGGCGAAGTGCCTATCGGCGCCGTCATCACCGACGGCAGAGACATAATCGTATCGAGCGGCTACAACCTCCGCGAATCCGGAAACGACCCGACGGCCCATGCCGAAGTGATAGCGATCAGGAGAGCGGGCGAAGTATACGGAAGCTGGAGGTTGGAAGGGGCGACCATATACGTAACTATCGAGCCCTGCCTCATGTGCATGGGCGCTATCATACTCGCCAGGATCGGCAGGCTCGTGTTCGGCGCGCGGGACCCGAAAGCAGGAGCGGTTTTTTCGGTTTACGATATAGGGAACGACTGCAGGCTTAACCATACAGTCGAAGTAACAGAAGGTATTTGTACGGAAGAGTGCTCAAGCCTGCTTAAAGCTTTTTTCAAGACACTCAGGAAATAATTAAAGCCCTCTTACTTCTTCCCGCTGAAAAAGCCGAGTACATCGGATATAACGCTCTTGTCTTCCGTGCCGGCCAGCTTTTCGAGCTCTCCGTTGTCGAGCCATACACCCCCGCAGTGGCTGCATCTGTCTATCCTTATCCCCCTGAACGCCACTTCATGGAGATTACCGCCGCACTTGGGGCATCTCATGTAGCATGTCGTCTTGATCCTCTCCCTCTCTTCCTCCTCGGTCTCATGCTTGAGCTTTTCCTTGAGTCTCTTCGATTTCTCCGCTTCCTCTTTGGCGAAATACTCATCTTCTGTCTTAGAAGGCTTCTCTTTCGTCATTTTATCTCCTGTCTATACGGTTTTGGATTACGAGCCGGAAACATAGGCAATATCCCGCTACAGCTCCCGATTCGACTCACCCGCGTACGGCTTAACCCTTGGTCAACGGGGTTATTATTATCCTCTTCTCTTCCTGCTCGATCTTGGTCTCATAGCTCACCCCGCCTTCCCGTTTGAGGGTCAGGTAAGCGATTCTCCTCTCGGAAGCCGACATCGGCTCGAGTGAAACGGGCTTCTTCATTTTCCTGACTCTACTCGCCGTTTCCTTGACGAGCTTTGATATGTTGTCCTCTTTCCGCCTCTTATACCCGTCCACGTCTATAGCGACCCTCTTATCCCGGCCGTCATCGCAATTCCGCCCGGCGATCTTGCCTACAACGTACTCGAGGGATTTAATCATCTCTCCCCTTTTCCCGATAAGGAGTCCCTTGTCGTTGGTATCCTTGATATCGAGCCTGATTTTTTCGGGGCCTTCCTTGAGCACGACTGAAAAAGTGGGGATGAGATAGTTGAGAATCGATTCGAGGGCTTTTTTCGACCTTAGCCCCTTTTCGCTCAGGTTCTCGTTCTTTACAGTGACCCTGATCTTGGCGTTCCTGCTCCCGATCCCCAGAACCCCCTTGGAAGCCTCCTGGAGCACCTCTATATCGACTTCGCTCCTGGGTATGCCGAGCTCCTCGCAAGCGCTTATGGCCGCCTCCGATACCGTCTTTGCCGCACGTTCTATAACAATCGCCATCATCAGCCTCCTTTAGGAGTGTTTACGAGACGGTTAACGTAAATCTGCTGTCCTATCGAAAGTATATTGCTAACCGTCCAATATAATATCAAGCCCGAAGGCAATCCCCAAAACATTACAGTGAAAATTATAGGCATAAATTGCATCATTTTCATCTGCATCTGCATACTTTCATTTCCGGCGGTCGGAGTCATCGGAGTCATCTTCTGGGATATGAACCACGAGACGCCCATGACGAGGGGCAGAATCCTGAAGGGAATCCCTATGCCGGGTATGTCGAATAGATGCTCAGGCTCCGAGAGGTCATTGATCCAGAGAAAGGAGCTGTGCCTGAGGTCTATCGAATGGAGGAACACGTCATAAAGCGCAACGAAAACGGGCAGTTGTATGAGCAGCGGGAGACAGCCTCCGAGACTGCTGAGCGGGTTGATGCCATTACTCGAATAAAGCTTCATGAGCTCGGAATTCTGCTTGGCTTTATCGTCCTTGAATTTTTCTTTGAGCGCGTCCATCTTCGGCTTGATTTTTTCCATCTTGACCTGCATCTGCTTCATGGAAACCATGCTCTTGATGGTAAGGGGAAGGAAAATCAGCCTCATTATCACCGTAATAACGATGATCGAAATTCCGTAATTGTGAAAATAACTGTTGAGCCATTTGAGGAAATCGAGCAGCGGCTTTGCAAGGAACTCGACCCAGCCGTAGTTAATCGATTCCTGGAGATTATAGCCGACGGCTTTTACCGTATCGTACTCGAGCGGCCCGAGGTAAACCTCCCAGTTCTTTACTGAAGTTTTTCCCGCCGGGACCGTATCTCCCGGATAGCTGTAGAGAGCCTTCACGAGACCTTTATCCCCGACCGGGCTCAGCGTGACCGTCGTATCCGCCCCGGTTTCCGGCAGGAAGCTCGATATGAAGTACTTCTGGGAGTAACCGAACCAATCGATGACACCCATGTAGCTGCGGGCTTCTTTCGGTCTCTTCTGCACCGTCTCGACGTCGCCCGAGACGAGCGCGACGAAGCTCATCGTATTCCCGCCCCGTCCGTGCTCCTCCACCTTGCCGAACCACTTGATATCGAGCTTCTGCTGAAGGGGAGCCGTCCCCGGATTGGTCACCTCGAGCCTTTGCTTTAATACGTAGCTCGCGGAATCGACGGAGTATATCTTCTTGACGGCCATGCCTTCCGGGGACCGCCAGGACAGGGCCAATTCCGCTGTCCCGTCCGTGACCGTTATATCGTCCCGTCCCGAGTACTCGAATGGAATGAGCTCGGGCACGTCGTAGCCCTTCATTTTTAAAAGCGTGCTAAATCCGGGCGGGGTGTCCTTAAAAAGATTTATCGCGGCGCCGCCGTTGGTGCTCTCTTTGTATTTCTTGAGCTCCCACTTGTATATCCTTCCTCCCGCAGTATCTATTACGCCGTGATAAAGGGGAGTGTCGATCGATATAAGCTTGCCCTCCGGGGAAAAATGCATGTCGTCGGAGTCGGACTGCTCCTGAAAATCTTGAGACTCTCCGGGTTGAACGGCGCCCGGAGCGGGCGAGGACTGCTCGAATACCTCCGCCCCCGGCGGCTTCTTCGCCTGATTCTTGTCGGGTGTGGAAAAGAAATACGTATATCCCAGGAAGATTAATATCGATAGTACGAAGAATATGATTGTGTTGATTTTGTTGTCTGTCATCCACTCGTCCTTTACCGGACCGGATCATGTCCGCCGGCGCTCAACGGGTGACATCTCGCGATCCTTTTGAGAGTAAGCCACGAACCCCTGAGTAGTCCGTACTTCTTGAGGGCGTCTATCGCATACTCGGAACAGCTGGGATAGAATCTGCAAGAAGAGGGTAATATAGGTGAAACCGCATATTTGTAGGCCTTGATCAGCGAGGTAGCCAGATACACAAGTAAATTCGAAATCATGATAATTTAAACCTGACTATTTCTTCGATCTCTTTTTTCGCGAGGGAGTAATCGAGCCTTTCGCTGCCTTTCTTGGCGACAAAAACCACGTCCATCGATCCGAAGAGGGGTTTATTCAGCCTGAAAACCTCCCTCAGTACCCTCTTTATACGGTTTCTCTCGACAGCCCCGGGCACTGCCTTTTTTGCGACAACGAGGCCCATTCGGGGATATCCGAGCGAATTGGGAGCGAATAGTATATTAAAATGGTCTGTACTGAGCCTTTTGCTCTTCCCAAAAATCTCTTCGTATTCAGAGTTCGTACGGATTTTTAATTCTTTTGGGAAAGATAAACTCACTACAAAGCTCATTTCTTCCAGCGCTTCACCGTGAGACTGTGCCTGCCCTTCGCTATCCGTCTCTTGAGAGTGCGCCTTCCGCCCGTGGTGCTCATCCTTTCGCGAAACCCATGCACCCTTAATTTCTTTTTTTCATGAGGTTGATAAGTTCTTTTCATAACGCGCCCTAAAAACTAACACGAAATGTTTTTACGGTCAAGAAACAAAAGCCCCCGACTCCCGGGACGGATTCCCCGGTTCCGACGCCCGGGGCCGCCCCCGGAAACCCTGCAGCTTCGGAGTATAAAATTAGCATGTTTGTACGCAATTGCAATATAAGACGGTAATATTGCTTCAAAATACACCGGAATCCGGGGTTACGACACTACGCAATTGCGTAATTATTTCTTGACAACGGGAGCCCGGCACTTATAGTTATTGACCGGAAAACAAAAAAAGTTATGGAAAACGACAATCTTAATGGGAATACTTAGAAAGAATCGTTTTAAAGAAAATACACCGTTTGAAGTGAAAGATTTGTACGACGAGCCGATTGACGTAGTTATGACCGTAAGTGAGATATACATAGCGGACTTCGATTCGTTTAAACCCTTCAAGCGAGAAAACTCATTTAAAACGGGGTCTAAAAACACCTTTAAATCCATACAATCCAAATAACAGACATTCAGCCGCATAGCGTCTTTACTGTCTCAAACCCACGCAGCCAGGAGATAACGATGATACGAAACGTATATGATTTCTTCATGATTTCCCTTTTTGGACTCTTCAAGGTCGCCTTGTTTCTTCTTTTTTTCTGTGTTTCAGTCTTATTCCTGAATAAATCAAACAACCTGGCCATGGATGAACAACCGGCTTTCGCGGGTCTGCTGGTGAATCCGGGAGGCCGTGAGTATTTAGTGGCGGGCTCCGCGGTAGGGGAACCGAAATGGACAGAGGCGGCCGAGCTGAAGATAGAAGAGATGACCGCAGAGGAAGCGGAGATATACTTCTTCATCCTGAGGCTGTCGGACTCGATAAATCAATCAAACGCCCGGAAGCTCGCGAAACTGATCGTCAAGGAATGCGACCACTACGAGAACCTGGACCCATACCTGATACTCGCCGTAATTCAGATAGAGAGCGAATTCTCACCGAAGGCGAAATCCCACAGGGGCGCAATCGGACTCATGCAGGTCATGCCCGGAACCGGGGAGTACATCGCAAAGGAAATGGGCATAGATTATAACGGGAGAAAATCGTTATATGATCCGTTCATTAACGTTAGACTCGGCATCCACTATCTTTCCTTTCTGACCGAAAGGTATGATTCCACGGAGAATGCACTTGATGCCTATAACTACGGCCCCACGAACTTCGAAAAGGCACAGAGCTCCGATACGTACAGAAAACAGTCGAGATACGTGAAAAAAGTGCTTAAGTTTAAGAACTACCTCGAAGAGGAAAGCCTCTTGCTAGCTAAGAATAGCTGAGGGCTCCCTAGCTAAGAATAGCTGAGGGCTCCTTAGCTAAGAATGGCTGAAGGCTCCTTAGCTGAGAATAGCTGAGGGCTCCCTCGCGAAGAACAGCTGAGCATTTTAATTTTAATCCCGTGCAGTGATGTTAGTATTTATGTCGAATGAAATTCGGAATAGCGGTCCCCAATTTCGGGTTATACGCAAACAGGGAACAGATACTCGAGATCTCGGGGCTCGCCGAAGAGCTCCGTTACGACTCCCTCTGGGTCAGCGACCACGTAGTAATCCCCGCCTCGCATAAGGTGTTTGGCGATACCTTTCACGACCCGCTCGTCACCCTCGCGTACATAGCGGCCGGCACGGATAAGTTAGAGCTCGGGACGAGCGTAATGGTACTCCCGTACCGAAACCCCATAGTCCTCGGAAAGATGGTCTCCACGCTCGATACGCTTTCCCGGGGGAGGGTCATTCTGGGTGTGGGCACGGGGTGGATCGAGGACGAGTTCGAGGCGCTGGGCGTCAATTTTAAGGAGCGCGGACCCGTCACGGACGAGTACATCGAGATACTGAAAGAGCTCTGGACTAGCGAGAAACCCGAATATAACGGGAAATACCTCGAATTCTCGAATATCAAATTCCTGCCTAAACCCGAGAGGAAGCCTCACCCCCCTTTATGGGTCGGGGGAGAGAGCGCAGGGGCCATGAAACGCGCGGTTAAATACGGGGACGGGTGGCACCCTGTGGGACTTACGCCCGGGGCGTTCCGCGAGAAGGCGGAATATCTGAAAAGCCTCCAGCCGGCTGAAAAGAAGGACAGCTTCGTCATGTCTCTAAGGAGGAACATCGAGATAAACGACGGCAGGGAATTCAGCGCGGACGACACGCTCAGGGGCGGGAGAGAAAAAATAACGAAGGGGATAAGGGAATACAGGGACGCGGGCGTCGCACACCTCGTCCTGTACATACTGGCGGGGGATTATAAGGGGATACTAAATACTCTCAGGGTTTTTGCAGGGGAGATAAAGCCTGAATTCGAATGATTCCCGAGCGTATTAGTTTAGAATAGCTTCGATGGTCGATTGAATATTCCGTGCGTCAACCGGATTTTATTCCGTTGACATGGGCTTTCGGTTCGTGAGATAATGGGGTTCGGGACAAATTCGACAACAGGGGGTGAAACGAGAATGGATAACGAAAGCAGGAAATTTACGGCTGCGGCGGTCCAGGCGGCCCCTGTATTTCTCAACAAGGTCGAAACAATCGGGAAGATCGCGAGCCTGATCGAAGAAGCGGCCGGGCAGGGAGCGAGCCTGATAGTATTCCCCGAGGCGATCGTCCCCTGCTACCCCTACTGGCCCAAGGACATCGGCACCGGAGAAGGAAGAAAGCTCGTGCTCGACGCATATATAGAGCTCCATAAGAACTCGGTCGATATACCGGGGAGCGATACGCAGAAGCTCTGCGAGGCCGCGAAAAAAGCGGGCGCCTATGTCGTCATAGGCGTAAACGAGCGGGACGGCGGGACGCTTTACAACACGATCCTCTACATCGACAAGCAGGGCGGAATCCTGGGAAAGCACAGGAAGCTCATGTCCATAGACAGCGAGAAATGCATATGGGGGAACGGGGGAGCGGAGGACCTGAATGTGTTCGATACCGAAGTCGGCAAGGTCGGAGGGTTTTTCTGCTACGAGCACCACATGACACTCGCGAAATACGCGATGTTCATGAAGGGAGAGCAGATACACGCGGGGCTCTGGGCCGGGCACGGGTTCGTGAAACCGACGATGGATTTTGCGAGCCGCGAGTACGCATTCGAGGGACAGGTGTTCGTCGTCGCGTCTTCAGGGCACATAACGGAGGACATGGTCCCCGACAGCTTTCCGCTTAAAAAGCATACGATGTGGGACTACCCGGGCGGAACAGGGATCATAAGCCCGCGGGGTGAATACCTTGCAGGGCCCGTCTACGGCAAGGAAGACATAGTATATGCGGATATAGACATGGATATGATAATTCGCTCGAAGGCCGTGATCGACGGGGTCGGGCATTTTTCGAGACCCGACATATTGACGCTCGAAATAAAGGGGTACGATCCAAGTAAGAAGAAGACGAACGGCGGGGGCCGGAACCGGAGACAAAAAAAATCAGTGAAATCGTCCGGGGCGGAGAAAGGAAGTACGCCGTCCGGAAATTAAGATCGTCCCGTTCCTGAAAATGAGCCGAGATGCCGATTCGGATATTTAGACGCTTTCATTCTCTATCGACCGGATGAGGTCATGCTTCAAGTTCCAGAGGTTCTCCGAGAGCGAGACGTGATAGATATGAGGGTTCATTATGCGCCTTACGCCTGAATCGAGCTTTTCTATGTCCTCGATTCTCCTCACCCTGATCTCTTCTATGGAAGGAAAATCGTAGACGAGACCGCCATCTTCGAATACCTTCACGAGAAGGGGCTCCGTTCTGCTTATCTCATTACCCTTCATAATCCTGAATTTGCTATGGTCGGAGGGATGGCGCATCTTTATCAACTCCTTCTCCCCCGGATCGCCTTCGTCTATGGTCAGGAGGTCCGCGGTCGCAAACCCCCTCTTGTCATAGATACGCCAGGCCATTTTATTGCCCGGGTTGAGCGTCTTTGTCGGGGTTTCCGATAATTTGATCGCCGGCTCCCACCTCCCCTCCTCCCTTACGGCGACGAGCTTGTACACGCCGTCGAGCGCGGAATCGCCTTTTGAGGTTATGAGCTTCGTCCCCACGCCGTAGACGAGCCTCTTTATGAGGCTTTCGGGGTCGAGCCCGTAGCGGGGCGCCTCCTCTTCTATCTGCGTTATTACCTGCCATATGACGAGCTCGTCGAGCTGATTCGATAGCACTATCCTCGTATCCGGAAAACCCGCGCTGTCGAGCATCCTCGCCGACTGTATGGAGAGATACGCGAGGTCGCCCGAATCGAGCCTGATGCCTAGCGGCTTATGCCCTTTTCTCCTCAATTCCTCGAAAACCTTTATCGCGTTAGGTACTCCGCTCTCGAGCGTGTTTATCGTATCCACCAGCAGCAGGCAGTCGTCGGGATATACCTCGGCATAGGCCCTGAAAGCCCCGAGCTCGCCTTCGCCGAGCGCCATGAACACCTGCACCATGCTGTGCGCGTGAGTGCCCTTGGGCGGAAAACCGAGCATATGCGAGATGCCTACGGTCGAGGAGAAATCGGCCCCTCCTATCAGCGCCGCCCTTATGCCGGCGTTGACCCCGAGATCGGGCCCTCTCCTCATTCCGAATTCGAGTATCGGCTGGCCCCGTCCCGCCTCCCTTATACGAGCGGCTTTCGTGGCTATCAGTATCTGGTAGTTGAGCTTGTTGAGGAGGGCCGACTCCAATATCTGCGCCATGGGCAGGGGCCCCTGAACCACGGTAACGGGAACGGTGGGATGGACGACCCTCCCCTCAGGAACCGATAACATTGTAATCCCGCCGAAATTCCCGTGCTTCCTCAGCCAGCGGAGGAAATCATCCGCGAATAGCGGCTCACCCATCTGACCGGTCTGAGTTTTGAGATAGCTTATCTCCTCGTCCCCGAACGAGGCGTCCTTCATCCATCCGGCGAGCCATTCGAGCCCGGCGTTCACGCAATACCCCGCCTTATGGGAGCCGTAGTCGGGATAGCTCCTGAAGAAGTGGTCGAACTGCGCGTGCGTTTCGTGAAGCCCGAATCTAAAATAGAGCTGGGCCATAGTAAGCTGGTACTGGTCGGTAAAGAGTATCCCTTCGGCTATCCTGTTATCCATTTTCAGCTCGAACCATGGATTGTATATTTTTAAGCGGGAATCTTCCGGTCTTCGATAAGAACCAATAACCGTTCATTAATGTATAGATTTTTTTTAACCCCAAGTCAACAATAAGGGTCTTCTCGGGAATTCAGCCCTCGATGAAAAATTGGAGGGGGGCTAATTTAACGGAAATATTACAATTTTCGGAATAGCATGCCGCAATGTTTATTTTGTTGACAATCTACGATATAACTTATAATATTTGTAACATAAGAGCACTACGGACTATGACGCAGTAATTGTCGTCATGTTCCGAACGAAATGGCAAACCACTCGAAAGGATGGGACGCAAAGCAAAGGGCCTAAAGGGATAAAAAACCCATGGCCGCCATGCCGCCGAAACGGAAAAACATAGTCTCTCTCTCGAATTTCGCTGACCCTCCGTATTCTGTTTTCCCGATTCAAGCTACCATCCGAAAGGGGCCGCAATCGTTGAGTGTGTAACAGCAACGGACGGGGCAAGATGGAAACAATCGGAAAAGTCTTGAGCATCACCCTGCTTACGATCTTCGGCTCGGCGGCCGCGACGGTTTATCTCATCGATTTGGATATATTGCCTTCTTACCTCGACAAACCCGCAGTGGTCTACACCTCGGACACGAAGGTAAAGGAAAAACCAGCCGATTTGCACACTGTCGCTTCATACAGAGAGAGGGAGAGGATAATTTACGCGGAGGAGGGTGAGGCAAACGATGAACCGGAGGAAAGGAGCGACGTAAAGCCCATCTGGGGACAGGGCTACGACGCGCACCCGGCTTCGTCCCTGAGGAGCGAGGAAAGGGCCAGGGAGCTCGCCAAAAACAACTCCACAGATTCGATCATCGAAAACATCGACTATTGGAACAACCAATATTACATATCGGTCAAAACGGGAAACCGGGAAAGCGCCGACAGAGCGTTCCGTAATTATTCCGAATATACAAAAGCTCTCGGTATAAAACAATCCTCGAATCGATAGACGAGGCAGAGCACGCCGGGACACGTCGGCGGAACAAAATGCCCCTTCCGGCTGTGACTCAATAACCCCGATTACAAGAGAAGGAAAAGTTTTGTAAGGAAAAAATCCCCGATGATGATCAGCAGGAGAGCGACCACGACTGTGGATGTCGTCGCTCTTCCGACACCCTGAGTCCCGCCTTCCGCCCTCATCCCTATATAGCATCCGGTGATAGCCACTATAATCCCGAAGAAGAACGTCTTGGAGATCCCGCTCACGAAATCGTTTATCGTCACCCATTCGAGTATGCTGGAAATAAAGAGCCTCGGTTTTACGTCGAGGTCTATGTTCGACATGATCATCGCACCTAAAATTCCCGTGAAATCGGATATTACGGCCAGGAACGGGAAGGAAATGACGGCGGCCACGAGCCTCGGAACGACGAGCTTCCTCATGGGGTCGGCGCCGAGCGTCCTTATGGCGTCTATCTGCTCGGTTACCTTCATCGACCCTATTTCAGCGGTAATACCCGAGCCGACCCTTCCGCCCACGAGGAGCGACGTTACGACAGGCCCGAGCTCCCTTACGAAGGACAGCGAGACGACGGGACCGACGACGCCCTTCGCCCCGAACCACGCGAAACCCCATGCGAGCTGAACGACCATGACCATTCCTATAGCCATTGCGGAAGCTACAACTATGGGTATGGACTTGAAGCCGATCTCGTCGAGCTGCTCGAGCACGAGCCTGTAATTAAAAGGGCGCGTGAAGCTCGCGTATAGAGACCTGTAGAGGAAGAGCCAGACATCCCCCATCTGCTCGATGAAAGATACGCAGGAAGACCCAAGGCGCGATATGTAGCTGTATATGATCATAGCACCCTGAACTGAGAAATAAATTCGTTAAACGCCTGCGCCCCCGAGTCAAACTTATCGGGAGACGAGGCGTATGTAAAATCATACACGCAATCGTTCTTTTTAAATACGCGTGTCTCTATCATGACAGGCTTACTGTCCAGGCTGCCTGTGTAAATCGTGCTCAGGGCCGGCTGCCCGTCGATCTGAGTCTCCTGCCGGGAAGCCGCCTTCTTGTCTTTCACGCCTACTATCAATGACTCCGAAAGGGCCTTCAAGCTGTATTTCATCTTGCGCTCATCGCAGGTCGAATTTACGGTTATCGTGGAATCGTTGAGGCTGTTGCTGAAAGCGAGGTCCCCGCCCTCGATGTCAATACGTTTCCACCCGTCGGGGAGAGAGCCTATCCGGTATGAGGTGGAATCAGAGGTATATATTTGACCATCGAGCTTACCTTTGTCGCCAGAGCCGGCGGAGGCATAGTAGCCCACGAATTTAGCGATAGAGCAGGAACCGAGCAAGATCGACGCCGATAACAGAATAACCAGGCATTTATTCATTGGATAATTAAACTTGTATCAAGATTTTCCGTACCTGACTCAGGCGGGCCGTTCTGTATGTCGGCCGACGGGTTTCAATAATACTCGAATCCCTGAAAAAACCAAGCATGGTAAAACCTTAAATAGTTACATCCCCTCTTTTCGGGAAATATGACGAGCAGGATTTTACTACATACAGGCAGCACCGCACTGCCCCCGCTATATCGCAATATTAATGACGATTGAGACCGGTTGTCAACCCGCCTCTCCTGTATATGCGGTTATTTGACTCACCAATGACTCTAAATTAACATTTAACCCCCATGACCGTAAGAACCAGATTCGCCCCGAGTCCCACAGGGTCCCTCCACATAGGCGGGGCGAGGACGGCCATATTCAACTGGCTCTTCGCGAGACACAACGCCGGGGAATTCATACTGCGCATCGAGGATACCGACCGCTCACGCTCGACCGAGGAATCCATACTGGAGATTAGAGACGCCATGGAATGGCTCGGGCTCGACTGGGACGAGGGCCCTTTCAGGCAATCGGACAGGCTCGGCATATACAAAGACCTCGCAGACAAGCTCATGGCCTCGGGACACGCATACAGGTGTTACGTGACACCGGAAGAGCTCGATGAGAGGAGAAAAGAGGCCCAGGAAAGGGGCGAGGTGTTCCACTACAAACGCGAATGGGCGGACAGGAACGCCGGGCCGGACAAGCCTTTCGCAATCAGGCTGCTCACGCCCGATGACGGGACTATCGAGGTGCACGACATACTGCGGGGGAAGGTGGTATTCGACGCTGGGGAGATAGACGATTTCGTCATACTCAAGACGGACGGATTCCCGACATACAATTTCGCCGTCGTCGCGGACGACTCTCTCATGGGAATAACACACGTGATAAGAGGGGACGACCATCTGATAAATACGCCGAGGCAGGTGCTCATATACGAGGGGCTTTCGCTCGAAGTACCGAAGCTGGCGCACGTCTCGATGATCCTGGGTCCCGACGGTAAGAGGCTCAGCAAAAGGCACGGCGCAACTTCAGTCGTAGAATACAGGAAAGAGGGTTATCTGCCGGACGCGCTCGTAAACTACCTGACACGCCTCGGCTGGTCATACGGAGATCAGGAGATATTCACGATAAATGAACTTGTTGAAAAATTCACTCTCGATAGCGTAGGGAAATCGGCCGCCGTATTCAACCCCGAAAAGCTCCAGTGGTTAAACGGCTGGTACATACGGAATAAGCCGCCCGAGGAGATAGCGAAGCTCGTGCTCCCGATCCTTCTCGATAATGGTATAAAGGCGGAGCTCGATAACAAGCTCGTAATGATCGTGAAGGAGCTCGGTCAGAGGGCGAAGACACTCCTCGATATAACCAATTCCCTCGGATACTTTTACGCTGACGAAATCGAGTATGACGAAAAGGCTGCGGGAAAGTTCCTCACGCCCGAGATGGCGGACGTCCTGAAAGACCTGACGGAGAGGCTTTCCCGGCTGACATCGTTCACTGCAGAGGAAATACAGAAGGCGTTCGAGGGCATAATGGAGGAGAGGGGATTAAAGCTCGGGACCATAGCCCAGCCCGTACGGGTAGCGCTCACCGGGGGGACAGTGAGCCCGGGCATTTTCGAAGTGATGGAGATTCTGGGGAAGGACGAGGTAATAAGAAGGCTGGTGAAGGCTATAAATATGATAGCCTCTAAATAGTTGTTTATAGCTATGTACGATATATCCTCTCAAAAGCAACTCAAGGAAAAGCTGAGCTATGAATTATGGCTACTTGGTTATCTTTCAAATACAGAAGAAATATTCGGAGGAGAAACCGATACACCTACGGTTACACTAACAAATAACCAAACCAATCTCCATAATAAAATCGGAATAACCGACGTATTTGGAACACGAACCGCAAGAAAAATTATCAATTCGATGACTCCTCTCACTCTTACGGCTTGTTATAAAATCCTTGATATGATTTTTGAGTGGGTTTTAGAGGAAAACTATCTGGCTGAAAGAATAAAAAATAAAAAACATCCATCACAATGGGGATTCTCGGAGAAGATAGAGCAAATACCGAGTTTAAAACTTGTTTACCCACCAGAAATTGAAGCCCAAACCTATCTAAAGGATTACTTATTTGCACTTTACAAAAATTTACTAGAGATCAGGCACGAGATCGTTCATAGAAATAACTTTTCCATTTCTGATGATGGCAAGCTTAGTGTAACTACAGTAAAAGGAACCTTCATCCTTGAACTAACAACAAATGAACTCAATGCTCTCGCTAAGACTTTAGTGACAATAGCTAAAATACTATCAGGAGAGTTCTCATACGGACGATTACAAGAAAAGTCTTTAAAGTATCACCTTGACTTAATACAGAAGGTTCATCAGCTCGATAAGTTCAACCAATTAAAACCTTTCGTAATAAGTGTGAAGTTAACTGTACCAAGTGAAAATGGAATATTTCCAGCAGATCTCAAATTTTTAAGAGAGCAATTAGCACGAATGCATCCCAATGCAGATGTCTTGTTTGATTTGGAAATAGTAGGTTTAGTCGATGATGAACCAATATCACTTTGGAAGGTACCTCTCGACTCTGTCCCAAATATCGATATTCTTGTGCTCCCTTCAGATGATTTTGATAAATTTAAGGAGCCTCGCTGAGTTAAATATAATATCAATATTTAAAGAAGCCCTTCCCGGATTTACGCCCGAGCCATCCCGCCCTGACCATCTGTCTCAGCAAAGGCGCGGCCCTGTATTTGGAATCCTGGAATTCTTTATAGAATACGTCCATCACGTCTATAGTGACGTCGAGCCCGATGAGGTCTATAAGGGCGAGCGGGCCTATCGGCTGGTTAGTGCCGAGCTTCATTGCCTTGTCTATGTCCTCGGCCGTCCCGACGCCGTCCGAATATGCGAATACAGCCTCATTCAGCATCGGTATGAGTATCCTGTTCACTATGAACCCGGGGATGTCCTTCGTTCTGACGGGTTCCTTTCCGAGAGCAGTTGCAAAATTAAAGGCGAACTCCGCGGTCTCGTCGGACGTGGCAAGCGTCTTGATTACCTCGACGAGCTTCATCACGGGAGCGGGATTAAAGAAGTGCATACCGACTACTTTGTCGGGCCTTCCGGTGCCGACGGCGATCTCCACGATAGGTAAAGATGATGTGTTTGTCGCGAGCACCACATCGGGCGAGGTCGACTCGTCGAGCTTCTTGTAGATTTCCTTTTTAACCTTCATATCCTCGAAAGCGGCCTCAATGACGAGGTCAACGTCCTTAAAATCCTCATATTTTGTGGTTGTTTTTATTCTGGATGCTATGGATTTACTCTCTTCTTCGCTAATCGTCTCTTTCTTGACGAGCCTGCCGAGGCTCCCCTCTATAGCCTTCATACCCCTGCCGATAGCGGCATCCGTTACGTCCACAAGCACCACCTGCCTGCCGCTCGAAGCGACTACCTGGGCTATACCCGAACCCATCGTTCCCGCCCCGACGACCCCTACTATCTTTATATCCTCGGCTTTTTTAGACATGGAACCCCTCCTTTTCTATTCGCAGTTGCGAAATCTAGGGATTTATTATACCCAACTGATAATTTTATCAAGTTTCCCGTTCTAGACTCCCATGCATACATTAAACAGCCCATTTGAAAGTGCATCGCCGCCAAATTAAAATATCCCGATGAAGGTCATCGGCATCACGGGGAACATAGCCTCCGGCAAGAGCACCGTCACACGGATGTTCGAGGCGCTCGGCGCAAGGATAATCGACGCCGACGAGATCGCGCGTAAAGTGGTCGAGCCCGGTGAGCCCGCATGGGAGGAGATAGTCTCTGTGTTCGGACGAGACATACTCGAACCCGATGGCGCGATAAACAGGAAAAGACTCGGGGACATCGTCTTCAGTGACGAAGCCAAGAGGAAGAGGCTCAACGAGATCACGCACCCGAGGATAATGGAGAGGATCAGGGGGCTCGTCCGGGGGTACGAGAAGGAAGAAGCGCATGTCGTGATGATCGAAGCCGCACTCATAGTGGAGAAGGGGGGGCTCAAGGACCTGATAGACGCCCTTATCGTCGTCACCGCAGACGAAGAGACTCAGATCGAAAGGCTCATCCGGGATAAGGGCTACAAGAGGGAAGAAGCGGTCTCGAGACTCAGAGCGCAGATGCCCGCCCGGGAGAAGATGATGCACGGAGACTATGTCATCGACAATTCGGGGTCTCTTGAAAATACACGCAGACGCGTGAAGGAAATCTGGGAGGCCATTTGCTCCCCGGGGAACAGACCAGCCTGACGGTTAATAAACCTGAACCAATCATAGTTCGGTATCACATACGCATTGTACGCGCATGATTCAACCCCACGAAAACACCCCATAAAATTCCTTTTAAGGTTGAAGGGGGTTCTATGGAGAAATGGATTGTGAACGGTTCATATGTCCTAGTAGAAACTGCTCCTCAGAAAAGATTAATAGATAAAGGTACTTACTGTTTTCGTATTCCTGTCGGGTTACATTATTCGACTTATTCATACCGAACCAGACGCTTTGTATCTGGAGCCGGTGAACAAACAATATATGATTCGTAAATTAGGATGGGCCAGTTTTGACCCTGAATGGATAATCGGAAGGGTTATATGTGCGATTGTAAATAAATTAGTTCTATGATTTAAAATCGCATTATAATTCTATTATGAAGCAGATAGTTCTAGGTTTCATTATAGGATTAGTTGGTGGATATGCGGTATTTGCGTATACGCCTATAGGAAATAGATATTATCTAAAAGAAGATGATATTCAATCTTATAAAATTGACAAATGGACAGGGACTACATGGGTCTTGCGTTATACAGAAGAGATGGATGAGAATTTAAATAATATTCGAGTATGGTACTGGTCTCAACTTGCAGATGAGAATGTGGCACAAAAAGAAGTACAACAAATTAGAGAAAATGTTAAAAAAGTGCGAATACAGCGAGAGAAAAAACAAGAATTGATAAAACAACAAGAGATGAAAGAACAAGAAAAAGCATGGCAAGCGTATATAGAGAAATATGCAGATTTGATAAGGAAAGCTAAAAATGTTTATAATCGATGTGGTAATGATCTTACATGCATCCGCGGGGGGTGTGCTGATATAGAGGGATTTTCATCAGTTAATCCTTTTCTTGAGAATGAGTTTTCAAAAAGAGAAGTTAATCCTTTTGATAAGATTGCTTCTCGCAATATTACGAACAATCGATTTTTAAGAGCGGAAAATCCAACGGTAGATGATTGTTATCAATGGATAAGAATATTTATAGCTAAAAATGTTGTTGAAAATTGTAAGGAGTTGGAATGTATAAATCAATATTGTAAAGATGTATATGGATATTGGTATCCAAAAGATGTGGACAATTGCACTAAAGATATACAAACTACCGCATCAATAGAAATTGAGCATTAAAAGTAAGGAAGTATTCTGTACGAGTCATAAATAGTTACTGTACTTTTAAATCAGCGGGCCTATGTTAGTATGGGTCCATGCCTTTTAATCCTACTTTAGGGAACAAGAAACACACCCTACCAATAGCGGTAGATTTTAACAAGCCTACCTCGCGCAATCCTTTCTTAATGCACTTGTATGACGATTTGGACTCACAAAAAAACAGATTAAAAAGCTCAATGCGGGTTCGTTTATAAATGTGCTTGATTGCGGAGCCAAAGGCTACGGGACCTCGGACGATACAGTTGCGATCACACAAGCAATTACAGCATATTTTCGGGCAATACACACGAAAACCGCGCCTGACTCTCAAACTTGCCAATTAGATATTTACATAGTATTTTTTTGGATTCTTAAGAACCTTCAAAGGAGCAGATAATGAAGGACAAAATTTCCGTACTCGAAGAAAAGGAAAGGGAGGCTGAAGCCGGGGGCGGCGAAGCGAGGATACAGAAGCAGCACGAAATCGGCAAACTCACCGCGAGAGAAAGAATCGACCTGCTCCTGGATAAGAACACCTTCGTAGAGCTCGACAAATTCGTCGTTCACAGATGCACCGATTTTGGTATGGACAGTAAAAAGTTCCTGGGGGACGGCGTCGTCACCGGGTACGGGAAAATAGACGGCAGGCAGGTCTTCGTCTACGCCCAGGACTTTACGGTCTTCGGCGGCTCGCTCGGAATGGTACACGGAAAGAAGATATGCAAGGTGATGGACCTCGCCATGCAGGTAGGCTCTCCGATCGTGGGATTAAACGACTCCGGCGGCGCCAGGATACAGGAAGGGGTGGAGAGCCTCGGCGGATACGGGGAGATATTCTTGAGGAACGTGCTCGCTTCGGGCGTCGTGCCGCAGATATCGGCTGTGATGGGACCCTGCGCCGGGGGGGCGGTATATTCCCCCGCGATAACCGATTTCACGGTCATGGTCAGGAATACGAGCTACATGTTCATCACCGGGCCCGACGTAATAAAGGCGGTGACGCACGAGGAAGTGGATTCCGAAGAGCTCGGCGGGGCGATGGTGCACAACTCCAGGAGCGGTGTTGCGCATTTCGCGGTCGAGGACGACAAGGAGTGCATAGTGCTGATAAAAGAGCTCCTGAGCTTCCTCCCTTCGAATAATATGGAAGACCCTCCGAGAACCCCGACAGACGACCCTTCCGACAGGAGGGCGACGGCGCTCAGGGCGATAGTCCCCGAAAACCCGAACAAACCATACGACGTGAAAGACGTTTTCAACGCGGTAGTCGACGAAGGCTACTTTTTCGAGGTTCAGGAGCATTACGCCCAAAATATAGTGATAGGGTTCGCCCGGATGGCGGGCAGGGTGATCGGTATCGTCGGGAACCAGCCCAATATACTCGCCGGCTGTCTCGACATAGACGCCTCCGTAAAAGCCGGGAGGTTCGTGAGGTTCTGCGACTGCTTTAACATCCCCATACTTACCTTTGAAGATGTGCCGGGCTTCCTGCCGGGCACATCACAGGAGTGGGGCGGTATCATAAAGCACGGGGCCAAGCTCCTCTACGCTTACAGCGAAGCGACGGTCCCGAGGGTCACGGTCATTACGAGGAAGGCCTACGGCGGGGCGTACGACGTCATGTCGTCCAAACACGTGAGGGGCGATATCGTGATGGCGTACCCGACCGCGGAGATCGCGGTGATGGGCTCGGACGGCGCCGTCAATATAATTTCGCGCGCCCAGATAATGCAGGCCGAAGACCCGGATGCGGAGAGGGCGAGACTCATCGAGGAATATAAGGAACAGTTCGCAAACCCTTACAGGGCCGCAGACCTGGGCTTCGTCGACGAGGTCATAAGGCCTGAGGATACGAGGCCGAGGGTAATCTCGGCGTTCGAGATGCTGGACGGTAAAAGGCAGTCGAACCCCCCGAAAAAGCACGGGAACATACCACTCTAATACCAAAGGATTATCGAATGTTCAAAAAAGTTCTCATAGCCAACAGAGGGGAAATCGCAGTCAGGATAATCCGGGCGTGCAGGGACCTGGGCATAAACACCGTTGCCGTATATTCCGACGCCGACAGGCGCTCACTTCATGTCGCCCTCGCGGACGAAGCCTATCACATCGGAGGCTCGGCCCCCACAGAGAGCTATCTGAATAAAGAGAAAATAATAGACGCCGCAAAAAAGTCAGGCGCCGAAGCCATACACCCGGGGTTCGGATTCCTTTCCGAGAACGAGTCGTTCGCCGACATGTGTGAAAAATCGGACATCGTGTTCATCGGGCCCTCGCCCGAGGCGATACGCCTGATGGGGGATAAAATAACGGCACGAAAAATCGCCCACGACGTTAAAGTGCCGCTCGTGCCGGGCTCGGACGGGGCGGTGAGCGACGTAGAAGCGTCCGTGATCGCCGACGACATCGGATATCCGGTAATGATCAAGGCGTCCGCCGGAGGCGGCGGAAAAGGGATGAGGCTCGTGAGGAGCAAGGACGATTTCGAAAGCTCTCTCCGTATGGCGAGGAGCGAGGCGCGCTCAGCCTTTGGAGACGATTCGGTTTTCGTCGAGAGGTTTATCGAGCGCCCGAGACACATAGAGATACAGATCATCGCCGACTCGGAGGGCAATACCCTCTACCTATTCGAGCGTGAATGCTCGATCCAGAGGAGACACCAGAAGGTCATCGAAGAAGCCCCATCGTCCGCTATCAGCTCGAGGACGCGGAAGAAAATGGGTGAGGTCGCGGTGAGGATCGCGAAGGCGGTGAAATACAAGGGGGCAGGCACGATCGAGTTCATCATGGACCAGAAACAGAATTTCTACTTCCTAGAGATGAACACCAGGGTACAGGTAGAGCATCCGGTGACCGAGATGATAACCGGCTTCGATATAGTGAAATGGATGATCAGGATCGCAGCCGGCGAGAAGCTCCCGTTCAAACAGAAAAACATCGTCATGAAGGGACACGCGCTCGAGTGCAGGGTCTACGCCGAGAACCCGGAGACGAATTTCCTCCCGTCCCCCGGAGTAATCGAATACCTGAGGACCCCGAGCGGTCCCGGGATAAGGAACGATTCCTCCATATATAACGGCTGCGAAATCACGCCCTATTACGACCCTATGCTCTCAAAGCTCATAGTCTGGGCGGACACGAGAGAAGCCGCGATCAGGAAAATGGAATCTGCCCTCCGGGAATACATAGTGCTCGGCGTGAAAACGAACATCGGGTTCCTCATCCGCGTTATGAACAACGACGAATACCGGAAAGGAAAAATCGATACGGGGTTCATAGAAAGGCACCCGGAACTATTAAAACCGCCGGTACTGCAAATAGAGCCGGCGTTGATAGCAGCAGCGCTCTCGATGAGCAGTCCCGAAAGCGCCGGTCAGCCGGCACAGAAGCCGTCTTCGAACTGGAAGCTGTTCGGCAGAAGATCCGGAGTATCCAGGAGCCCCATTGCATGACATATACCTTTAAAATCCGGGACCAAATTTATAAGATCACCCTCGAGAAAGAAGACGGCCAGCTGCAGGTGGAGATAGAGGGCAGAAACATCCCTGTGGACTTCGAGAAAATCGAGGACGACCTTTATTCAGTGCTGATAGACGGCAAGTCCGTGAGCATAGGGGTCTTCAGAAAGGGCAAGAAGGTGCAGCTCTTCATCGAAGGCGAGCTATACGAGCTCGAAGCCGTATCCGAGAGGGAGCAGCGTAAGACCTCACACATCGTCTCGGGTATCCAGGAGATAAAGTCGCCGATGCCGAGCAGGGTCGTGAAGATACTCAAGGGTGAAGGCGACGAAGTCGCGCCCGACGAGGGCCTTATCGTGGTCGAAGCCATGAAGATGGAGAGCGAGCTCAAGTCCCCGATCGCGGGAAAGGTTAAGAACTTGATGGTCAAGGAAGGAGACGCAGTCGAATCGGGGGCCGTGCTCCTCGTGGTCTCCTCCGAATAAGCCATATATTGCCCGAACTAAGAACACCGGCGACGAAAATAACCCACGCCCCCCCGCTTAAATCCCACCTTACTCTTCGGGAGATGACAGAGGCCCCGAGCCGCCGGGACTTCTGGTCCAGACAGTTCCGTTACTCCACCTGATCCTGGTGGCGTCGTTGTTCACATATCCGGTTATGCCCAAGGACGGTATGTACAGCTCGCGGCTGCTCTTCGCAGTACCGTCGCTCGTCTGGCCGCGCTCGTTCGTGATGCTGAACCTCCACCCGTTGTCATAGACCTGTATGGAGGTCCGGCTGTTATTGTGATACCATGTGCCGCTTATATGGGTTTTACCGCTCGGGTACCTGGTCCAGGTAGTGTTGTTCGACCACGAAATCTGTGTCCCCCGTCCTGGATACTGCCGACTACGTTCCAGCCTGGGACTTTTATCTGCCAGGGATTGGTGAAATGACCTATGGCCCTGTCGCCGCTCTCGTTGATCAACACGACGTGCGTGAAGTCCCTCACGTTTATGTGGGTCTGCATATTATTGTGGTACCAGATTCCGCTGATTCCGAAATCCTGAGAAGACGAGATCAGGGGCATTAAGAATAAAACCGCAAGGAACACAAGCGATGACACCACCACGTTACGCATAATATTAATCCTCCGCTATAATGAATTATTAATCTGAGGGAATTATATTGCTTTCCGGCGGCTCATTCAATGCCCGGGGAAGAGTCAGGGACAGCGCCGGTTATATGACTGCGCGTTACCTCTTCCGCCAGCATGCCGAATTCTTCTATGGTCAGTGTCTCGGCGCGTCTCGACCTGTCAATGCCGCACGAGGCCAGCACGCGCTCCACGGCTTCCTTCGGTAATAACGACCGGAGTGAATTGCCGAGCATCTTCCTCCTCGATGAGAACGCGGCCCTCAGCACCCTCTCGTGAAGCCGCTCATCCGGAACCGGGACCCTTGGCCGGGCGAGGGGAACGAATTTGAGGACGGCCGAATCGACTTTCGGCTTCGGCCAGAATGCGGAGGGCGAAACGCGGAACACCATCTTAACATCCATGTACGTTTGAAGGAGAACGGACAATGAGCCGTATTTCCTGCCGCCGGGCGCGGCGGTAATCCTCTCACCCACTTCGAGCTGAAGCATCAGGATAAGGGATGAGAAAATATCGCGGTCTCCGAGCAGCTTGATAAGGACGGGCGTCGATATGCTGTAGGGAAGGTTTGAAACGACTTTCATCTTTCTGCCCCGATAAAAATCCCTGTAATCGAGCTTGAGACAGTCGCCCTCGATAACCTCGGTATTGGTATACCCGTCGAGGAGCTCGCGCAAATGGCTTATCACCCGTTCGTCTTTCTCGACCGCTACGACCCTGCCGGCCGCCTCGGCGAGCGCCAGTGTAAGCGCTCCCATGCCGGGTCCGATTTCGAGTACCTCGTCCTCACCCGAAATCTCAGCAGTCTCGACGATCCTGTCTATCACCCTCCGGTCGGTAATAAAATTCTGACCGAGGCTCTTTCTCGGAAATGCTTTACCGCCGTAAAAAAATTCCCTTGGGTCGAGTTCCTTTCTTCGTCCGTCCGTCATGTATTACCGGGAAAAGTGAATAAGAGGAAGTATAACTATTAACTACGGGGACCGCATATACTACCGGAATCGAATATGTCCCCTGAAGCGGGGCGATTGCCCGGGTTCAGCTCCCCAGCTCCTCAAGCGATATGTCCTCGTAGTGCGTAATCTTGTTTTTACCATTATTCTTCGATTCGTAAAGGGCGCGGTCCGTTTTCTCAATGAGCAGCTCCTTACTGGCCGCACACTGGGGATAGGTCGCGATGCCTATACTGAAAGTGACCTGCAGCTCCCGCGAATCCGATCTCAGGGAGACCCTTTTCAGCCTGCTCCTTATCTTCTCCGCGACAGCGATCGACCCCGTCTTATTCGTATTCGGGAGTATTACTGCGAATTCGTCTCCGCCGTACCTGGCGGGGATATCGACTTTCCTAAGTGTCTCGCTCAATATATTCCCAATAGAAGACAAGACCGTGTCGCCCGCCTGATGACCGTAAGTATCGTTTATAACCTTTAAATCGTCCACGTCGATCATGAGGAGCGAAGCCTGGGCCGAGTACCTGTCCGAGTGAACGATGGTGTAGGAGAGCATCTCCTGAAAATGCCTGTGATTATATAACCCCGTGAGCCCGTCCCTTATAGCGAGCTCTTTTACCTTCTGGAAGTTGAGGGAAGACGTCATGGACTTGGCGGATTCCCGGCAAATAATCTTTGCGAGACTTATCTCGCCTTCGTTAAACGGGTTCTTCGTCCTCCGGCCTATAACAACAGAGCCTAAAACGACCTGACCCACGTTATCAACGTCCTGATAAGTCTCGTGGAACGGGTATATGAGGACGGACTTAATATTCTTCATTCCTAAAGCGAAATCGATTTCCTTTCCGAAAACGCTCCTGTATTGAGACCTCGCCGATATGTCGTCGAAGTGAAAGTGCTTTCCGCTCTCCGCGACGAACCCTATGAGGGTGTCGTCGTGAGGAATCTCCTTATCCTCAAGATGCTCCTTCATCCCGTCGCTAACCCTTTTGAGGTTACTGTATCCGCCCTCTTTATCCACGAGAGATACGCCCACGAAGTCGGCCTCGAATAACCTCGTCAGGGTATCGATAATGTGGTCCAGGATTACGTCCACGTCACTCGTGGAATTAA
The DNA here is from genome assembly GCA_041753155.1 of Thermodesulfobacteriota bacterium. GTDB lineage: Bacteria > Desulfobacterota_D > UBA1144 > Nemesobacterales > UBA2774 > 2-12-FULL-53-21. The sequence continues at coordinate 28,103 of JBGSVA010000006.1, read as the reverse complement.
GCTTTTGAGTAAAATCATAAAACGAATTCAGCTCCTGCGAGCTGAGATAGACCTTCTCCGACAAGAGGAACCTGTCGATTATCTCAACTATCCTGTCAGATATAAGAGACACGATCAGTTTTTCCTTATCACCGAAAGCGTCCTGCTGGAAACTATCGACTACGAGCATGCCGAATATGCTCTCAACGCCTTCGGATTTTTCTCTATCGCCTTTAAAATAAAGGGGGGTTGCAAGGAGAGCTTTAATCGGCACGTTTTTATTATAGTAAATGAGGTTCTTCCGCACATTCTTGATGCTCGTAATAAGGACCTGGGTCTTCGTCTTTAAAACCCAGCCCAGATACCCTCCGCGGAAGCTGAGCCTCTGTCCCCTGTCTATGTAATCCTTGCTCTTGGATATGAAATCGGCAATGGCGTAGAGTCCGTCGTCCATCTTCATATAGAGCACGATGCTGTGATTCGGTACGAGCTCGCAAAGTATGTTGAGCGAGTTCCTTATCTCGTTCTTTAGCGTAATTACGCCGACGGGCTCGCCGCTGTCGTTTTTCTCGCCCCCCCCAGATATCAAAGCCGGCAGGATGATATTCTTCCCGCTGCTCCTCTGGAACATGTAAGAACTGAGCCGCTCCTTATTACCCTTCAATAAATATCCGATCACCAGCGTAGTTATCATGAGCAGGGAGAGCTCAACCAGCGCGCCCGTTCCAAAATGCATGCTTATGCGGAGAATCGATATAAGGGAGAAAGATATTATTCCGCCCGCCCATCCGAAGCCGTAAATCAGGACGGGGACGAGCAAAAAGGAGAGCGGGAATATATCGTTCCCGAAGATCTCTAAAAAGATTTCAAAAACAAGGGTATAGAGAATTGAGAGCTCGAGCCTTTCCAGGAGCGGGATATCGCGGGAGCCAGTCCTTACAAACTGGAGCGTCCTGTAACCGGCCGTAGCAAGCAGAAGCAATGTAGCAAGAGCGGAATAGAAATTAAGCGAATGGAAACTGTTTTGATATATAAGAATGAAAATGAGCGCGGAGAGTAGAAGAATTAATACTTTTCCGAGTAAAAAATTCGAATACGTAATTTTATTCTTTAAATCTGTATATTTTTTCACCTGTTTTGATCATCCCCAGCTCTTCTCTAATAATTTTTTCCATATAGACCTTATCCGTCTTTATCAGATCTATTTTCATCCTAAGCTCGTTATTATCCATCTCCAATTCCTTTCCCTCAAGCTTAACCTTGTCGTTCTCACGGTGGAGGGCATATACCTGAGATATTTCCCTGGCGAACATATATACCAGGAACGAGGCCACTGCGAGTATCAATATGACTCTGAATATTAATCTTTCCAATTTATATGATAATCAAATCGCCCGTCAGGAACGGATTCGATCTCCTTTCTATCCCGATAGTCGTCGACGGCCCGTGGCCGGGGTGGACTATATAGGTATCCGGAAGGACCATGAGCTTCGTCTTGATAGAGCGGACGAGCTCCCTCATCGACGTCCCGCCCGTGAGATCCACCCTTCCTACGCTCCCGGCAAAGAGCGTATCCCCCGAAATGACCTGATCGTCTATGACGAGACAGATACTCCCCCAGGTGTGTCCGGGTGTGTGCAGCACCTTTGCCCTGAGATTGCCGATCTCTATCTCGTCCCCCTCCTCTATATAACCCTCTACCTCCGGGACGCTTACTTCGCCGAACTGGGGGAACCTCATCGCGGACTCGGGAAGCGCCTGAAGCACGGGCTCCTCTTCCGGATGAATATAAAATCCGACGCCCAAAGCATTTTTCGCCTCGACCGCACCCGCCACATGGTCAATATGAGTATGCGTATTTACGATCTTTTTAATCTCCAGTCCCGACTTTTCTACCTCCATCAGTATATCGTCAATATGTTCGCCAGGGTCAATGAGTATGGCCTCGTTAGTAGCCTCGTCTCCGATTATATAGCAGTTGGTAAGAAAAATACCGCCCGGTATGCATTTAATGATCATTTTTTATCACGTCTCCGCCGTATCTATACGATCGTGAATTCCGTGTACTCATCAAGATATGGCTCCCAATCGACTTCCACTTTATTGACGACCGCGTGCCTCGGACCCCCATGGGACCATTCGACGAACTCTTCGAGCCCTTCGCCGGTTCCTTCCGCAACGACCTCAACAGAACCGTCCGGATTATTCCTGACCCAGCCTGTCAGTCCGAGCGCCTTAGCTTTATCCATCGTAGATGCCCTGAAGAATACCCCTTGTACCCTTCCATGAATCCTGAGATGCACTCTCCTGTTCGGCATTCGACGAGCTCAGATACCAAAACGCCTATTTTGTTTCAAGGAAACTGCAATGCTAAATCCAATTATCACTAATCCTCATATACTTATGATGTAATTGTTAGAATTTCCTTTAATTATACACACTACATTATTTTTGTAAAAATTACCAGTAGGGCATGCATCCTGATTATAAATGGTTTATTACGGCGGCTTAAGCCGGCTTTGTTTGACAGTCAAAATACGAGGGGGTATTTTGTTTAACTATGAGTAATTACAGGGCCTGGTTCAGCTGTATCGATGAAAATTGCGGAGAAACATACCCCCTGAATGAGATAATATACCGCTGCAGGAAATGCGGAAGTCTCCTGGAAGTAACCCATGATATCGATACACTCAAGGAGAAATCCGCACAGGAATGGAAAGACATCTTCGATAACCGCTACCGGAGACAGAGCTGGCCCTACGGGAGCTCCGTCTGGGGCAAGAAGGAATGGGTGTGCCCGTACGTCGACGACGTTAACATAGTATCGATGTACGAAGGGGCGACCAACCTCTTCTGGGCGGAGAGGTTCGGCAGGCAGATCGGGATGGAAGACATATGGATAAAAATGTGCGGCAACAGCCACACGGGGTCCTTCAAAGACCTTGGGATGACCGTGCTCGTATCGGTCGTCAATCAGATGAAGTCCGAAGGTAAGCACGTACCGGCCGTGGCCTGCGCGTCGACCGGGGACACATCGGCCGCGCTCGCCGCTTATTGCGCCTCCGCGGGTATCCCGGCGATAGTCTTCCTACCTAAAGACAAGGTTTCGATAGCCCAGCTGGTACAGCCCATATCGAACGGCGCGCTCGTACTGTCGCTCGATACGGACTTCGACGGCTGCATGGAGATGGTGCAGAAGGTATGCACCGAAAACAACATATACCTGGCGAATTCAATAAACTCGCTCCGTATCGAGGGGCAGAAAACGATAAGCATCGAGCTCTGCCAGCAGTTCGACTGGGAAGTGCCTGACTGGATCATCATCCCCGGCGGCAACCTCGGCAACATATCGGCGCTCGGCAAGGGGTTCCTTGTCATGAAGGAGCTCGGGCTGATAGACAGGCTCCCGCGCCTCGTCTGCGCGCAGGCGGAGCACGCGAACCCGCTATATCTGAGCTACCTGAAAAATTTCGAAGAATTCCATCCTGTTAAAGCAAAGACGACGCTCGCGAACGCGATACAGATCGGAAACCCGGTAAGCGTGAACAAGGCTATCAGGATACTCAAGGAATTCGACGGTATCGTCGAGCAGGCAAGCGAAGAGGAGTTATCCAACGCCTGCGCGCTCGTCGACAGAACAGGGACGTTCAACTGCCCGCACACGGGCGTCGCTCTGGCGGCGTTCCTCAAACTGCAGGAGAAAAAAATCTTCAAGCCGTCTGACAGGATCGTGATAATATCGACTGCGCACGGATTGAAGTTCGTCGAGTTCAAGATCGGGTATCACAAGGGCGAGCTCGAAGGCGTATTCTCAAAATACGCGAACAAGCCGGTCGAGCTCCCCGCCGACTATGGCGCTGTGACTGACGCGATATTCAATGCCATCGGGCATTAGATACGAGACCGTCGGGACCATCCGAAACTACTCCCGGGCGTTAAGCGACTATAACATGCAGCCTCTGCACGCAGCCTCGGGAATCAGCCGCCGAACCTGATCAGCATGTCCACGAGGAAGTCCACGTTTGCGAAATCGCTTATCTCGTCGCTCCCGAAAGGTATCTGCACGCCCGCCCCGAAGCTGAACATTCGCCCGCCGAACCTTACGCCAGGCGTGACGTATGCCCCGGTGACGTTCTGATCGAACGAAGTAGATGACGCGAGAAGCAGCTCGAGAAGAAAGGAGGTCGAGAACGGGAGGTTGAATTGAGGCGTAACACTCGCCGCCGCGCCGTATTTAATAATGAGCTCCGTGTTATCACCCCCCGTGCTGAACGGGCTCTCGTTCGCATCCTCCGCGTTTGTCATGATATCGAAATCCAGGTTCGCCTGAAACGCGAGGACGTCTCCGCCGATCGCGAATACGCCGTAAGGCACGAACGTATACGCGTCGTTTGTAAAGTACGCGAAATCGCGGAAGTAAGAGCGCGCGCCGAGCGCCCCTAAGTTATTTCCCGTCGTCGGGAACAAGACCTCGAAACCCAGGGTAAGCGCAGAATTCGCCGAGCTCAGGAGCGCGTACTTCGTCCCGACCCCGATATTGCCGAAGTCGTAGTCCCCGCTCCCGAAAACCCCGTCCGTCACGCCTGAAAAGGGGAACTTCGCATAGAGGCCGAAGATATTATCATGAAGGTTGAGGTCGGCCCGCAGCTGGTTCATGACGAGCGTCCCACCTCCGTCTACGGAAACGAACTCGAGGTTCCCTCTCACGCCCGTCGAGCTGTAGGGGTGCTCGAGGAAAAAGGAGTAGGGAACGCTGCCGCCTGCAGCGCTCGCAATATTACACGGCACGGTCACGAGGGAAATTATGGTCAAAAATATAGATATGAACGCTGCCGAATATGCTTTTTTCACCCTCATTTCGCCTTTGCCTCCTCTTAGTTTGATAAGATTTTATTATGGCAGAGTAAATATTCCAAGTTGTTTCTAATATTATATCATAATAGTCTGTAAACACATGATAATAATCCGGCAACATGTGACGGGGAACATGCGTCGGCGAAGTGTCGCGACTCTTTCTGTCGCATTTGCGCAAACCTCAAATCCCCGATAAATTTCTAATATTATGAAGCGGATGCTAAAAGGGCTCTACGTAATCACGGATAAGAAGCTCATACCCAGGGACGACTTCCTGGCGACGGTGGAAATGGCTGTCCGGGGGGGAGCGAATGTCGTTCAGCTCAGGGAAAAAGATACACCGAGGGACGAGGTCCTGACCCTCGGCAAAGCAGTTCTCGAATTGACCAGAAAATACGGAGTGCCATTAATAATCAATGATTCCATAGAGTTGGCGAAGGAGATAGGGGCCGACGGGGTGCATCTCGGGGAAGAGGACGCGAGGGTTAGTCACGCGAGGGAGGCGCTCGGAGGGGACAAGATAATTGGCGTCTCCTGCTACGGGAGGCTCGAAAGGGGACTCGATGCCGAGCGGGACGGGGCTGACTACGTCGCCTTCGGGACCCCGTTCTTCACACCGACGAAACCCGAAAGAACTCCGACTTCATTTGATGTGCTGAGGGAGGCGGTATCCAGGATAAAGAGCATTCCGATATTCGCGATCGGGGGAATAACACCTGAAAACGCCGATTCGGTGCTCGAAACAGGCGTCGACGGCATCGCTGTCATCACCGCCGTGTTCGGCTCGGGAGACCCCGAAAAGGCCGCGCGGGAGCTAGCGTCTATAACCGCAAACTACAATAAAAACCGTTACTGATTAAAGCTTTCCGAGAATCCCGGAAAAGTCTTTTCCTTCTCTTCTGGTCTTAACCCTCTCGGCAAGCGCATGCGATACCAGGGGAAGGGCGATTGTAGCGTCACAGTAACACTGCACCATACTGCCCCCGGGATCTTCCTTGCCCCAGGAAACCGCTTCCCTGAACGTACAGCCCGAGAGTCCTCCCCACTGAGGGGAATCAGTCGTGATCTGAATGGCGTACTTATGCGGATAACACAACTCCATGTTCTCGGTCCCCGTGCGCTCAAGGCCTCCCTGCCTGTCAGGCACTTCCCTGTCTTCGTACAAAAGACCGCCCGTCACTGCAAAGAGTTGAATGAAGTCTTTGGGTACGCCCCCGCCGATATAGATAACAGCCGTATCTTTAACGCCCACGCCGAGCTTCATGAATTCAACGTAGTCCTTTACGGCGTCGATGGTAAGGCTGAATCCGTTGCTATTCGCGATCAGGGCCGCGTCACCATAAGGGCTGTCGGCAATGGCGGGGCAGAACACGGGTACCCCGTGTTCCGCAGCCTTGGAGACGATGCTATGGATATTCCTGTCCGCGAGCCATCTGCCGCAGAGCAAAAGGAGCTCCCTTGATGAGTATTGATAATCCTCATCGAGAGACATGATAAATTGCGCTAGTAATTCCGTCATCTCGATATAATCGGTTTCCTTGCCGTAAACATCGTAATATCTGTTAATCCCTTCCCGAAACAGACTTTCGTCATCGGCCTCGTGCGTCCCCTGCCAGTAACCGAGACCCATTGCGTCGATTATGTCCTCGGAAATATTCGCTCCGGTCGATACGAGAATGTCTATATAACGGTTTTCGATCAGCCAGTTGATAATCTTCCATTGGCCGGTGGTGGATAGCGACCCCGCATAACCCAGCAGAATAGTAACGTCATCATCCATGAGCATCTGCTCGAAGACATCCGCTGCGCGAGCAAGCGTTTTCCCCTGAAATCCGGTCTGAGCCATCTCGGAGAGTAGCTCGGATACCGTTTTCGGGGCCTCGACTTCGATAGCCTTTACCTTGTTTCGGAGAAAACCGTCATTATTATGCTTTCCCGCCATATCTTACACCCCCCCCTCTAGATTATTGATTTTCACAAATTCGAGAAACCGGAAACGAGCAAAAAAATTTTGCAGATAGATTATTCAACTTGATTTTCCGGGCGCGAGATAAAAACAGCTTAGACTTTTAATACGGTTGAAGGTCTTGAAAATAACATATACAGAGGAAAATTCAAAATATTTAAGATGATTGTAATATTTTGAGCGGGGCAGGTTGATGCTTATATAACTATATTCACGATTTTTTTAGGGACGACAAACACCTTTCTGGGCTCTTTCCCGGCGAGGTAGCCCCTGACCTTTTCATCGGCGAACGCGGCCTCTTTCATACCTTCGTCGCTTACATCGGCATCCATCGAGAGCTGCGCCCTAACCTTCCCGTTCACCTGCACGACTACGGTGATCGCGGCTCCGGCCACGAGACCCTTATTCCACTCGAGCCAGGGCTCATCCACGAGCGACCCGCCTTGTCCGAGCTCACTCCATAGCTCCTCCGACACATGCGGGGCTATCGGATAAAGGAGCCTGACCATGGCCTCGACCGATTCCCTCACCACTTTCACATCCTCGTCGCCCGAAGGGTCGAAGCGGGACGTATCGTTGAGAAGCTCCATGACTGCGGCGATAGCGGTATTGAACTGAAATTTTTCCAGATCGTCGGTAACTTTTTTTATAGTCTTGTGCACCTTGGTCAGGAGGTCTTTGCCCGAGACTGATAATTTATTCACGTCCGGGGGCTTGCCCTTGAGAGGCTCGATTTTAGGGAACCTGTCGGATATGAGACGCCAGAGCCTGTTCAGGAACCTGAACGCCCCTTCTATCCCCTCGTCGCTCCAGTCGAGGTCCTTCTGCACGGGGGCGGCGAAGAGCATGAAGAGCCTCACAGTGTCGGCCCCGTATTTCTTTATCATGTCGTCGGGGTCGACAATGTTGCCGACGGACTTCGACATCTTGGCCCCGTCCTTTATGACCATCCCCTGGGTGAGGAGGTTGGTGAAGGGCTCATCTAGGGCGCACATCCCGAGATCCCGGAGTACCTTCGTGTAGAACCTCGCGTAGAGAAGGTGGAGTATCGCGTGCTCGATGCCGCCGATGTACCTGTCCACGGGGAGCCAGTACCCGACCTCCTTCCTGTCGAACATAGCTTCATTAAAATGAGGGGACGCGTATCTGAGGAAGTACCAGGAGGACTCGACGAACGTGTCCATGGTGTCGGTCTCGCGCTTAGCCTTGCCGCCGCATTTGGGGCATACGGTATTTACGAAGCTCTCGACTTTCGAGAGCGGCGACCCGCCCTTCCCCGTGAATTCTATATCGAGCGGAAGCTCGACGGGAAGGTCTTCGTCGGGAACAGGGACCATGCCGCAGGTATCGCAGTAAACGATCGGTATGGGCGCGCCCCAATATCTCTGCCGCGAGATGCCCCAGTCCCTGAGCCTGTAATTGACCCTTCTTTTGCCGATACCTTTTTCCTCTATGTATTCAATAACTTTCTCTTTTCCTTCTTCGGAATGAAGCCCGGAGAACTGCCCCGAATTCGTCATGACTCCGGGGTCTTCGTATGCTTCCGTCATATCTTCAGGACTGATCTTTGTCCCTTCGGGCTCTATCACGGGAACTATGGGTAGCCCGTACTCCTTCGCGAACTCGAAGTCCCTCTGGTCGTGGGCCGGGACGCACATGATAATTCCGGTCCCGTACTCGACGAGAACAAAGTTGGCGATGTAAATAGGAATGCGCCCGCCTGTGAATGGATTTACAGCGAAGGCCCCCGTGAACACGCCCTCTTTTTTCGCTCCTTCCGCTATCCTTTCGAGGCTGCTCTGTTTCGTGACCCGTTTTATAAACTTGAGCGCCGCCTTTTCCTCGGGCTTCCCTTTGATCAGCTCAGCCGCGAGAGGGTGCTCGGGCGCGATGCTCATATAGGTGACGCCGAACACGGTATCCGGGCGCGTCGTGAATATACTGAGGCGGTCCTGACCGCCGACGGGCTCAATAAGAGGGAAATCTATTTCCGCTCCAACGCTCTTGCCGATCCAGTTCTTCTGCATGGCGAGGACCCTTTCGGGCCAGCCGTCTTTGAGCTTTTCGGTCCATTCGAGTAGCTCCTCGGTATATTCAGTCGTCTTGAAAAACCACCCTTCCATTACCTTGAGTTCGACCACTGAGCCGCAGCGCCAGCAGAGCCCGTCCTCCACCTGCTCGTTCGCGAGCACGGTCTCGCAGGATGGGCACCAGTTCACTGTCGTCGATCTCCGGTAGGCGAGGCCTTTTTCATACATCCGTGTGAACACCATCTGCTCCCATTTGTAGTAGGACGGATCGCAGGTGGCGATCTCTCTAGTCCAGTCGTAGCTGAAGCCGAGCTGCCTGAGCTGAGCCTTCATCTGCGCGATGTTGTCGTAAGTCCACACGGCGGGGTGTACGCCTCGGGCGATAGCCGCGTTCTCCGCAGGGAGCCCGAACGCGTCCCATCCTATAGGATGGAGCACGTTATAGCCCCTCGTGCGCTTATACCGGGCGACGACGTCACCTATCGTGTAGTTCCTCACGTGGCCCATGTGTATGCGTCCCGAGGGGTACGGGAACATCTCCAGCACGTAGTATTTCTCACGGTCCTTTTCAGCCCGGACCTCGTACATCTTCCCCTCGTCCCAGATGTCCCGCCACTTTTTTTCTATTTCATCCGGCTTGTAGCTATCTTTCATCGCGCGCTCTTCGACTCCGATCATATATAATAAGGATAGAAATATTTACCATAACCGGAGGCATTGGACAAAGAATACGTATATTTCCGGGATATGGATTTTTCGGTCTAAACAGTGTTAATTATAATAGGTATCGACCGATATGAGATGTCAATCAGAGCTGAAAGGGATAATCGGGGACTTGAAGAGGCATCTCGAATTTCAGAGATCCATGGGGGTCGCGAGGGTGCCGGTAGAAAAAAAGCCTAAGGAAGAGAACGTCCCGAAAGCGCCCGGGAAAGAACCCGTGAGGACACAGGCGAAAGCGCAGTTAAAACCCGAAACAAAGGATGACGTTATAAGAATAGAGGAGCAGATCGGCATATTCGACGCCTCCGCCAAAAAGATGACCCTCGAAGAGATTAGGGAGGAGATAGGGGACTGCACCCGGTGCAAGCTCCACGAGGGGAGGACGAATCTGGTGTTCGGGGAAGGGAACCCGAAGGCGAGGCTCGTATTCGTAGGGGAAGGGCCGGGGAGGGACGAGGATTTGCAGGGACGGCCATTCGTGGGGAGGTCGGGACAGCTTCTCACCAGGATAATAGAGGCTATGGGGCTAAAGAGGGAGGACGTATATATATGCAACGTGGTGAAGTGCCGCCCGCCCGAGAACAGGGCGCCCGAGCCCGACGAGATGGCGACCTGCGAGCAGTTTCTATTCAAGCAGATAAGGGCGATCGAGCCCGGGGTAGTAGTGTGCCTCGGGAGCACGGCCGCGCAGTCCATACTTAAAACGAAGCAGAGCTTGGGGAGCCTCCGGGGGAAGTTCCATCAATACGGTAGGGCGAAACTTATGGTAACTTATCATCCTGCGGCGCTTCTCAGGAACCCGAATTTCAAGAAGCCCCTCTGGGAAGATATGCAGGTAGTGATGAAGGAATTGGGAATTTCAAAACCGGGCGATTAGCTCAGTGGATAGAGCGCAGGCCTCCGAAGCCTGAGGCCGGGGGTTCGAGTCCCCCATCGCCCGCCATATGACGGTTAGAACAATATTGACGGGTTGAGTTGAAATGAATTGTCGAATGTAACACGAGGCTTAGTTGCCTGTTCATCAAATGCAAAAAAAATCTTATTTAGGGATATCTTAGGCGTGCGTCAGAATACATATTGCTTTTTTACAAATTTTACATAAACATAATTAATACAATGAGCAATCCTCTAGGTGAAGTTTTTGGTTTCCCCATAAAAAACAAGTCAGCCCAGGCAAACAGATACCGGCGCGGAAAACTTTGCCCTTATAATAATAAAGTACCAAACTGCACGAAAGATAAAGCACAAGCCCCTTTGGGAGTTTGCAGTGTTATTCATGGCGGAGTGGCTGTTGTAACTTGCCCTATACGCTTTCGGGAGGAATGGATTATTGCTGAGAATGCTGCCGAGTTCTTTTTTACTGAGGACCAGGACTGGACAAGTTTAACCGAAATTCGATTGAACGATGCGGATGGGCAATCGGCTGGCAATATAGACTTTGTGATGGTCTCTTATGATGATCAAGGGCGGCTCACAGATTATGGATCTTTGGAAGTCCAGGCTGTCTATATATCCGGCAACCTCAGAAATCCGTTTGAAGAATACATAAACAATCCTTCGTCCACGTTTTCATGGGATACGCGGAGAAACTACCCAAAGCCGGATTACCTATCTTCTTCACGGAAAAGATTGATCCCCCAAATGCTTTACAAAGGAGGGATTTTCAAACATTGGGGTAGAAAGCAGGCAGTGGCTTTGCAGAAATCTTTCTTTGATACATTGCCGGAAATGCCTCAAGTTAATAAAGAAGAAGCCGATATTGCTTGGTATTTATATGATCTTGTGCTTAGAGATGATCGGAGTAAATATGACTTGCAGTTGGTCGATACGATTTACACTGAATTCGAAGCGGCATTGTTAAAAGTTACAAATCCACTACCTGGAAACATTGAAGATTTTCAGGCTTTGTTGCAAAATAAACTAGATGAAAAGCTGGAAAACCCCCCTGATGCTCCTACGCTGGGGGATATTCTAAATCAGAAGTGAAACGATGAGTAAACAGCTTAACATTTTTCCTGACAACCAGAATGAGAATCAACCTGCTGAAAAGAAAACAAAGGTTGTGAATGTGGCTTCTGTGCCGCAGCGCAGCCCGTTCCGCTATCCAGGCGGCAAGACATGGTTTGTCCCTACATTTAGGCAGTGGATGAACCGGTTTAACTCGAAAGATATTACTCTAATTGAGCCCTTTGCCGGCGGCGGAATAATCAGTCTCACAGCCGCCTTTGAAAATTTGGCAAAGAAAATTTTAATGGTCGAATTAGATGATGAAATAGCAGCTGTTTGGGACACTGTTATTAACCAAGGCAAGGGTGATTGGCTGGCTGATCAAATCGTCAATTTTGAGCTGACAGTGGAAAACGCCAGAGAGAAAATTCAACAGAATAATAAAAGCAAAAAAGAAATGGCTTTTGCTACCATCCTTAAAAACCGTATTTATCATGGCGGAATTCTTGCCGTTGGCTCCGGTATGCTCAAGAATGGAGAAAATGGCAAAGGCATTACCTCCAGATGGTATCCTGGAACTCTCAAAAAGCGCATTAAATATATCGATCTGGTTAAAGACAAAATTGTGTTTTTGCAAAAAGATGCTTTCACCGTAATCGAGCAGTACAAAGATGAAAAAACGTGCGCGTTTTTTGTCGATCCTCCCTATACTGTAGCTGGGAAGAGACTCTACACTCATTTCGTTATTGACCACAAAAAACTTTTTGCCCTCTTGTCCAAAGTCAAGGGCAGCTTCTTGATCACTTACGATGACACATATGAAATCACAAGATTGGCTGAGGAATTCAATCTTGAATATAGAAGAATTCCGATGAAAACCACGCACCATATCACTAAATATGAACTTATCATTTCTGACAGCTTTGATTGGTTTAACGATTAAACTTTCTGGTTCGGCTTCAGAAACCATAAAATGATAACCCGGAATGCACAAGAACAATTCGTAGAAGAATGCCAATCACGCATCACGTTTCTTATCAAAGAACTTCTTGAAAAGAAACACCTCTATCAAAGTGTAAGACTTGAAATCGACGATCTCCTTAATAAAGTCTCTTCTTCGGAATGTAATGAGGTAGAGAAACTACTACGCAACAGGACGCTGCAACAAGACATCAATGGCCCCTGGTCAGTAAGCGGGCCAGGTGATAGAGGTATACGTCACCCTGTTCCTAGTGGAGATTTAATCCGACCACGAATAGCGCTTACGCTTCCTGACATAAAAATTTATTGCCGTAATTGCGACCGGATTGAAGCCTTCAACGCGCAATATTGCAAAGATTGCTACAGTGAGAATATTATTGTAGATAGCATTAAACAAGAACCAACCATCCAAGTATTCGTGTTTTCATATCTCTGCCAGTCATGTAAGTCTATTCCAGAGTTCTTTATGGTTCGCCGAGAAGCGAGGAAATTGACCCTATCTGGCCGCAGTCCAATTGAGCACGTAGCCGTACCTAAAGTGATACCCAAGGAAGTGGTGCAATTTTTTTCGGGAGCTATCATAGCGCACCAATCCGGACAGACGCTTGCTGGCCTCTTTCTATTGAGAACGTTTATTGAGCAATGGGTAAAGAAATATGGGGCTAAACAGGAGCGTGCAGACGATGCACTGAAATGGTACAATGAAACTCTTCCCGAAGACTTTAAATCACGGTTTCCATCTCTGGAACACCTTTATTCTGAGCTTAGCAATTCGATTCACGCAGCCGATGCTTCGCAGGAGCTTTTTGATAAGACTGTGCTTGATATAGAGCGACATTTTGAAGCACGGCGGCTATTTAATCTACCACACTCCTTTAACGAGTAAGCCCTTGATAAGTAACACACAATGGGTAAACGCCGAAGCCTGAGGCCGGGGGTTCGAGTCCCCCATCGCCCGCCATAAATTCGCTTTATGAATCGTTAATCCGCGGAATAAAATTGATGAGTGATAACGGGGGGTCAGCCTTCTTCACTCTGCTTTATGAAAGCCTGTTCTAACCCGGGAATAGAGCAAGTATTTACACGCTACAACTACTAAAAGGGGAGTGCGGATACGGAGAGAATGATTTATACTTTATACAGGGGTGAGAATAATGGGTGCAAAAAAACCTTTTCTCACATACATAGGAAATAGAAAATGGAGAAAGGTTAGAAGCTCAAAAGCTCCTGCGGGAAAAAATTACCTGAAGTATGCCGGGCACAGAAAATGGAAAAAAGTCAGCGCTGACCATGCTCTCTATAATAAGCACTGAGTTTAAGCCGGATTTTCAAAAGAATGCCGCAGGACGTCACCGGAACAGCCAGTAAGCGCTGCCTTCATGATTCTAACTTCAACCCCGCTTGACAAAAGGGGAAAAGTACAGGTCCAGTCCCCATCGCCCGCTACTGTTTTATTTATTCATCTCCGCTAGTTAAGCCTGGAGAACCGTTGCCAGCATGGACTCAATGCCGGGTTTGGTGTCCGAACAGGTCATCTAAAAAGTGGTTTATTCTATTGCAGATTTTATTTGTAAGGCAACGGTTTGCAGTATAAAACCCTAAGATGTGATACTATACTTCATTTTTGCCGCATAATTATATAGTCGGCCGCCGCAGTCTCGAATCCTGTACGGTTTACGGGCGGCATCTTCCGGTGCGGGTGTCGTCGCCATCAGCACCATCACCGTACAGGAACCGGAGCTGCTTCATGTTCCGGGTAAGAGTGCCTCGGACTCGACGGAGAACGCGGTTCAATTGGGAGATCGCAAGGAATGAGCAGGCTCATTGTAACTTTCATGGCACTGGTGGTTGCGCTTTTGTGCTTCACACGGATGGCTGCCGCGGACCCCACTACCGTCTCAGAGAGCCAACCTCCTCAGGCAGGAACGGCCGAGGCCTTCCTGCTCGGGCCTCCGAAGCAGGCGGGTCCCGTCGTGGTAGAAGCCCACTTCGATTTTTATGACATCAATGAGATAAACGACGGGGCGGAAACGTTCGAGTTCACGGGCGTACTCACGCTCAAATGGAATGACCCGCGCATGGCTTTCGATCCGGCCGTTGAGGGAGTGGATGAAAAAATCTTCCAGGGCGATTACCAGTTCAACGAGCTAGCGACAGGCTGGTATCCGCAGGTAATTCTCGTCAACGAAGCGGGCTCGTTCGAGATGAATGGAGTCACGCTGCGTGTAGAGCCGGACGGAACCTCGACCCTGATCCAGACACTCAACGCCGCCGCAGAGGTGGAATTCAACATGAGCAGATACCCCTTCGACAAGCACCGCCTGAAAGCCGTCTTTGAAGTCCTGGGCTTCGACAAGGACGAGGTCTTGATGCAGGTACAATCGGATGGGCCAGGTCCCTCGGCCGGAGAAACCCGGGTGCCTCAATGGATCGTCACGGGAGTCAGCGAGTCTGTCCTGGAACGCCCTGAAAACTACGCAGGACGTCTGGGGGTTTCGTCAACGTTTGTCGTGAGCGTGGATGTGCTGCGTATGCCCTTCTTCGTAATGCGGCTGGTCGCCTTCCCCCTAATTGTTATCGTCCTGCTATCTTTCACAGTGTTCTGGATGGACCGGTCGTCGCTCGGCGACCGGATCAGTGTCTCGTTCATCGGTATCCTGACCGGCGTCGCCTACATTCTCGTGACTAGCGATCAGCTGCCCCACATCTCGTACGTCACGCTGATGCACGGGTTCCTGAACCTCAGCTTTCTGACCATGTGCGCGACCGTCGTGATCAACCTCGTGGTGGGTGGGCTGGACAAGCAGGGAAAGTTCGAGCTCGGAGACCGCATCGACCGCGCTTGTCGATGGGCGTTTCCACTCGCGTATTTCGGGCTGATGTTCGTCATGTTCGGCGTGGCTCTTATATTCTACTAGTCGCGGACCCGTACGCACATTCCCGGTTATGCAGTCGAGCGTGACCGTGCTCGTCCGGAGCTGCCGGCACACGTGAAGAATCCGCTCAACAACAGGCTGAAGCGGACGGGATAGACGGTCACGCGTTGCGATAGTGTATATTGTCAACACGGTGTCTCAATCCTGAGGCCGGGGTTCGAGTCCCCCATCGCCCGCCCTAAATTTACCAACGTTTTGTATCAGTTAACCCCTCAAAATCAGTACCGAAGCGTCGAGACCCCTTCCCGAATAAGATCGGACAAGAAAGTTAAGTCCTGTAGCCTGATACGCGGACTCCGGCTTTCGTATCAATAATTCATAATATTGTGAATCGGATAGGGTATGATAAATTTACTCCCGATGAAATACAGGGTTAATTCCGACATCGCGACGTGGAGGGTGCTGGACGGCGAAGCCGTAATTATCAACAATGAAACAAGCTACTACTACAGTCTGAATAAAACGGGTACATATATATGGAGCCTGCTTGTCGACGATGAGATGAGCCTGGACGAGATAGTCGAAAACGTCAGCTCGGAATACGGCCTCAACGGGGAAGAGATCAGGGAAGATATAACGGCCATACTGGACAATCTATATAATGAAAAACTCGTGGAGAGGAAGTGAGCGTGGAAAAGAAAAAAACGGATAATAAGGCGGAAAAAAGCAAATTAAAAAATAAACCGGTGAAAAAATCCCAAACCGCAAAATACGAGCCGCCGAAACTGGTCAAGTTCGATAAACTGGAAAAATTAATCGTAAGCGGCGAATAAGCACCGGCTTTAGGTATGGCCTTTTTGCGGGCGCGATTCTCCGACCGAGCGTATTCAGGCCGACACACATCAAGCGCCGGACGTCGGCTGAAAAATTATCTGCCCTTTTTTAGAATTCCCCTGACCACCCTGGAGAAGTACCTGACCCTTGCCGTGAGCTTGTCCGTCCTGAACCTCCAGACTATATACCCGGAGTATAAAACCCATGTGAGATCCCCCGCTCTCAGCGCTATTCCGCCCCTCCGCCTTTCGATAACCTTTCCGAGCACGTCGCCCGCCTCGACTTCGAAGAGCTCGGGCCAGGCGTCGGCCTTCAGTATCAATCTGTCCCGGTGCTTCTGAATCACCCTGTAGGTGGGGAATTTATCTTCGTGTCTGTAGGTAACGATGTCCCCCGTTTTAATATCCCCCCAGACGACAGGTATGGATATAAGCTCGTCTCCGTCCGCGAGGAAAGGGAGCATGCTGTTGCCGTGAAAAAATACAGGCCCCAGTACCGCGCTTTTCTGAAGCCTGAGCTCTTTTGCCGTAAGCGTGATTTTATTCTTGTCCATGAGATTAATTCCGCGGCTTTAAGTTTAAAAAGATTTCCTTGGCCGTTTCGAACTTTCTTCTCGTTTTGAAATTCTCAGCCCTCGTCCGCTTGAGTCTTCTCGGGACTTCTTGGGATTCGAGCTCTCCCAGGCAGGTTTTCATTAGTGATAGTACGTGAGACCACCTGAAGCGTTCGCGAGCTGTCCTTACCCCGTCGAGGGATTTTCTCTCAATAATTTTCCTGTCCGCGTCATAAATTCTTCTCATGAAACCGGCGAGGGTTTCGGGAGAGACTTCACAAAAATCCACCTCCTCGACTTCCTCGCTGAATCCGAGTGTGTTTATCGCGAAGCTGCCCAGTACGGGCATGTTGAACCTTTTAACCGGCGTCAGGAAAGAATTTGAATCCGTACAGAAATCGAGGCACGCCCCGAAACGAGGGACTATAGAGGGCAGGCCAGAGGCCATGGCTTCGAGTATCGGAAGGCAGAAGCCCTCCGCCCTGTAGGGAAAAACACCGATATCGCATACCCTGTAGAGCGAAGCCAGCTCCCTGGGGGATAAGTACTCATCGATGTAGATCAGCTCCGGATAATTTTTATCCTTCTCGAGACCGGATATCTCGTCTTTATATTTTATTCCCGAATAGAAAACGTCCCTCGGATTGTCCTTGATTACAAGGCATACGTCGTCGCGAGCGTCGAATGCCTTTCCGAACGCTTTCAGCAGTATGTCGATCCCTTTCCTGAAGACAGTCGCCCCGACGAATAAGAATTTGAACGACTTGTCCGTCGACAGGCCGTATTTTTCGCCTGCCGGCTTGAATATTTTTTCGTCGATCCCGTGTGGTACGACCTTAATCTTTTTTTTATCGATCCCGCTCTTCACGGCATTCCGCTTAACCCATCCGCTATGGACCCACAACTGGTCGCAATCATCGATCTTCCCGACCCATTTCCCCGGGAACCTGCCGAAGTCCCATGTCCTCACCGCGATGAATTTCCCTTCTCGGGGGACTGAAACACCTCCGAAGTCCTGCTGGTAATCGTGGTGAATGAAAATATCGACGGGGATGTCCCTGAAATCAGACGGGTTTTCGAGACCGAGCACAATATAATCCGTATCGTTCTCAAGCATACTCAGCCATTTTGTATTCACTGACGAGTAAGCCGTTTTTTCCTTTTTGCGCCCGCAAAGCGCGACTATGCTCTTCACATTATAATCGGGCTTCTTCCTGCGGGCGAGCTTTTTGATAAGCCCGTCGAGGTCACGGCTGGAGCGTCCCTTCAGGAACCTCCGGGAAGCTCTTATTCCTTCAGAGGAATTCCGATTCCTTGCGGTTTCGGATCCGAGAATCACCCTCAGTTTCTTTTCCCAGCTCGCGGGATCCCTATAATTTTTCACTCCCAGCTGAGTGCCCCTGACGATTTCAGCAATGCCTCCCGTCAGGCTCGCGAGCGTCGGAATACCGTTTGCGGCAGCCTCAACGACGATGCGCCCGAAAGGCTCGGGCCATTGCGAGGGCACCAGCACCGCTTTACTTATGCCGAGGAACTTCTTCGTACGTGTATAGGGAAGAATCCTCACATTTTCGAGCTTCTCGAACTTCTTGAGAGATTTGTACAGGGAGTTGCCGACCAGGAGGAATTTTTCACGGCTCATCCTCTTCGCAAGCTCGTAGAATATATCGGCGCCCTTGTAGGGGAACCCGCAGATACCGGTGATATATTTCTCTTTCCTTTCCGTGCCGCCGCAGACAAGAAAATCATCTTCGATTAATTCAGGGTAGATAACGAGGAATTTCCCCCCGTATAGTTTCCCGAACCTTCTTTTCATGTAATGGGAATTCACTACGCACGCATCTGACTCGCGAAATATAAAATCCGCTTCGCTTTTATCCGAATAATCCCTCGACAGGGAGACCTTCCAGGATTCCCTCTCCGCCCGGTCAGGCGGCGCGAATTCGTAGCTCTGCAGATAGTGAACGGCCGGGATATTGTAAAGATTGGCGATCCTCTGAACGTGAACACTGACATCCAATGAGGAAATAATAACATCCGGTCTTAACCCGAGGACCATACCCTTTAATTCATGTATGTCCCTGAAAGTGGCGAGTTTTACCCGACCGTAACGAATTCTTTTCCGCTGAGGGTAGCCGCAGAATATATGGCAATCGTGAGCGAACTTTTCTGAAAGGTTCTTTAAAAAGGCGAGACTCGATATCTGCGCGCCGCCCATGACGGGGTAGCCTTTATCCGTAGTCCAAAGAACCCTCATTTTCATCCCTTCTTACTAAGGATTCCTTTTGCTTCCAGGTCTTTTACAAATTCCATTACGTCCCTGCGGGCCGAATCCTCCGGAATCCCGAATTCCTTCGAAACGCTTTTTATTATCGACGCCAGCTTCTTCTTCTTTGCGACCCCGAGCCATATGAACCTGCCCGAGCCGTTCAACGTATATAGAAAATTGTCGTCGGGTCTCAGTATAAGGATCTGCCCCTCTATCTCCCTGTGGGCGATCTCATCGTTTATCGTGTATATCCGACTCAGTTCATCGTCATTCATACTTTCAACCCTTCTTTCGTTCGATTATGGATTTCAAGACATCCTTTGCGGCTTCTATCCTCTTTTCATTTTCTCTCTTGAGATAATTATGCATTCTCCCTCCGATGCGCTTTAATTGAGCAGGGTTCTCCATGAGGTACTCGATTTTATCCCGAATCTCGGAAGCGCTGTCCGGGTCGTCCACGACCATTCGCTTTTTTATATCCCGGGGCATGCAGTCCATTGCCGGAACCATCCGGGAGGTTATAATCGGAACCCGTTTTACGATGTGCTCAGCCGCAACAAAATTAAAGGTTTCGGCAAATGAAACCTGAAGCCCCAGGTCAATTCCGCTTAGCACGCTTTGATATTTTTCGTCAGTCATCCAGCCGAAATCCTTGTATCTGATCCTGAGTGTCTTTAGGACATCCAGGTAGTACTCGTTTCCGGATAACCCGTTCAGGTAAAGCACGTACCCGTTCTTTAGCATGGACAGGGCAAGCAACGAATTGAGGATGTTTTTTCTCCTGTATTCGAATGGGGAACAAAAGAGGCTGATTACGAACAGACTGTTTTTCTCCAACCGTTTCTTCTCTCTCTTCTCTTCCGGGAACAAAACAGTATCGGGGACGTGTCTCACATTCCGCGAATATCCCGATAGGGCCGATGCCAATTCCCTGTGAGCGAAGAGCCTGTGCTTCACTTTTACGGGGTTAAGCAGAAAGTCCATATATTTTATCTCATTTGAAATATCGACCTGTCCGGGACTGCTCGTCCAGTAAATGCCGAACTCTATTTTTTTATTCCCGAGCTTTTTCAAAAAAAAATCGTAAACCGGTGACCACCCTCCGAATATAATACACTTCGGATTCTTTTTCCTTAGATATTCGACGTAAAATTTAGCTTCTACGCCGGTCGCATCCGAGCCATTCAGGACAAAATGCCTGCTGAGGCCAGTCGTTTTCTCCAGATTAATCAGCGACCTGCTGGTGCCGGGGAATCCGCTTACGCATAGTGTTATTAAAGGTTCGGAATTAGTTCCCATATTGTCCTTCGATAAGCCGGAGCATCTTGTTCACCTGCCTTTTCATACCGTAGCGTCTCCTGACCCAATTGCGCCCTTCGAGTGCAATTTTTTTTCTTAACCCCGGTCTCCTCAAATAATAGTCAACCAGCCTGAAGCACTCTTCTTCAGTGTGATACCAGACCAAGTGCTTCCGGTTTTCGAACATCGCTTCGAGGCCCGGTACGTAGTGAGTCAAATGGAACCCGCCTGAGGCCAGTGTAATAAAAGTCCGGTTGGAAAAATATCGCTCGACCGTATTAGTCGTGTTCGTCCCCAATACGATATCGGCTCCCTCGCATACCTTCACGAGCTCACCGTTGTATGCGGGCCACTCTACAGCCGGGTAATCTGCGCCCCACCTCTCCTTAGCGTCCCTCACACCCTGAGGCCCCCATATCTTGAGACCGAACCGTTTGCTCACTTCCTTGAGAAATTTTTCCCTCCGGGTGACGATTCTCCCATGCTCATCGTAATAGTAAATGCTCCCTACGAAAGCGACTTCGCTCCTGTATATCCTCTTCGGATTTCCGTCCCGCACGCGAAGGGGAAACGCGCTCAGATGAGCCCCTTCGTAAAGCCAGTACGAGGGCGTATCGGAGACTTCCCGGTATTTGCTTAACATCCCCCGGGCGGTGGTAAAAAAGACATCGGCTTCCCTGTGCAACGGTTTAATCCAGTCAGGGACCTTGTCGTCAACACAGTCAACATACCACAACGCGACGAATACGCCCATATTCTTGATGGCTCTCAACGCGCCTGCACGTATCCTGTCGAGCTTCAGCCCTAATACAATGTCAGGCTTGGATTCCTCCACTTTTTTTAACAGCTCGCTCTCCGATTCCGAGACCGATTTAAAAGGCTGATAGGCGAACGCATCGCAATCGGTATCCTTCGACCTGAATATGGACAGCAGATAACTCCCGAGGTCCCATTCGAGGAATAACGGTGCCGCGATCAGTATTTTTTTATTCCGCAAAGGGGCGCACTTCCGATGCTATTATTTTCTGAAATACCAGTATAGCCCTCTGAATTTTCTAAAGACCTTGGTCTCGATAACCTTGAGCGTTCTCCCCTTTAAAGTTCGAAGCGGGGAACCCTTATATACATTTTTCTCGAGATCGCTGATTTTATAACGCCTCGGCTCCCCGGCAGCCGGACCTCTTTTTGCGAGAATGGCTTTCATTCTCTCGTTGAAGAGCTTGTCGTCGGATTCCATACCGCTATTGTCCGATATGAGAAAATTACCCTTGGGGGTTTTAATAAATTCCCTGGCGCCCCCTCCGGGAGCCAAGAGATGCCAGGCCAGGGCCTCCGTCGTAACCATGAGGGCGTAGTCTTTTTCAAGGAGCCTCGCGCAGAGGTCGTTCTCTTCCCTGAACGCGTGGTCGGAGTAGCCCTCCACGGCCCAGCCCCCCGCGTCCTCTACAGCCCCGCGGCGGTAGCATATCGCCCCTCCGTTGAGACTCTCGACCTCGAGGACCTCCGGATCGTTATAATAGTGGTGGCCCTGCAGTCTCCATGTCGGCTCCTCCAGCGTCGGCGTCCACGAGCTGTCCGCCAGGTTCACCTCCAGGTTCACCGGTTTCATTTTAGGTTCCGGATTGCATCCCCCTACAGCCGCCAGAGGTCTGTCGGTGAAAAAACGGAACGGCTTCAGTATGTTTTCAAGGAATCCGGCGTCCGGCAGCATATCGTCGTCTATTCTCAGAATAAACTCGATTGATTCAGGCACCGCTTCCATCGCCTGCTGGTGCCTTTTCCAGCCGCCTTCGGTACGGATGATTTTAATCTCATGACCGGTGTTTTTTGCGAGCGTAAAAAGATCCGTCAGCGTATCGTCGCGCTCGGCCGGCGAATCGCTCTGGTCGTTGATTACGATAATAAAGTTCGCGTATGTTTGATTAAGCAGGGAAGCCAGCAAAACAGCGAGGTAGGAAGGACGGTTTTTCGTCGGTATGGCTACCGCTATTTTTTCGTCCGTTTTTATGGGCCTTAATTCAATCATCTTCGTTCGCCGTAAAGCCTGGAGATTAAATCGCAAAAGCTCCTCTCGAAACGGCTCCAGCTGAATTTAACCGCCGTCTCGTACGCGGCTTCACCCATGAATTTAATATTAGCACTGTTATCGTATAGATAAAGTATCGCTTCCTTGAGGCTGTCGACGGAGCCCGTCTCCACCACGAGCCCGTCATGCTTATGGGTCAATATCTCGGAAGTGCCGGTATCCGCGGACAGGATGGCTGGTTTACCGTATCCCATTCCCTCCCCTATTGCGAATGGAAAAACGTCCTCAAAGGAAGGGAGTATAAGGGAGTCTACATTTTCATATTCAGCTAAAAATTTCCTATACGGCATAAGCGGTTTAATCTTGATATTACCGTTCCTGACCAGGTAACCGAGCAGGAGCCGGGATTGCAGCAAATCGTCGGTAATACAGATGAGCTCCGCCCTCTTCAGCTTCAGCTGATCCCAGGCCTCCAATAATATTCTGATCCCTTTCCTGTACGAGTCCGTGCCGACGAACAAAAACCTGACGTCTTTCCTTATCTTTCTGAAGACCGGTTTATGCACATTTATCCCGAGACGAAGAACTTCTATCTTATCTCCGGGATAGCCCGATTCTATAAATAGTTTTTTTGAAATGTCGCTGAACAGGAGCAGATGGTCCGCCGTTTCGAGTTCCGCCCTCTGCCTCCAGAGCTCCATTGCAGGCACGCTCCTTTCTTCCACGCCGCATATACTTCTCTCGCGGTTCCCTATCCCGAGCATGTTTTCAAGCGGGCCGCTTTCACGGTAAAGGACATTGAGCACGCCCGGATTAACTTCAACCGCCCTCATGAACTGCTCCAAAGAAAAACCCGATTGGCCGATAACAACATCGGTCTTCCGCATGACGGGTTTCGCCCTGAAACCTACGGGACTATAATTTTTAAAGGATTTCCTCAGGGCTCCGTCTATTCTGGCGCTCGTCTTTCTCCAGCTCGTGAGCCCCTTCTCGAAAAATGTATAGCAGACTTCAGGAGAGGCGTCCTTTACGCGCTTTTTATCTGAATGCCCGCGCGCTCTCTCCTTCTTCTCATTGAGCGACTTCAATTCCCCGTCTATTACAGATTTCAACTGCCCGATAGTCTTCCGCCACGTGAACCCCGATACGGTGCTCATGATCTTTCTTCGCTCACGGGCCGTGAGCTTGCCTTTATTAAATGCCTCTCTCATCAAACGGCCGAGGTGTCTCACGTCGGGCCGAAGCTGCAGCTTCCCGCCTGATGAGTGTTTATGCGCTTTTATAAAGAGCGAATTTTTCTCGTTACAGAAATCGACCGGCCCCGTGCCTTTAGTCACCAACACCTTCCTGCCCGAGGCTATACATTCGATAATAGGAAGCCCGAATCCTTCGCCCCTGAACGGAAAAACCCCTGCGTCGCATGCGGTGAAATAGCCCGCGATAGACCTGTCGGCTTTGTTGATGTGTATTATTTTCGGAGCGGATTTATTTTTCGCCCTCATCATTACTTTTTCAATCCAGGGCTCGAAATGCCTCCACCTCATCGCTTCCTTGACGACGAGCGAGACGTCTTCGTCCGCGCTGAACTCATTTATAAAAGCCTCGATCAGTATGTCGATGCCCTTCCTTTCCGTGAAAACACCCGCATATATGAAATTGAAACCTTTTAACCCCTTTATGTTCTGAGGTTTTACACCAGGGTTAAATTCCGCCCTGTCGACCCCCCACGGCAATAGCCCGACGGGTGTCGTCAGTCCGTTCTTTAATAAAATCTCCCTAACGAAATTTGTCGATACGAGTATCAGGTCGAAATAGTTATTCAGCCTGTCGATTAGTACTCTGTCCTCTTTCTTGATCTCGAAATATTCGTAATTCAGGATGAATATATTGACTCTTCCGGGCGCGTTCACGTAATCATAAGGGTGTCCGTGAAATATATAAAGGTCGGGTATCTCCCCCGGTAAATCCTTTCTCTTGTTTGAATCGGTCGGAACCTCCTTCACATTGTATCCGAGACCCTTCAGTCCCCCGATCAATATCCTGTTTACTATCGAGAAGCTCGAGAGCTTCTCCAGGTTCCCCTGAAAAAGTATGTAGTTGTAATGAGGCCTCATATTCTCTCGAGAAAAGCTATGAGTTTGTTCAAGTCGTTGAGGTCCCCGGTCAGCGTCAGATCGTACGTGTGTGTTCTTCCCGCCAATTCGGAGAAGTAGGTTAAATAGTCGGCATAATCCTCGGTCCGGTTAATTCTGAAAAAAGCCCTGGTGTTCTCAATTAATCCGAGGAGCGCTTCGCTTTTGGACACGGGGACTATACCGAAATTATCGCCTATTCGGGTAAAAAATAAGTCGTTTATCGAAAAGTCCTTAAAATGGGCGCATTCAAAATAGTCCGCAAGTAAGATTTCCTTCTTCATTATTCCGCCGTATCGTCCGGCTTTCGTATTTAATCTTTTCCCGAATATGGCGTCTTCCGTCTTCCGAGTCACCCTGCCTATTTCCTCGCACCCGCTGACGAAGAATCTCCCCCTATTTTTTTTGAATACGATATGATCGTCCGAGATTATTGCGGCCCCAGCTCTCGCCAGCCTCAGACAGACAGTGGATTTCCCGCTTCCCCTGTCCCCAATGAATGCCGAGACCCTGCCGTTCCACTCTATCGCAGCCGCATGCATATAGAACATACGGAACATAAATAAAATCTTATGGATGATCTCGAAAACGTGCCCGTGGAAAGCCTCATGGCTGTATTGCGGCTCTCTTACGTAAATCAATATGTCGGGCGGCTTGTCATCCCTGAACACAAGCACCTGGAATCTGCCGGTCGCAAGGGATGCGGTCCCCTTCCTGGAATACTTCCATTCCGCGGTGCTGTCGTCAGGCAGCGACGCCTGGCCTTTGAAAATGTCCGAATCCCTGTATGACCCGATCATGTAGAGATTTGCGCTTCGATCATCCCTGGGCGGACTCCCTTCTATGTTCCGCTTGAAATGGTGCCCGAGCACGTCCATGTAATATTTTCTGGTAGCGTAAACGTTTAATCCCCAGCTGCCGAGCGGGAGAAACCCGGTGTGTTCATATCCCGCCCCGAGCGCCTTCTCTTTGAGTACTCCGACGTCGAGTTCCATATCAATCAGTTATCCACTTCCGTAATGTATTTTCCGGTATTGGCATCCGCGAAACCTGTACATGCTCCCAGCCCCCTCGAGCGCCCGAGAATCGATGCGGGGAGTATCAAACACGGCTAATCCCTCCGCCCTCTGAAAATCCTGGGGCCGCTCTGACGGTAGACCTGGAGTTTAAACGGTAACGATATCAGCCACCAGAGAAAAGAGGTAACAGGATTAGCCGAATATAAACCAAGAGCCCACCGCTTATTCCTTAGTGTAAATCCTGCGCGGGTGATCAAACCCAGTTTTTCTTCCAATTTAATTAACCCGATGCAATCCGCGTTGTCGTCAATATACGCGGAAACCTCCGGGAATTCTTCACGTGAATTAAGCAGGGCGAGAAAAAGATCGAGTATGTTAAGTGTGATCTTGAATATCCCCTCTCTCCTGCGCTGCTCAAAAAATTCCGTCCAGCGCATCCTCGCATAGGCAAAGCGCAGTATCATGTATACGTCGGCGAACGATTTAAGCTTGATCGTGCCCAGCTCGATGTCCTTGAAGATAGACAGAATCTGAAATACGAGCTCGTATTCGTCCGATAAGACCCGGTAGCTATTTCTCCCGAACTCGAATTGCCTGCTTTCCCCCCATACACGCCGGTAGTCGATTTTAAACGTAAAATGGCTGGATAAATTCCAATGCAGGTCCAGATCGATGCCGTTTTTTCCGTATTCAAAATGGTGAGTGAACAGGGAGGCCGCCCTTTCGCTCGGAAATGTGCGCGATTTTCTGATATAGTCCGAGCCCTTGAGTATACGGTTCGACCTCTCCAACCCATCCCTTTTGATTAGCAGGTCTATATCGGAAATAGCTCTTTTGTCGATATTACCGTAATACCGCTCCGCAAGAAACGCCCCCTTTAAAAATATTACCTCCTCCGAAGCCCGCTCAAATAATTTTGACAGCGCCTCCGTCTCTTTCAACAGCTTCTCGTTCTTGACCCACTGCTCCAAATACGAAGTCTTCAATCGCTCGATCAGCCCTTCGGGAAAAAGGGTTCGGAGATTGGAGGAGGACAGGATCGAATACATCGTTCCCGCTATATGATTGGACCATATGAAACGATAGAAATCATCAAAGTCCGGGGGCTCCGTTCTCAGGACCTCTTCTATCCGGCGCGAGTCACCCTTCAAAATCGAGCTCACGAGATTGATATAGAGAAGCGTATGCATAGGCTTGAGCCACGAAATCATAGATAAACGGCATGCGGTAAACATTGTACTGTTAACGCAGATCGCCGCTCGGCGGAAACCTCCGCCCTAATGTGAGATTATACATCGGCACCCCGTTTCACCCCAAACACACATTCAATCAATAGATCGTTAGTTACCAAGGGTAATACATAGAACCGTAACTTTGTCGGAGACATCAAAATTGAGAGTGTTAATCTTTGACGGCAACACCCGCGGTATCAGATTCCAGGAATGATGCTGCGGTAAATGGAAGAGCTCAAGCTCCTTCGAGGAATTGCATAAATATATGAATTTATGTCCCGGAAATTTTTTCTCATGCAGAAAGGTATATTTTTTCAGGCGGCCTACTTCCGCCTGATCCTCCTTAATAGTCAATCATATCAGCGGCTTAATTGCCACGACATAAAATCTACAATAAACTCACCCCCCAGAGGACATATTGTGTTGCCTATTAAATAGAAATGTTTGCATCCAAATGCCGACTTTGTGTGTCTAAACATTCAACAGGAGAAAAAGAGTGCAGACATTAATCTCATTAATATTAATAACGCTCGTTACAACGTCCTTCTCATTTGCTCAAAGCAATGAAGGGCCGGATTCCGTGCTTGTAGCAAAAGCCGAAATAGAGAATTCGACTGTCGGGAATATCACTACGGACGGAGAAGGCCCGGGCGATATTTCTTTGCTGGTTAAAAATGAGCTGAAACCGGGAATTAGCCCTGATCAGGTATACGAGTCACCCTCGCTTAAGGCTGAAGACCTTCCTCTCGTTATGTCGAGCGCAGATAAGAGAACCATGAGTGTCGTATTTCCGCCATTTCTGTATTTCAAGACACAGTTCTAGTAGAGAAGGTTAGTTTGGTGGATTATAGCTTCGCACCTCCATTCTACATATCGGGGAAATCGTGCACTCGAGTCGCCCGACGTAATCGATTGGCTTGCCGGTAGTCTCGATAATAAGACACTCTGATATTTCTACCATCCGCTTGTAATAATTTCGATTCCCGATTCATACGAGCCGTTCATTGACAAATAGTCACGATTTGTGTTGTATATACATACATTGATAAAATCGTGTGAACCATATGCCAATTCTCACCGTATATATAAGAACAAATAAAATACCTGTTAAGGAGGTGTGTATATGTCTACCATAGGCAAAACACAGATTACCATTACGTTTATATGCCCCAAGGAGCATGTGGCCGAGGGAGAGAGAATTTTCGCAAGCCACGCTAAATGGATGGAGGCGACGCATCACAGGACGGGCGAATTAGCCATGCTTCGCTATAACATCATCAAAGGGCCGGAACTGGCGAATCCTTTGGATCCGACCTCGGCGCCGACGGGCAACACTATGTTCGTTTTGGACGAGTTGTACGAGAAACAGGCTGGCCTCGACGA
>JBGSVA010000005.1:0-120460 GCA_041753155.1 Thermodesulfobacteriota bacterium | reverse complement strand
GTTCCGGGAAGGCGCAGGGGAGTCCAGAGGCTACGAGCCAGAATATCTGCCTTATAACTGTGAATTTACTTTTCTTCGGGGGGAGAAAGTAAATGGATTTGAAATCCAACCTGCCTCCCGGCTGCCGCTCGGCTGACCGGGGGTGCCCGTGATAAAAGTTCTCTTAGCTGCACTTCTTGCAGTTTATTCCTTATCGGCATTCGCCCAGGAAGACGAAGGAGAAACCCTCGAGGAGATCGTCGTCGAGGACGTCCCTGATGAGCCGCCCCTCGATTACCCGTCCGCATTTTCGACGGTCATAGACCTCGATGAGTTTCAGGGCGAATACAACACCGCGTCAGAGATCCTCTCGTTCTCTCCCGGCGTCGTCGTCCGCGATTATGGGGGGTTCGGACAGCTGAAGACCATGTCGATAAGGGGCTCGTCCAACAACCAGGTGGTGATACTCCTAGACGGGATGAGGCTCAACAGCCCCATAGGCGGTGGCGTCGACCTGTCCACGATACCCGTCGGCTACGTGGACAGGTTCGAAATCATACGCGGCGGGGCTTCCGCGTTCGCCGGCACGGACGCGATAGGCGGTGTGGTCAACATTGTCACGAAAAAAACGGATAAACCGTTTACCTTCGGCTCGGTTACGTACGGCTCTTACGAGACGTTCGGGTTTAACGCGTCGAGGGCGCAAAAGCTCGGGGACTTCAGCTACCTCGTCTCGTTCACCCACGCGCAGAGCAAGGGGGATTTTAAATTCAAATCGGTCAACGACCTGATACTGACCAGGATAAACAACCGGTTCCACTCCGAAAGCCTGCTCGTCAAGGCCGCGTATGACGCGGGGAACGGCTGGCAGGTAACGCTGCTCAACGAATTCTTCTACGACAACAGGGGCGTCCCGGGCTTGGGGGAATTCCAGCAGCCCGACGCCGAGCAGAAGGATCTACGCAACCTTACCGGCATAAATATATCCAAGGAAGAATTCATAAGGCCCGATATTGACCTCGACATACAGATATTCAACAGGTTCGATGACCTCAAGTTCACGAACCCGGAGCCGACCGTCGGACTGCCCATCGACACGCTCAGCAAGACCTATTCGTTCGGTATAAACCCCCGGGTAACGTGGTTCGGGCCGTACAACCAGGTGTTCACGTTCGCGACAGAGCTCAGGGAAGAGATGCTCGACAGCAACGACTTCGGCAACCCGGACAGGTTCACGTTCAGCCTGTTCGCAGCGGACGAAATAAACCTGCTCGACGACATGATAGTCATAAACCCCGTTATTCGATATGACCTCTGGAGCACGAGACAGGAATCGACGACGACCGACTCGGGAATCTCCGGCAGACTGGGAGTTATAGTCGCGCCCCTCGACTACCTGTCGTTCAAGGCCAACGCGGGGCGCTCCTACAGGGCTCCGAGCTTCGGGGAGCTCTTCTTCCCGAACGAGGGGTTCATAAGGGGGAACCCCGACCTCAAGCCCGAGACCGCTTACGACTTCGACATAGGGTTTATCCTGTCGCACCCGCGCGCCGCGCTCGAAGTCACGTACTTCAGGAGCCACATAGACGACCTCATCCTGTTCGTCTTCATAAGCGCACAGACCATAGAGCCCCGGAACGTGGGGAACGTGGACGAGCAGGGGATAGAAACGAGCCTCGTTCTGAGGCCGTTTAAATATTTCGAGCTTTTCGCCGGATACACGTTCCTCGACGGAGAGATAGACGAAACGGGGGCGCAGCTCCCCGGAAGACCGAGGAACAAGTTCGACTTGAGGGCGGTATTCGATTTTAATTACCTCTCGCTCTTCTGGGAAACCCACTACGTCGACAGGATACCGGTGAGCGCCTTCCCGGATTCGAAGACGACACCTGCCCGGACGACTTACGACATTGGCGCCAAGGCAGAGTGGAAAAAATTCTTCGTTACGTTCGAGATAAAGAACCTTCTCAATAATCTCGACGTGAGGGACGCTCTCGATTTCCCTCTGCCGGGGCGGACTTACTTTGCGACGGCCGGAGTCAATTTCTGAACGGAAAATAAAATGAACCTTTATCACAGGAGGAGTTAGACATGAAGACATTATTATCATTCTTATTATTCGTTTCGGCCTGTCTCGCGCTCGTTTCTTGCGAGGAGACGGGGGGCGGTGGAGGCTTTGTTCCGACGGGCAGCATACTCGCAGTCGCCGAGAAAGAAGGCTCCGAAGAAACGATAAAAGTCGGGGGGCTCCCAGGCGCTGTGCCTCCGGGGAGCACAGTTGAAGTAACCAACCTCGACACGGGCGAAACAGAGACCACGACAGGGGCTCAGGACGGGAGCTTCGACCCGACTTTCACGGGGAATACGGACGACGAATTTAATGTGCTCGTTACCGACGACGGCGAAGTGGTTGAAGATATTGTCATAGGAGTCACGCTCCTCTCGGACGCGGTGGAGCAAAACCTCGCCCCTCTCGGCACCGTTCCCGCGGACATACAAATAAGGGGGAACAGGGCGTACGTCGTAAACGGTTTCTCGGATAACATACAGGTATTCGATTTGAACCAGGACCCCCCCGACCTGATAGGCACTATCGCTGTCCCGCCCGGATCAAACCCCATATCCATGGCGTTTCTCGACGACACGCACGCATTCGTGGCTAATAACATCGGGCAAAGCGTCGCCCGGGTTAACGTCGAGACACGGGTCTGCGAGACCCTGATCGTGAAGGCGGGACAGGGCGGCGTAACTGCACCCTGCCTGAGCGTACTCACCGTCGCCGGACAACCCTTCGAGGAGCCCGTTGGAGTGGCCGTGACTAACGGAAGGGTATATGTGACCAACAATAACCTTGACGAAAATTTCAGCCCCATGGGAAACGGATTTATCTCCGTCCTGAACGCTACGAATAACCAGTTCATAACGACAATAGCAGCCTCGGGAGTAAACACGACGAGCATGGTTGTGAGCGACGGGATATTATATGCCATGAATAACGGCGCGGTGCTTTTCGACGTCGATACCAACGAATTTTCATGCGACTTCGATTTTCCGCCCTCGATCGATCTCATCGATACTCAGACGAATATGGTTGTCGACAATATCGCCATCCCGCTCAGTCCCGAGAACCCTACGGTCTGCCTTCCGAACCCGCTCGTCGCGACTCCGGACGGGAGATTCGGGTATACAGGCCTGGGACTCGTCGGTGCGCTGCTCAAGATCGACTTACAGTCCGGGGAGGTGATAAACGGCACCGACGACCCGATCGTTATTACAAACCTCGATTCACTCAACCTCACAGCGGACGTAGCCATAAGAAACGACCTTCTCTTCACCACGCTTTTTCTTACCGACCAGATAGCTGTAGTCGACACTGACGCTGACGAAGTGAATCCTTTTCCCTATATCGCCCCGTTCCCGGCCGGTATAAGGGCTTTCGATCCGGACTCGGACCTCTTCGACGGCGTGCAGTCGCTCGCGATCAGGCCGGGCGAGCCGGGAGTCGATTTCACCGGACCGGATATATTCTTCATTACAGGCATAAGCGAGCAGCTGGGCTCTGTCGATTCGACTCTGGGTCTGGTTGAATAACCGAGGTTGCATATATACATAAAGCCGTTAATGATAATTGTACGGGGAGGAGAACACGATTTCCTCTCCCTGGAATTATCCCCTGGAGGCTGACAACAATGCGCATATGTTCATTCCTTCCGAGCACGACCGAGATACTTTACGGACTCGGCCTGGGGGACAGCCTGACCGGCGTGACGCACGAATGCGATTATCCGCCCGAAGCCAGGGAGAAGAAGAGGGTCATCATGAGCTTCATAGACCCTGAAAAGCTTTCGAGCCGCGAAATAGACGAGCTCGTGAGCAGAAACGCCGCTGAAGGCAAAAGCACGTACCTCATAGACAAGGATGCGCTTAAAGAGGCCGACCCGGACCTGATACTCACACAGGAGCTCTGCCAGGTGTGCGCGGTATCGGGTAACGAGGTCACGGAGGCAGTGGAGGCGCTCGGGAAGAATCCCGAGATTATATCGCTCGAACCGAGGACGCTCGGTGAGATCATGGATACTATACTCATCATTGGCGAGGCTACGGGTACCGGGAACAGGGCGCGTGAGATCACAGATAAGCTCTTAGGGAGGATAGAGAGGGTGAGGTCGCTCACGGGAGATACGAGAGACCGCCCGAGGGTCTTCTGCATGGAGTGGCTCGACCCTCCGTACGTCGCTGGGCACTGGGTGCCGGAGATGGTCGAGATCGCGGGCGGCACTTGCGGTATAGGCAAAGCCGGCGAGCCTTCCTTCAAGGTATCATGGAAGGAGATCGCGGACTTCTCCCCCCAGATGCTCTTCATAATGCCGTGCGGCTACGATATAGAAAAAACCCTGGGCGAGATCGAAACAGTGACGAAGCACGAAGAGTGGTTTTCACTCCCCTCGACGGGCAAGGGGCAGATCTACATATTCGACGCGAACTCCTATTTCAGCAGGCCCGGGCCGAGGGTGGTGGACGGGCTCGAAATACTGGCAAAGACCATCCACCCGGAATCGATGAAGAGCTACGAGCCCCCGCCCGATGCAGTCGTTAACCTGAGAAACTATATGCAGTTCGAAATGTTCCTGGGGTAAAAATGATTAAAAAAACCCTAATAAGAATTATTATCCTCGCCGTCTTGTCGGCGTCGTTTCTGACCGCCCGCGCGGCCGAGACGCCCGAGCGCATAGTTTCCCTCTCCCCCAACCTGACACATATGATCTACGCCCTCGGGGAGCTGGATAAGGTGGTGGGGGTGACCCTATATTCGGACTTCCCGCCAAGGGCCAAAGAGCTGCCGAACGTCGGGGGCTGGATCAACCCCAACTATGAAGCGATACTCGCGCTCAGGCCGGACCTGGTCATTCTCATGAGGGACCAGGACACCATATTCGGCGCGAAAATCAGGAAGCTCGGACTGAAGACGCTCGTTACGGACAGCAACGATTCGGTGAAGGACATACTGAAGACGATCATGCTCCTGGGAGAGGTGCTGGGCAAAGGGGCGGAGGCGGAGAGAATTGTCTCGGATATAGAATCTACACTGAACGGAATCAGGCAGCGGACGAACGGAGCGCCCAGAAAAAAGGTGCTGCTCGTCGTCGGAAGGAACCCGGGGACCCTCGAGGACATATATGTCATCGGCAGGAATAACTACATAAACGAGCTGATAGAGATAGCCGGAGGGGAAAACGCGGTAGAGAATACCAGGCTTTCGTTAAAGTTAACGAAAGAGGCGGTTCTCACGCTCGACCCGGACGTGATTATCGAGATAAACCACGAGAAGTTCGACAAGGAGGCCGAAATCCTCGGCATCTGGAGCACCCTCGGCCAGTCGAGGGCCGTCCGGGACGGGCAGGTATATATACTTCCGAGCACAGTCGTACTCCATCCGAGCCAGACGATAGTCGAGGGCGCAGAGGTGCTGACGGAAGTGCTGCATCCGGAGCTCAAGGATAAACATGCAAACGATAATTGAATGCAGGGGGGTCTCCTTCTCCTACGGCGCGGGAGAAATCCTGAGAGATATAAACCTCTCCCTCGGCAAGGGGAAGATGCTCGGGATACTGGGCGCGAACGGGGCCGGAAAATCGACGCTCCTGAAAATACTCACAGGTATCCTGAAGGCGCAGAAGGGGAGCGTTCTCTTTAACGGCAAGCCGCTTAAAAGCTACGACAGAAGGGAGGTCGCGAAGCGGATAGCATACATCCCGCAGGACCCTGTCTTCG
Organism: Thermodesulfobacteriota bacterium; assembly: GCA_041753155.1. Taxonomy (GTDB): domain Bacteria; phylum Desulfobacterota_D; class UBA1144; order Nemesobacterales; family UBA2774; genus 2-12-FULL-53-21. Next base: position 114,709 of record JBGSVA010000005.1, on the reverse strand, counting down.
CTTTCCCGTTCACCGTATCGGAAGTGATCCTCATGGGCAGGGCCCCGTATATAGGCAGGTTCGAGTTCGAAAGGGAGATCGACCTCGATGCCGCGAAGAGGGCGATGGATACCGTCGGCATCTCTCATCTCCGGGACAGGCTAATCACCGAGACCTCCTCGGGGGAAAGACAGCTCGCGTCCATAGCGAGGGCGCTCGTGCAGGAGCCCCAAGTCATGATACTCGACGAGCCCGCAACTTTTCTCGACATAAGGCACAGGAACGAAATCATGAACCTGCTCCGGAAGCTCAGAGACGAGCACGGGATACTGATTATCGCGGCCACGCACGATATATTCACGGCGCTCTTTTATTTCGATGAGATAATCATGATCAAGGACGGGGGCGTCTTCGCGGACGGCAGCGCGGAGACGGTTATAAACAGAGAGAACCTGAGCTCGCTCTACGGAATAGACGTCACGGTCAGGAGGGAAGGCGGAAAGGTTTTCATCTACCCCGGAGATTGATTGGGAAAAGGGGGTCAATAACCGGGCTTTCCCGGCAACACGTATGATAGCGAAGAGAAAATTTATAATCTCGTTGAGCATCTTGATTCTGCTCTGGGCCGTTACAGCCGTCGTCAGCGTGCTTTCGGGAACGTACGAGAAGAGCCTCATCGACGCTCTTCTCAGCGGGGACGCGCTCGCGGGCACGATCTTTTATAAGATCAGGATTCCGAGGGTGCTCATGGCGACCGTCGCGGGCGGGACGCTCGGAATATGCGGCGCCGCGCTCCAGGCGCTCTTCAGGAACCCCCTCGCTTCGCCTTTCACGCTCGGCATATCGGGCGGGGCCTCACTGGGGGCGCTCATCGGAATAAGGCTCGGACTCGCAGCCGGTATCCTGGGGTTCTCGATGGTCTCGATCCTGGCATTCATATTTTCGCTCCTGACCATGTTGTTCGTCTACTCGGTCTCCAAAGTGGGGGGAGTGGTCGCCACGGGACGCCTCCTGCTCGCCGGGGTGGTGATGAATTTTCTCTATTCCGCTTTCGTCCTGTTCATCCAGTTCTTTTCGAACTTCACCGAGTCCCTTCAGACTATGAGGTGGATTATGGGGAGCCTCGATATAGTGGGGTTCGATGAGGTCTGGAAGACGCTCATATTCGTAGTCCCCGGGTGCCTGATATTGCTCTCGATAACGAAGGATATGAATCTCTTCGGTCTGGGGGACGACGTCGCGTCTTCGCTCGGGGTGAACGTAAAGCGGATGCAAAACCTCATCTACTTCGCGACTTCACTTTCGGCCGGAGCCGTCATATCCGTCACCGGGCCGATAGGGTTCGTCGGACTGGTGATACCCCACATCCTGAGAATGATCCTCGGGGTCGATAACAGAATCATACTTCCCTGCTCGTTCCTTCTCGGGGCCTCCTTCCTCATGGCCGCCGATACGGTCTCTAGAACCCTGATATCGCCCGTCGAGATCCCGGTTGGAATAATTACAGCTTCCCTGGGGGGAGTATTCTTCCTCTGGCTGCTTATCAGGTCAAAGAAAGAAGTTATCGTTTAAACAAAAGGATCCGTTACCGAGTGCCGTTTACTGCGACCACCGGTGATTCAAGCCCTGCCGCTTCCGAATTATGTGCCGGGAGCCTTGAAAGGATCGCCTTCCCCTGAAGCCTGCGGAGAGGACCCTCCGCCCTGGGACTCCGCGGCCGATTTAAAAGGATCGTCATCGCCGGATGAAGCGGCGGGAGGCGTCGGGGCGGGAGGCGGGGGCGCAGCGCTGGCTGCCGCAGCCTGACTCCCCTGCGGCTGCATAAATCGCCACATAAGAATAACCAAACCTATAACAATCAATGTCCACATCATTTCTGACTTCCCTCCGTGTAAAAATATGTAGGGTTCAAAATGCAGTCACAAATACGCCCCCCCCTGAATTGAATACCCCAATTTTGTGAATGTCTTATGAACTACAACCCTTTATCACATCATCCCTACCTTGATACTAATAAATTTCATATACCCGTGTCAAGATAAAAAATTCGTCCTGGAAAGTTAAGAGGATGGTTTCTGTTAATATACACATGATTCCCGGGAACCCGCACCGGCTTGGCTAACATTCGCGCATATAATAGAATAAGGGGGTTAACCGGAGGTTGTTTTGTTATCGATTCTCCTGAAACCGTTCTTAAACAGGGATAAAAAGGTTGGAGGTCAACTAGACCTGCATCCCGATACGCTGCTCTCCTTATCGCTGATAGATTCGGGATGCCTTTTCGTCCTGATGGACAAGAAGATTGCCCTGATAATTAAAGCGAGTCACGACGATATCCAAATAATGAAGGAATTCCAAGCAATTACGGTCGATTTCGAGCTCATAGAGAGGCCCGAATTCCCTTCGCTGGCGTTCTACCTGAACCTGGAAGCAAAGGGCGGGAGTTCGTTCCGTTATGAATATTTCTTCAGCACTGAGTCGGGGGACGAAACGGACATCCTCAGAAAAATGTGCGATGATACGCGCTTCGACATAATTTTATATAATTCCGGTGTCGAGTTTGTTATACGCGCGGAGATCCCGGAGCGGCAAGCTCATGAATTGAGGTCTCTCTTGACGAAGGCCGGCGGTAGTTTGACAAATATGCCCCTTCCCTGATACTATTCCCCACAACGAGGCAAGGAGAAAGATAAATTTGAGTTTTGTTAGGTTCTTAGGCACCGGATCATATGCGCCTGATAGAATATTGACCAATCTCGAACTCGAAAAGCTCGTCGATACGTCTGACGAGTGGATCCAGACAAGGACGGGGATACGCGAACGAAGGATAGCCGAGCCCGGCACGGCGACTTCAGACATCGCATACGAGGCATCGCTCAAGGCCCTCGAGAGCTCGGGAGTGGACGCACGGGACCTGGACGGTATTATCGTAGGCACCGTCACGCCCGATTATCTCTTTCCATCGACGGCCTGCATCCTCCAGAGCCGTCTCGGCGCCAAAAAAGCGTTTGCGTTCGACCTCCTCGCCGGCTGTTCAGGATTCTTATACGCGCTTCAGGCGGGGAAGGGGATAATAAGCTGCGGCGACGCAGAGAAACTCCTCATAATAGGGGCTGAGACCCTCTCCACGATAACAGACTTCCAGGACAGGTCCACCTGCATCCTCTTCGGGGACGGCGCGGGGGCGGCTGTCATAACGGCATCCGAAACGCCCGGAATCCTGTCTACATGCCTCGGGGCGAACGGGGACGAGTGGGAGCTGTTACACATGCCCGGAGGGGGATCGCGCATACCCCCGAGCGAGGCAAGCATAAAGAACAGAGACCACTTCCTCAAGATGAAGGGAAAAGAGGTTTTTAAGGAGGCGGTAAAGGCGCTCGAGTCTTCTTCCCTCGAAGCGATAAAAAGGGCCGATATCACGCCCGAAGAGATCGACCTCTTCATACCCCACCAGGCGAATTACAGGATCCTGGAGGCGGTCAGAAAACGTGTGGGGCTACCGGAAGAGAAGGTATTCAGTAACCTGGACAGGTACGGCAACACCTCTTCGGCATCCGTCCCGCTTGCGCTGGACGAAGCGGTGAGATCGGGAAGGGTCAAGGAAGGGGATACGATACTTATATCCGTATTCGGCGCGGGCTTTACATGGGGCGCGGCCGTCGTCAGATGGTAAGCGCCGCGAGAGACCTTGAATAAACCCTCCGGCTATTAAATACAATCCCGTGAGTCTTTGTTAATTCGTTTTTCCTGCGTAAAATTAAGAGCCTGACCGAGCCCGTTCCTTACACATGGGAGATGGAGAGCCATAATCAGCGAAATAATTGACGTAGTCCTGCCGGTATTCCTCATCGCGCTCGCGGGCTATTTTTTCGGGAAATGGAAAAAGATAGACCTCACACCGATCAACGACTTCGTGATATACCTCGCCACCCCGGCGCTCATAATATCCTCCCTTTCGAGGGACACGATAGATATATTTCTCGCCGGAAAGGTGTTTATTTCGGTATGCATAATCATAGGCGTATCGCTCGTCCTCTGCCTCGGGATACTGAGGGCCTTGAAGCTGCCGGTCAAGGTCTATCTGCCCCCCGCGCTCTTCGCGAATACCGGGAACATGGGCCTTCCGCTCGTGCTCTTCGCTTTCGGGGAGGCGGGGTTCAACGTGGCGATACTCTACATGGTCTCGACCACCATACTCCATTACACGCTCGGCATATTGATACTCAACTACGACGAAAGTCCGTTCGAGATATTCAGGCTCCCGCTCGTTTATTCGGCCATTGCCGGGGTGCTGCTGAGCGTCTCGGGGTGGACGATGCCTGTCGCGGTGTCGAGGGCGTTCGACCTCCTGGGCGAGGCGAGCATACCGACGATGATATTCGCGCTTGGGTACAAATTATCGGAGGTCGCCCTCACCGACGTGAGCAAATCGTTCCTCGTCGGGGGGATGAGGATATTCTTCGGGGTCATTCTGGGCATGCTGACAGTCTCGGTTTTCAAGCTCGACGGCGTCGCGTCAAAGGTCGTGATCCTTCAGTCCGCCATGCCGCCCGCGATATTCAATTTTGTCCTGGCCGAGAAATACAATCAGGATTCGGAGAGGGTGGCGTCCATCATACTCGCGGGGACGCTGATTTCCGTCGTCACCACACCCGTTATTATCGCATTTCTGTTAGACTGAGCGTGTATCCGCTATCTTCCTTCGAGACACTCGACCTTGATTATCGGGACATCGAAAACGTGATATTCCGAATCGTAGATAAAGCCCCTGCCCTCTTCGACGTACGAAATGCTCTCCTGCTGAGGGAGAGACTTTAATGGGATGACTTTATAATCCTTATCCCTGACGAGCCGATCAGACGGCTTAAGCCCCGATAACGAGAGGTCGATATCGAACTCGTAAGCGTCCTCGTAGGTGAGCAGGAGGAAGGTCTTGCCGTCGGGCGCTATATCGAACGATGTAATGACGCTCCCGAAAGAAGAGTCGGAACCGCTGAGACGCGGGAGGTCGAGCTCCCCGGCGTATTCGAGTTTCAGCACTTCATCACCGGCGTTTTCCCATTTTTTCTTTCCTATTTTGTAGAGCTTCGCCGGGAATGACTCCCTGTTATCGACGTCTTCCTCTTTCGTGAATATGTAAATATCGCCGTTCGGATGAATAGCCAGGCCCTCGGCGTTATGGGGACGGTCGGGGTATGCTAGCCTCAATATTTTAAGCGGGACGGCCGAACTGCCGTAATTCTCAACTTCTTCGACTACTATTATCCGGACGAACTTCCTTCTCTTACCGTTGTCACCGATGTCAGCGATAAAAAAACAGGACTTGCCCGAGTAGCAGCCGCCGATAGAGGCGTCTTCAAAATCGGACCCTCCGGCGTCGAAGCCTTCGATCCTGACGGCCCTGGTCTTACCGCCGTTTAGATCGCTCACGTAAAAATAGGGGCCGCCTCCGGAATCGTTTACGTGATAGAGCCTGCCCGGAAACCTCTTCGAAACGGCGATACCGCTCGCTTCGTCGATCTGGAGATGGTCGAGAGCGCCTGCCTTCTCCCCATCGCTCCAGCGCTTACAAAGGACCGCACGGCTCACAGGCGCGGAAATTAGAATCATGGCGGACATAAGAATTATTACCCCTGTTCCGAAGACCCGCCCTGCCTTTAAAGGATTTATCATCGCTTACTCCCCGGACTCGATAATTGATGTACAATTTTACCTCCGGTATATATCAGGCAAAATTAAATTTTTACCGGACCCCGGATTTCGTTATTATAAAGCTATGGCCAGTGAAACAATTAAAGGGAATAACAAACCGCTTACGGGCGAGCTGACTCCGCCTGGGGACAAGTCGGTATCGCACAGGTCTCTGATAATAGGGTCTATCGCATCCGGGCTGACGGAGGTGAGGGGATTCCTTAATTGCGAGGATACGATTTCCACGGCGAACGCGATGAGGAAACTGGGGGTCGTTATCGAAATCAAGGGCAGCGAGGTAAAGATAGCGGGGAAAGGGCTATCCGGATTGAGTGAGCCCGAAGACGTTATCGACGCCGGGAATTCCGGGACTACGACGAGACTCCTCACGGGTCTATTGAGCGCACAGGGCTTTTTTACGGCCGTTACAGGGGACAAATACCTGAGAGCGAGGCCCATGAAAAGGGTGGTCGACCCGTTGAGGCTTATGGGCGCAAAAATTACAGGAAGGGAGGGGGGCAATAAATTACCGCTGGCGATCCAGGGGGGCGGTCTCCAGGGCATCTCGTATAAACTCCCCGTAGCGAGCGCGCAGGTGAAATCCGCGCTCCTTCTCGCCGGACTCTACTCCGAAGGGGAAACTGAGGTCATCGAGCCCGAGCCCACGAGAGACCATACGGAAAGGATGCTTTCCTACTTCGGGGTGAAGCTCCGGAGGAAGGGAAACAGCATCAGGATATCGAGACAGAAGGAATTTGCGGGACGCGATATATCGGTGCCCGCCGACCTGTCGTCGGCCGCGTTTTTTATCGTGTGGGCGCTTATCAACCCGGGGTCCGAGCTTCTGATAAGGAATGTCGGCTTAAACCCGCTTAGGACGGGCGTAATCGACGTGCTCAGGAAAATGGGCGGGAACATAGAAATAACAGGCGAGAGGGAAGTATCAGGGGAGCCCGTCGGGGACATACTCGTAAAATCGAGCGAATTACACGGAGCCGTAATAGAGGGAGAGATGATACCGAAGGCGATAGACGAGCTACCGGTTATAGCGGCCGCCGCATGCTTCGCCGAGGGTGAGACGACCATAAGGGACGCACGCGAGCTCAGGGTTAAGGAAACGGATAGGATAAGGGCTATGACGGCGGAGCTCATTAAACTCGGCGCCCGTGTAACCGAGTTTGAGGACGGCATGTCGATCAGCGGCGGGGAGCCGTTGAGGGGGGCCAGGTGCTCGAGCTGGGGCGACCACAGGATAGCGATGGCGGCTGCAGTCGCCGCGACGCGGGCGACCGGAGAAACCGAGATCGAAGGCGCCGAGTGCGTTTCAGTATCGTTCCCCGGCTTCTTCGATGTACTCAGGCGGCTTGGAAACTATTAAATGCTGTCGTCTTAGGCGGTTATATGAGCACCGCGTCCCCTGTGAAAAGTAACGACTGATATGATTATAACGATAGACGGCCCTTCGGGGGTCGGGAAAAGCACCGTTTCAAAATCTGTCGCTCGGATACTGGGCTTCACGTATCTCGATACCGGGGCGATGTACAGGGCGGTCGCGCTCCGGGTCAAAAGGGATTCCATCGATATCGACGACGATAAGAGCCTGGAATCGCTTCTGAATCATACTGAAATCGGATTCGGCAGGAGAGAAAACGGCGATCTCGTCATAATGCTCAACAACGAAGACGTCACCGACAAGATAAGGACGCCCGAGGTCTCAAGGCTGTCGTCCGACGTGGCGACGAAGAGGGCCGTGAGAATAAAACTCGTCCATCTGCAGCGGGAGATGGGGAAAATCGGCAATTTGGTGGCCGAAGGGAGGGACATGGGGACTTACGTATTCCCCGATGCGGCGTTTAAGTTTTACCTGGACGCCTCTCTCGACGAAAGGGCCCGCAGAAGGCGTGAACAGCTCTCTCAAACAGGGGGCGACGCCGACATCGAAAGTGTGAAAAACGAGATAATAAAAAGGGACGCTCAGGACATGGAGCGCTCGGAATCTCCCTTGCATCCCGCAATTAATGCGGTCATAATAGATACGGCAAATCTATCGTCTGATGAAGTTACAGACAGGATAATCAACGAAGTTCAAGGTTAGTAAAAGTTTTAACGCTACCTAATTCTACTTCCCAAAATGAAATCAGACAGTTAATTTTAATAGATATACGGGAAAATAAAGGAAGGTCTATGGCAGAAGAGAAAGATTTCGCGGAATTAGTTGATGAGAGCATGAATGTGCCGGACAAGGGGAAAACCTTTAAGGGGCTCGTCGTCCGCATAGATCAGGATGATGTCTTTATAGATTTCGGCTCGAAATCGGAGGGAGTCGTTCCCATACAGGAATTTTACAACAAAAGCGGGGTGCCGGACGTAAATATCGGCGAAGAAGTAGAGGTCATGTTCGACAACTGGGCAAACGAGGGTCTGCCGAGACTATCGAGAATAAAGGCCGAGCAGATTAAGGAAAGCAAGAGAATACAGGAATGCTTCGATAAGGGTGAGCTCGTAAAAGCGAGGGTCACGCAGAAGGTCAAGGGCGGAGTCATTGCCGATATAGGGGAAAAGATCGAGATACGGGCCTTTATACCCGGATCGCAAATCGATTTATCGCCCAGGCAGGATTTAGACAGCCTTGTCGGCGAAACGATCGAGGCCAGGATTATAAAGCTCGCAGGAAACGACATCGTGCTGTCGAGAAGGGTCTATCTCGAGGAGGAAAGAGAAGTCCTCAGAAAAGAAACCCTTTCCAGGATAGAGGCCGGCAAAGAGATGTCGGGAAAGGTCGTCAATATCATAAACCAGGGCGTATTCGTAGACCTGGGCGGCATCGAGGGCTTCATTCCGGTAAGCGAGCTTACCTGGGGCAGAGTCGCGCACCCGGGCGATGTCCTCTCCAGAGACCAGATAATAAAAACAGTTGTTCTCAAGATAGAGGAAGGGGGCAAGATAACCCTGAGCCTCAAGGATACGACACCGGACCCCTGGACATCGGTGAAAGAAAAATACAAGCCGGGATCCCAGATCAAAGGAAAAGCGGTATCGATAACGGATTTCGGGGTTTTTGTGGAGCTTGAACCCGGCATCGAGGGTCTCGTACATATTTCCGAGATCACATGGACGAAAAGATTCCGCCACCCGAAAGAGATCGTGCAGGCCGGAAGCCCCGTGGAAGCGGTCGTCCTCGACGTGGACAGCGTGAACAGGCGGATTTCTCTCAGCCTGAAACAGATAGAGCCGAGCCCGTGGCAGCTTTTCAAGGAGGATAACCCGCCGGGCTCGAGGATAAAGGGCGTAATCAAGAACGTTACCGACAAGGGTTTATTCGTAGAAGTCGGCGAGAATATCGTCGGACTCGTAAGACCAGACAACATTTCCTGGAAAGGCAGGGTAAATCCGGAGGAATCCTTCGAAAGGGGGAGCGAGATCGACGTCGTCGTACTGAATGTCGACGACAAGAATCAGAGGATCGGACTCGGGCTGAAACAGCTTGCCGCCGACCCCTGGGAAGAAGTGCAGAAAAAGTATAAGACCGGCCGTTCGTCCGTAACCGGGAAAGTCAAGGATATTAAAGACAGCGGTATAGTGGTCGAGCTCGAGGAAGGGATAGAGGGATACATCAGAGCCAGCGAGCTCAGCCAGGAAAAGGGGCAGAGGGACGCAACCAAAAGCTTCAGAGTGGGGGACGAAATAACAGCCCAGGTGACCGGGTTCGACAAGAGGATGCGTCAGGTGAACCTCAGCAAAAGAAAATATGACGACTGGCAGGACAAGGAAAGTGTCTCGAATTTCATATCGTCTCAAGGGGAGCCGACGGCTAAGCTGGGAGACGTGCTCAGGGAAAAGTTGAAGCAAATAAATAACGACGAGGTTATCTGAGGGTGCGGAACGTATTCGTCGTAACGGGCGTGCTCGTGCTCCTCTTTTTCACCTTCATTGCGGGGATCGGGTGCGGTTTTCTCATATCGGGCGGCGACGGATTCTCGACCGGGGATAAGGTCGCGGTGCTCAAGGTCGAAGACATAATCCTCGACGACCAGTCGTACATAGACAGCATAACCAAGATAAAAGAAGATAAAAATGTAAAAGCGGTCGTTGTCAGGATCGAATCCCCCGGCGGAGCTGTGGGGCCTTCGCAGGAAATTTACACCGAGCTCAAAAAGCTGAGAAAGGATATGCCGGTCATTGCGAGCATAGGAAACGTCGGCGCTTCGGGGGGTTATTACATCGCGTGCGCCGCGGAGAAGATATTCGCAAACCCGGGGGCGATTACAGGCAGCATAGGCGTGGTCGCGGAGTTTATGAGCTATGAAAAGCTCCTCGAGTGGGCCAAGGTGGACGTCGAAGTGATGAAGAGCGGAAAATATAAAGACGTCGGCTCCCCGTTCAGGGAAATGACCCCCGAAGACAGGGAATATATGCAGGGGCTCATAGACAACGTCTACTCCCAGTTCAAGTCGGCGGTTGCAGAGTCGAGGGGACTAGGGGCGGCGGAAGTCGATAAAGTCGCAGACGGAAAGATTTTCACGGGGGAGCAGGCTAAGGAACTGAAGCTCATAGACGAGACAGGCACGATAAACGACGCCATCGATCTCGCGGCGAATATGGCGGGGATAAAAGGAAAGCCGGGCCTCGTCTACTATCCGAAAAAGAAATCCCAGTTCCTGGAGCTCCTGGAAACCAAACTGGATATACCGGTGCTTACCGGCATGCCCCCCAAATACAGCTTTGGACTTTTCTATCTGGTCGATATAATTAACTGATTATGAAAGTGCTCTGGGCGCCCTGGAGGCTCAAATATATAACCGGGGATAAGGAAGAGGGTTGTATATTTTGTAAAAAACCCAAAGAAGGGAATGACAAAGATAATCTCATATTATATACTGGTGAGACTAGCTTCATTATAATGAACCGTTACCCCTATTCGAACGGACACCTTATGACAGTCCCATACAAACACACGAATAATTTCTCGGACCTCACACAGGAAGAAAGGCTCGAATTGATGGACCTCACCGCCAAATGCCTCGACATACTTCAAGTCATAAAACCGGAGGGGTTTAATATCGGCATGAACCTCGGCAAGACGGGCGGGGCCGGCATTGACGACCATCTCCATTTTCACATCGTGCCGAGGTGGAGCGGAGACAATAATTTCATGCCCGTTATCGGAGACGTCAGGGTGATGCCCGAATACCTCGAAGAGACATACGAGACGCTAAGAAAGCATTTAAAATCATTAGAGAGGTGATGATATGAGATATATAAAAGTCCTGTTCATAATATTGATAATACTTTTTTTCGCTATCCTATATACCCAGAACATCGATATGTTTACGTACGAATTCGAGCTCAAGCTCGACTTAAAGAGCGTTGTCATCGGGCCCTATATAACGAAGAACGTCGTAATAATCCTGGCTGCGTTCGCGGCGGGAGCCGTGGTAGCGGTTATTTTCGGCGTGATGCAGTCAATAAGCTCGAGCGCGGAATCGAAAGAGAAATCGAGGCGCATCAGGGAGCTCGAAGCGAGGAACAGAGAGCTCATAGAGGATAGACAGAGGGAAGAAAAGCTGAAGAAGCCGGACTCTTCTCCTTTTACCCCGCCTTCCGCGATAGACAGCTCGTCTCACGGCAGCTGACCGGGCCTGTGTGCGGCACGGGCGCCCGTGGTCACTAGGGAACTTAACTTACTAATATGAGGAACAGAGGAAAACCGGAGTGGATAAAGGCTCAGCTCCCCAAGGGCCCCAATTACACTCATCTTAAAAACCTGATGAGGACGCTCAACCTCCATACGGTATGCGAGGAGGCCAGGTGTCCCAACATAGGGGAATGCTGGGGCGCGGGGACTCTCACGTTCATGATCCTGGGGGATACGTGCACAAGGAGCTGCGGCTTCTGCCACGTGAAAACGGGGCGGGGCGGGGAGCTCGATTGGAACGAGCCGCGGAGGGTGGCGGAGGCCGTGAAAGACCTCACCCTGAATAACGCTTACATAACACACATAGTGATCACGTCCGTCAACAGGGACGATAAGAACTACGAGAGCGCCCGCATTTTCGCCGAGACCATCAGGGGGGTGAGGGCGGAGAACCCGTCCGTTAAGATAGAGGTACTCATTCCCGATTTCAAGGGGGACTCGAATGCGCTCGGCGAGATTTTAAGTGCCGGCCCCGACGTTTTGAATCACAACATCGAAACCGTGCCGAGACTATACCGTTACCCGCAGCCCACTCCCGCCGGAGGAAGAAGATCAGTAAGGCCCCAGGCGAACTACGAGTGGTCGCTAAAGGTGCTCGCAGAGGGGAAGGAGCTCGGGCACGAAGGCATGCTCACAAAATCGGGCATCATGGTCGGCCTCGGCGAAGAGATGGACGAAGTGATAGAGACGCTCGGGGACTTGAAGAAAGCCGGGTGCGATATAGTAACCATCGGCCAGTATCTCCAGCCCACGAACGAGCACCTGCCCGTATCGAAGTTCTACCACCCGATGGAGTTCGAATCCCTTAAGACCTACGGCGAGAGCATCATCGGCATACCGCACGTCGAGTCGGGCCCCCTCGTCAGAAGCTCCTATCATGCGGAGAAGCAGGTGCTGAAGATGAAAAGGATTTCTTTAAGCTGAAACACATCGGTATATTTAAATAAAATTCCAACCTACACTTATCATTTTAATTGATACACCAAACGAAATTAATATGAGCAGACAATGATTGGTATCAATGGCATTTGGAAAAATCCCTTAACAGCAAAGCTAAACGAGAATAGAAGAAAGAAAATTGAATCAAAGTTTCCAGAAACGAAAATTTGCGGGCATAGTTACTATCTCTCTTTGTACAAATATTTAGACAATATTCCAGCAAAATTCCACTCACAAGAAGCCAAAAATGAATATTTTTTATTCCTCTCAACCGAGTGGGAACAACATCAAGAACAATTAGTCAGTTTACTTGATGAACATCACAAAGAAATAAGCAATGCTCTTTATCTTCTCTCCGAACTAAATCAGTATCCATGGCACGATTCTTTGTTGGAGATGAACGAATATGATTTAGTAAGATTCTGTGATGTTACCCTGCATCCTACCTACCTCAAGTTGATTGAAGGTGTCTATTCCCAATTTTTGTACTTGTTAGCAGCAACATTACGATCAACGCGTGGGAAATCCAATGAAGGTCTTGATGTCTATAACTGTGTTGAAGAAATAAAGAGATCGAATAGATATAGTCTTACGAAACCATGTAACAATACTATAAGAAATGGTATCGCTCACGGTGGAATAACTTACCACCAACGAAGAATTCAATATAAAGATAAGAAGGGTAATACACAAGATCTAGGACTTAATGAAATAATTGAACTCGTTGATAGAACGCTAGATTATTGCAATGGCGTTGCACTAGCAATTAAGCTCTTTTACATTCAAAATTTGAACAATGGTATAAAAACACCCCAACAACTAATGATTGAGGAGCTGCAAGCGGAAGCAGATACACCATGGTGGCATATTGAAGGGTCTCTAATTTCAGAGTTTGATACCAATCCTCAGCTTATAATTTATGCGAGAGCTCATACAAGAGATTATGCAAAAGTATTCTTCTCCTCCTTTGTAACGGGGATACTATCTGAGTTTTTTTCTCCCGGCTATGATAGATATTTTTTGCACATTGTATCTAATATAGCATTGCCCGGATGGGCGGGATTTAATGGGAAGAAGTTATATGGAATTAGAAATAGTGAAACTAAAAGCATCGATGATTATTTACCCGCCCTCGAAAACAACCTTGTTTTCTATGCACCGTATATAAAACTGCCTAGCTGGCTAGGTTGGATTGATACTCTGATTCATAGTTTTAGAATTTATTGGCCATTAACCATACAAGAATTAAAAACTAAACGAGGTGATGTATCATTTGCTGTTCGAAACGTTCAAATACATCGTAATGGTTGGCGTTCTGTCTTAAGAGGTTCGATAGTACTACAATGCGATGATGACGACACGATTCAGAGGAATGTACGTAATTCCTGTAGACATATTATCAAGGAATCATTTAAAGTAGAAACTCGAAACGCTACATTTAAAAACAGCGCAAAATTTCTACCCTTAGGTTATGCAAGAATGTCTGTATTTATTAAAGACTACCGTAAAAGAAAATTGATTAATTACGGCCTTGGTGAAGATTTAGTTGGGACAATTGAAATCAAAAAGATAAAAAGAATAAAAGCGCCCGATATTTACGGGTCAACAATTGAGATGAAAGGGAACTATAGAATAGCATGGAATAAGAAATGGTTAGAAAAACATCAACACACTAAATAATAACTTAGATCAGATTTGTCAACTAACAAGATTATATGCAACACTTACATTTTAAATCCCTCATATTGAAGCATAAGCAAACTTCTTGATTCTTCCCGAAAAGCATTTAACATCATATCCTCATGAAATACGTGATACTGCAGGGCGACGGGATGCCGGACCACCCTCTGCCGGAGCTCGGCGGAAAGACGCCGCTCGAAGCCGCGAACACCCCGAATCTCGATAGAATTGCAAAATCCGCGATAAAATTCGGCATGGTGAAGACCATCCCCGACAACCTTCCTCCCGGAAGCGACGTCGGCAACCTGACCGTCCTCGGATATAACCCGAACCTATATTACACCGGCAGGTCCCCTCTCGAAGCGGCGAGCATAGGCGTCCCCCTCAAAGACGGTGACGTTACGCTCAGATGCAACCTCGTCACCCTTGCCCCGCAAAACGGCGGCTTGATAATGGAGGACTACAGCTCGGGTCACATCACCACGGAAGAGGCGCGCGCGATAATACTCGACCTGAAAAAAGAACTGGATGAAAAAAATTTGACTTTCTTTCCGGGTGTGAGCTACAGGCACCTACTGGTATGGGCGGGCGGGAATGCTGACATCCATACGACGCCCCCACACGATATATCGGGCAGAGTAATAGACGCCTTCATACCGTCGGGACCGGGGACTGAAAAACTTAACGAATTGATAGAGCGGTCGAGGGAGATTCTGAAAGACCATCCGGTAAACAAAAAGAGGATCGCCGAGGGGAAGAACCCGGCTACGAGCATATGGCTCTGGGGACAGGGGGTGGCGCCCGATATGCCGTCCTTCGAGGAGCTCTACGGTCTCACCGGCTCCGTCATTTCGGCAGTCGACCTTGTAAAGGGGATCGGGCATTACGCGAAGCTCGAAGTGATAGACGTTCCCGGGGCAACCGGATATCTCGATACGAACTACGAGGGCAAGGTAGATTACGCTCTCGACTCTTTGGAAGATGTCGATCTCACAATGATACACATAGAATCCACCGACGAGACTGGTCACGTCGGGAAGGCGGAGCTCAAGATTCAGGCGATAGAGGACTTCGACGGGCGCGTAGTGGGACGTGTGCTCGAAGGGATAAAGAGGTTCGGGGACTATAAGATACTCGTCATGTCGGACCACCCTACGCCCATCGATCTCAGGACGCACGTGAACGAGCCTGTGCCCTTCGCAATATACAGCTCGGAAGACGAGAGCATAAAAAATGCCTCCTACGTTTATACCGAGAAATCGGCGAGTACTTCTCCAGTATTCATATCCGAAGGGTGGAAGCTCCTCGGGATGCTGGTGGGGAGAGAAAGCCTGTAATTCCCGAGTTTAATTTCCGGCACATAACACAACTCTTTCCGCGAATAACTTTTACCAGCAACCTACCGGTTATTCTCTTTCTTAACTTCCTCCCAGAGCTCGTCCATTTCGGCAAGCGATAACTCGGATAGCTCTTTGCCGCGCGATTCGGCTTTGTCTTCTATCCTTCCGAATCTCTCGATGAAGCCGTCGATCGCCTTATGGGCGGCGCCCTCCGCGTCTATCTTCAGATGCCTCCCGAGGTTGACGAGAGAAAAAACGAGGTCCCCCCACTCTTTCTCGATTGCCGCTGTATCCCCATTTTTCATTTCTACCTCGAGCTCCGAGAGCTCCTCTCTCACCTTGGCTATCACTTCGTCGGCACCGCTCCAGTCAAATCCGACCTGAGACGCCTTCTCGCCGACCCTCTGCGCCCTGAGAAGGGAAGGCATAGTGCGGGGGATGTGGAGGAGCCTCCTCTTCCTCGACTTCTCCTTGAGCTTCTGGGAATGCCATCTCTTCACGGCCTCTTCGGCGTTAGCGGCCTTCTCCTCGCCGAACACGTGGGGGTGCCTCCTCACGAGCTTGTTATGGAGCATGTCGATAACGTCGTCTATACCGAAACCCGCACTGTCCTCGGCGATCTGGGACGCGAAAAGCACCTCGTATAAAAGGTCGCCGAGCTCTTCTATCAGCTCGTCCCTGTCCCCGGATTCGATCGCCTGGACGACTTCATAAGCTTCCTCGATTATGTATGATTTCAATGTGTCGAGCGTCTGCTCCCTGTCCCAGGGGCAGCCCTCGGGGCTCCGCAGGTGAATCGATAAATTTACCAAGTCCTCAAAAGACTTCTTCATAATCTCTCCTTTATCGTACATAATGGAAAGTGAAATAATTAACGATCGGCGATATTATTAAAATAAAACTACCTAATGAGCATACATAATGAGTATTATTTATCATCACCGTGAACTTAATATGATCGAAAGAAAGGGTAACGCGAAAGGCTCGATTCTATTCAATGCGAAAGAATATATTATTAATTCGCACGGCGAGGACGTGTGGAGGAAGGTTATAAGCAATCTACCCGGCTCTGACACGGAGATACTGGAAAGCGATCTGATACATACGGAATGGTACCCCGCCCCGCTGCTCAACCGACTTCTTAATACCTACGACATGGTGCACGGAAACGGGGACTTCTTATCGGTCATACCGGTTGCCGAATACGTAGCCAAAAAGGACCTGGGCCCGATGCTGGACTCCCTGGTGAATTTAAAAAAGCCGCCTGTGATACTGAAGAGCGCACCGTCACTGTGGAGCAGGTATTTCGACAGCGGTATTATGGAGCTGGAGCTGCTCGATCTGGAGAAAAAATATTCGGTGCTCTACCTCGACGAAATAGCGGATGAAAACAGCGCGTCCGGCGTTGCCGTCTGTAATTTCGCGGTCCCGGAATGGTTCAAAATGGGACTGACGATGGCGGGGGCCAAATCCGCGGAAATCGTTCAGACAGGCTGCCGTTACAAGAACTCGGACGTATGCAGGTTCGAGGTGTGGTGGGAATAGTCTCTGATTCGCGGTTGCGGGTGGAATGTCATATCTTCGCTAACAGCTTCTTCGGATATCTGGTCAGGTTAGTGCAGCCGTTCTTCTCGACGACCACGACGTCTTCGATCCTGACGCCTCCGGTTTTCTCGTAATAAAGTCCCGGCTCCACAGTTACCACGTTCCCCGTCTCGAGAACCTCTTCACCGAGACTGATCCGGGGCGGCTCGTGAATTTCAAGCCCCAAGCCGTGCCCCGTCGAATGTATAAACCCCTGCATCTTTCCGTCGATCAGTGTAGTCTCGAACCCCCGGCTTCTGAAATAGTCCACCACTGCCGAGTGGATGTCTTTAACCCTGACGCCGGCTTTAACCATCCCTATCGCGAGCTTCTGGCCCCTGAGCACGGTGTCGTACATCTTTACGAGCAAGGGCGAGGGCTCGCCCCTGACGACGGTCCTCGTCATATCGCCGAAGTAGCCGCTCGCCTGCGACCTCGGGAATATATCTATGACGACGGGCTTGTCGGCGTAGATCGGGCCTTCGCCCCCGTGATGGGGCATTGACGAATGCACCCCGCACGCCACGATCGTATGCGAGGCCGTTAAACCCTTCCTCGAGAGCTCGGCGTTTATCTCTCCCTTCACCCTCTCGGAAGTGAGGAGGCCGCCCTTTAAATAGAGCCTGTTCTTACGAATCTCGGATGAGGCGATCATTTTTACCGCCAGGTCCATGGCCCTTACCGTTTCTTTCATGGAGTCCTTTATCATCCCGATTTCCCGGGGCGTCTTCCTGAGTCTTCCCTCGAAAAACGGCTCCTCGTCTCTCGGTACGACGGCGTACCCCCTTTTCCTGAGCCCGTCCGCGTACTTTACCGAGAATCTCCCTGGGACAACGACCTTTTTGATTTTCAGATCCCTGAGGACCAGATCCGCGACGTCAAGGAGCTTCAATTTCTTAACCTTTTGCGCAAGTAATCTTTTCTGGTATTCGGTCAAAGAAAGTACCCGATCGACTGTAGCTTCTTTCCTGCCCCTGTCTATTTCGAGGTCGCTCAGCATGAGTATTTTCTTCCCCTGATGCTCTATATAAATGACCGGGTCGGGAACGAAAAAGCCGGTCCTGTAATAAAGATCGGCGTTATCCTCGCTCGTGTCTATAATAAGATACGTATCTTTTTTCATTGAATTGACACTATACCTCAAGGCTAATCCATATCAAGTGAAATAGTAAGTGATACCAGCCCCGAGAGCGGCTTACAGGTGAATCGCGTGAGCTTTATTATAATCCTCAGGGCGCGTGTTATAATTATGTGCGGCGACAGGGGAATAAATTAAAATAGTAGAGGGGTTATGATGAGCTATAAAAATACGGCCTTATTACAGGTTCTTTTACTGATAATTTGCTTAACAGCCGCCGGCGGGAGGGCCTCTTTCGCTCAGAACGGAGGGGAGGCGAAGACAGTCTCTCTCGACCAGATTTGCGAGCTGTATCTCGACTACCCGATGTCGGCGGACGAGATGTATCACGACAAGACGGTGAAAACCACGGTCGAGGTCTCGGGCGTGAGGAAGATTCCTTTAATGTGCGCGGGATTCCCCGAAGGGAGTTTTACCATGGAAATCGTTACGAAGCACGGGCCTATACTCGAATGTTACTGCAACCCGCCGGCTTTGGTAAGCACCCTCGAAAATACGCCCCGGGGTAGCAGTCTCAGCATCACCGGCACTTATAAATCGATGACTGGATCGTTCTCGGAGAGCGACAGCGAGGAAGAGCAGTGCAAGGTAACAATGCATAACTGCAGCCTTAAATAACGATGCAGACGGCGATTAAATTTATATATATTCTGTCGGTGTGTTTCTGGATAGGGAGCATATTCTTCTTTTCGTTCTTCGCCGCCCCTAGCATTTTCAAGGTGCTCCCGAGGGAAACTGCCGGAAATGTCGTATCGGACATTTTCCCGAAATACTACCTCGTCGCATATATATGCGGGGGGGCCGCCGTCATCGCCACAATACTCCTCCGGTTACTTTACGGGCATAAGGGAGGGATATTGTTCGGACTCAGGCTGGGCGCCCTGTTAATCATGCTCGGGCTTGCCGTTTACGCGGGGGAGGTACTGAGGCCCAAGGCGGTCGAGGCTAGGGCGGAGATGAGAAGCCTTACCGAGGAATCGCCTAACTATTCGGCATCGCAGGATAAATTCAGAAAGCTGCACGCCCGCTCGGCGATAATCAACTCCGCGGTCTTTATATTGGGAATTGCCATATTGTTTATCAATGCATATACTAATAACGAGTAGGTTTCAATTTAAAAAGGGAGGCGGTTATTAATGTTTAGCGTAACTGAAAAAGCTGCTGAAGAGATAAAGAAGCTGTTATCGGAAGAGAATATCCCTAACGCCGTTTTGAGGGTCAGGGTAGTGCCTGGCGGCTGCTCCGGTTTTTCATATGAGATGGGTTTCGACGACGAGACCGGGGATTCCGATAAACTGTTCGAAAACGGCGGCGTCAAAGTCGCAATCGACGAGTTGAGCTTACCCTACCTGGAAGGCTCGGTGCTCGATTATAAGGACGGTCTCAACGGTACCGGGTTTTCGATCAATAATCCGAACGCGAAGGGTTCCTGCGGCTGCGGGCAGTCCTTCAACGCCTAAGAATAAAACATAAAACTACGGGGCCGGATGTGACAGTGTGTTAATCCGGCCTTTTTCTTTGTAAATCTTACCAACACGAAACCTTTCAGGTTATAATAATCCGACCGCGCGTACCTGCGGGAAGATATAAATTCATTCTGCGAAATACATAGGGAGGTTCTATCATGAAATTCGGAGTAGGTTACTACAGCCTTCAGTCACCCCCGTTCAGCCCGAGAGTCCACAAGGAGCTATATGCCGAGATGCTCGACGAAATAAGCATGGCCGACCAGATGGGATTCGATTCGGCATGGCTGACGGAGCACCATTTTCTAAAGGACGGCTACTGTCCGTCACTCCTCGTCACCGCCGCTGCCATCGCTGCCAGGACTAAGAGCGTACGCATAGGAACAGGCGTCCTTCTCATGCCGCTCCACAACCCGGTGCGTGTTGCGGAGGACGCCGCAGTCGTCGACCTCATTTCCGGGGGAAGGCTGATACTCGGCATAGGGCTCGGCTACCGCCCGGAGGAATTCGGGGGATTCGGGAGATCGCTCAGCGAAAGGAGGGGGCGGATGGAGGAGAGCATCGAGATATTGAACAAGAGCTGGGGCGAGGAGCCGTTCAGCTTCGACGGAAAATACTATAAGCTCCAAGACGTCAGCGTCACGCCCAAGCCCGTACAGAAACCGATACCCATCTGGATAGGGGCATTTACGGAGCCCGCGATCAGGAGGGCGGCCAGGATCGGGGCGCCCCTTTTTGTTCCCGCGATAGGCATAATACCTATCGTGAAATATCTTTTCGATATGCATAGCTCGCTTCTCAAAGAGTACGGCAGGGATCCCGATGATTTTGAAAAGCCCCTGGTCAGGGAAATCTACATCTCCGATCAGAAGAGCGATAAAATATGGGAAAAAATAAAAGAAAACGTCACCTATACGGCCAAGGGGTACGCGTCCTGGGGCTCCATGGTGGACCGCGTGGGGAACCTGCTTTCCGACCCGAACGACCCGATCCTCTACGATATAGCGAGAGAGCAATCGATAATCGGCACGCCCGAAGAATGCATCGAGACGATCAAGCGTTACCTGGATGAGCTGCCTGTGAATAACCTTATCTGCCGTTTTAAATTCCCCGGCATAAGTCACGAAGAAGCAGTGAGGTCCATGAAGCTGTTCGTGGAAAAGGTGCTGCCGGCCGTTTCTTGACGCCGTGTCCGGTCCCAAGGGACACCTATCGCGCTCAAGCCATGGCTTCGAGGTGGTTTATGGATTCCGGTACGACTTATATCCAACCGGATTGTCTATGGTTATAATATCTCCCTTTTGAGCGCGATAACAGGTAAATTGTTTCAGTATCCACGGAGAACGAGATAAATGAGCCGTCCTTCCAAACTGACATCGATACACGAGCAATCGAGGTCGTATAACAAGGTAAAGTCGAAAGACATAATCGATTACGTCTATAGAGATTTCGTGCCTTATTACGAGATCCCGGATTTTCCCATGCAGATAACGGCGCCCTCCGGGACGGTAATGGAGATCGTGGACGACCCCGCCGTCATCGTCGGCACCGCGGTGCTGAACAAGACGAATAAACGTGTCGCTGTTATAGCCCAGCAAATGCCGTCGGGCGACCCAGAGAGGGCGAGACTCAATTACGGTCTCGTGAAAGCGGACGGTTATGCGCTTTCGTATAATATGATGAGTTATGCGGAGGAGAACGGCCTCATGCTCCATACTTATATAGATACTATAGGCGGGGACCCGTTCGAATACTCAGCCGGTAAGCTGCAATCGTGGCTCATATCCAACTGCCAGGCCAAGATGATCTCCCTCGGGACCAAATCGATATCCACGGTCATTGGCAGCGGTGGCAGCGGTGGCGCAATAGCTTTACAGCTCGCGCATAAGAGATATATGCTATCCCGCGCCGAATACTCGGTAATAACCGCAGAAGGCTGCTCGGCAATCCTTTTCAGGAGCGCCGATAAGATCGAAGAGGCTCTCGAGGTGCTGCAGCCGACCTCCGATTTCATGGTGAAATACGGTATCGTGGATAAAGTCATTAAGGAGCCTGCGCTCGACAGCTCGGACTACAAAAGGAAGGTGCTGATAAATATCGAGAAAATGCTGCTGGCAGGGACGGATGAGCTGGAGAAGTCCGATATGAGGTACCTGCACAACGACCTCGTGAAAAGGATCGAGGAGTGCGGTGAGGTGGAAAAGCGGGAGCACACCTACCACGCCATTACGAAGAGAATCAAGAGCTGGCTCCCTCACTATTCTTTTTCCCGGACCACGACTCCGGAGGTCTCCCATATGCAGATCGCGCTCTACGGGGCCGAGCCCCACTTCTGCAACGACGAAAAGGACCAGGACGGAAAGATCGTGCGGGCGGGATGCCGCAAGCACTTCGCCAAAGAGGAATTCCAGAAGAACTACTACGCATGCCCATATTGCGAGAAGCCGAACCCTATAGGGTCTCATGACTACCTCGACCTGCTCCTCAACAGCGACTCCTTCCACGAGCTCCATTCGGATTTAAGCGTCGACGATATCGATTTGAGGTTCAGCTTCCACGACTACAGCGATACGCGCAGGAAGAACGCCGGCCGTATCGAGTCGAAGGACTCTCTCGTAGTCGGGTACGGTGAGATATTCGAGCTGCCTGTCGCGGTCGCCGTAAGCGAATTCAGGTTCATGGGCGGCTCGATGGGGGCTGTCTTCGGCGAGAAGATGAAGCTGATAGCAGATTACGCAATAAGGGAGAACCTGCCTCTGATTTGCGTAACCGCTTCGGGAGGGGCCAGGATGCAGGAGGGGACCGTCGCCCTTTATCAGATGGCGAAGACGATCTCGGCTATCCTGAAATTGAAGGAAGCGGGCCTGCCTTTTATATCCGTTCTCGGCCACCCGACTACAGGCGGCGCGCTTGCGAGCTATGCAGTTCAGGGGGATTTCATAATCGCCGAGAAGAAGGCAACTATCGCATTTGCAGGCGACAGGGTCGTAAAGCTGACTAGCGGCGGAAGAGGGGTGGACCCTAACACGATGACTTCAGAGTTCTTCTCGAAAAGGGGGGGCATCCACCTCGTGACCGAGCGGAGCCAGCTTAAATCGTCTATCTCGGGGGCGCTGAGACTTACCCCCTGGCACAGCAGGCTGAAAAGCAGTCAATCCCCGTCGGATTGAGCCGCATTTGCCCGGACGGGGGGCTTCGGACCGGGGGCCGAGTTCCTGTGGTAATACCGGTCGTTTCGATATGATAATAATATGAACCGCAACCTCGACACTGAAGACAGAAATAACGATAAAAAGGCAGTGATAATAGGAGCCGGCCCCGCGGGGCTCACGGCCGCATACGAGCTTTCCAAGGCCGGGATAAAATCAACCGTAATCGAGAAAGACGACGTCGTCGGAGGGCTGGCCAGAACGGTCAATTACCGGGGCTACCGCTTCGACATAGGGGGGCACCGCTTTTTTACCAAGGTGCGGGCCGTGGAGGACATGTGGCGGGAGGTGCTGGGGCAGGATTTTCTCAAAAGACAAAGACTCTCGCGGATCTACTACAATAACAGGTTTTTTTATTACCCGTTCCGCGTGACTAACGCACTCTTCGGCCTGGGCGTCTGGAACAGCATCCTTATCGCGGCGAGCTACGTGAAATCACAGCTTTCCCCGGAGCTGCCTGAGGATACGTTCGATAAATGGGTCTCGAACCGGTTCGGAAGCCGTCTCTACGATCTCTTTTTCAAGACCTATACTGAAAAGGTATGGGGGATACCCTGCAGCGAGATAAGCGCCGAATGGGCAGCACAGAGGATAAAGGGCCTCTCCCTCATGCAGGCCCTGAAAAACGCCCTTCTCAAGGATAACGGTCCCGAGAAGAAAGAGACCATCAAAACCCTGATAGACAGCTTCGATTATCCGAGACTCGGGCCCGGCATGATGTGGGAGGCCGTAGCCGATAAAATCACACGGGACGGAAACGAATTATTACTAAACTCGGACGTGAAAAAAATCTACGTCGAAAGGGGCAGAGTGGACAGGATCGAGGTTAGCGGAGCCGGAGCGGTCGATTTCGTGCACGGCACGGACTTCATAAGCACGATGCCTATAAGGGAGCTCATTCAGAAGCTCGATCCCGCGCCGCCCGGGGAAGTCCTCGAGGCCGCCGCCTGCCTTAATTACAGGGATTTCCTTACAGTATCTCTCGTTATCGACCAGCCGGACGTTTTTCCCGATAACTGGATATATATTCACGAACCCGGGGTAAAGCTGGGGAGGATCCAGAACTTCAAGAACTGGAGCGGGGACATGGTGCCCGACCCGGGAAAAACGTGTCTCGGGCTCGAGTACTTCTGTTTTGAAGGCGACGGACTGTGGTCGATGAGCGACCCGGAGCTTATAGAGTTCGGGAAGAAGGAGCTCGAAAAGATGAACCTCGTGAACACGTCGCTCGTCGAGGACGGCTCGGTTGTCAGGATGCCGAAAGCCTATCCCGTTTACGACTCGGGCTACCGCGAGTCCTTGAGAATCATACGCGAGTACCTGGGGGGTATAAGCAATTTACAGCTTGTGGGCCGTAACGGTATGCATAAATACAACAATCAGGACCATTCCATGCTGACCGCAATGCTCGCCGCGAAGAATATACTCGGGGCCGACTACGACCTTTGGAAGGTAAACGCCGATCAGGAATACCACGAGGAGGCCGCAGAGACCGGTGAGGAAGACGTTTACGGCTTTCGAGACCTCGCCGGGACACAGCCTATTGTGCCTGAACAAGTGGTCACGGGAAGGGCTTCGGCATTGGACGAGGCGATTATAAAAGCCTTTGCGCGCATGGATAAGCTCGCATTCGCAGTTTCCCTGGGCACGGTTTCCGGCCTTGCGGTTTTCCTCGCCACGCTCATACTGATATTAAAGGGAGGGCATGTCGTGGGCCCCACCCTCAGCCTCCTCGGTCAATACTTCGCCGGGTACTCGGTAACGCTAAAGGGCGCGCTCATCGGGTTCGGTTATTCCTTCTTATGGGGGTTCATTTTCGGGTGGCTGTTCGCATACTTAAGAAACTTCCTGACGGGTATATATATCTTCAGGATAAGCAAGGAGAGAGAGCTCTCGACTTTTAAGAATTTTATCGATTATATTTAACTGCCTGAATTATGAACAGAGATAGAGAAGAAGAGAAGCTCCTTCGGGCAGTGGTAATACTGAACGCGAAGGTGCTTGGGTTAATACTCGGCATCGTTATCGGGCTCATAATTTTCATAGCCACGAACTGGCTTGTGCTGAAAGGACCTCAGCCGGGCCCTTCGGGACAGTATGTGCTGGGCCCTCACCTGGAGCTCCTGAGTCAGTTCTTTATCGGTTACAGGGTATCGTTTCCGGGAAGCATTATCGGGTTTATATACGGATTCGCCGTGGGTACGATAGGCGGCGCCCTGATAGGCTGGATATACAACCGAATCGTTCTTCTGAGGCAAAGACATTAACGGCCCGTCACAGGCCGTCCGCCGGAGCCCGACTGCCGTTAACCCCCCGAAGACTGTTACAACTGTAAGGAATTCGAGTAAAATATCATTCCACCGGAGTAAAGACATCCAGAGGCAGGGTATGAAGAGTTGACTGACGAAAGAAAGCTCAAAAGAAAATTCGTGCTCGATTTACTGAGCCCCTATAAAAAATACATCGCACTTCTATTCGTGTTGTCATTATTTGCGGCCATATTCGACGGTATTTCCATAGGGTTGCTGGTCCCGCTCCTGGGCGGAATCCAGCAAATAACGAATTACAGCCAGCTCCCGGAAGTCCTCCAATCGCTCATAAAAATCTTCTCCGGTTATCCGATTGAGAAACAGATACTCCTGTCGCTTATCCTGGTCGTCCTCGCGCTGATACTAAAGAATCTCGTATTGGCCGTATTCTATTACCTCACATACTGGCTCACGGCAAGGCTGATCCAAAACCTCAGGGTACGCGTGGTGAATACGCTCATGGCAGTCGGTATCGGATTCTACAACAACGTAAAGACAGGCGACCTCGTTGAAAACATTATCTATAACACTGCCATCACCGACGAGATATTCAAGAAGACGACGGAAATGGTTAACCACATTATGTCCTTCCTCATATTCCTCGCTCTCCTCGTCGTATTCTCCTGGAAGCTTACCGCCGTTACGATCGTCTTATCGGCAATCATCGCGTTCGGGGTGTCTATATATATCAAAAAGATATCCCTCTACGGGCTCAAAATGATCGATAGCGGGAGAGAGTTTACAGCTTCACTTCACGAGAATCTATCCGGAATCCAGGTTATAAAGTCTTTCACGAAAGAAAGAGAACAGACAATCAAGCTGAGGAACCGAATCGAAAGGCACGCGGCCAACCAGTTGAATCTCAATTTTTCAACGTTCATGGTCCACGTCATCACGGAGGCTTTGGGGGTCGTGGCAATCGGAATCCTTTTCCTGATAGCTATCAAGAGCTCGGATATGGACTACAGGCTCGTTCTCACCCAGATGCTTCCATTCATATACATACTCGCGCGCATGCTCCCGGTGATAAAACAGATAAACCAGGCGAGGGGAATCATCGTAGGCAGGCTCCCCGCATTAGACGCCGTTTACGAACTCATAAGGCTCGACAATAAGCCCGTCCTCAGGGACGGGGATAAGCCGTATACGGGCCTTGAGAGGGGTATCAGGTTCGAGTCCGTCACTTTCTCGTATAACAGCGGCGAAAAAGCGGCTTTGACCGACGCGGGCTTCTTTATTCCCAAAGGTAAAACGACCGCTATCGTAGGCAAATCCGGAGCGGGGAAATCAACCATAATCAACCTTCTGCTGAGGTTTTACGATCCGCAGAAAGGGGATATTTTTATCGACGGCGAACCTCTCAGGAACATGGCGGTCGAATCATACCGCCGTAATATCGGCATTGTAAGCCAGGATACGTTCATATTCAACGACACGGTCAGGAACAATATCGCCTTCGGCCTCAACGGCGAGCCGTCGGACGAGGTAATCACGGATGCCGCGAGGAGGGCGGGCGCGGACGAATTCATATCCGAGCTGCCTCTGGGATACGACACGGTCCTCGGAGAGAGGGGTATCAGGCTCTCGGGAGGCCAGCGCCAGAGGATATCCATCGCGCGGGCCATATTGAAAAACCCGGAGATACTCATCCTCGACGAAGCGACTAGCTCTCTCGATACGAGGACCGAGGAGCTTATTCACAAGGCGATCACCGAGCTCAGCAGGAACAGGACGGTCGTAATAATCGCACACAGGCTTTCGACGATCAAGAACGCGGACCAGCTCATAGTGCTCAAGGACGGAAGGGTCTCGGAGACGGGGTCAGAAAAGGAGCTGATAGAGCGGAGAGGGGAATACTACGAGCTTGCCACTTCGAGCAAATGACGGCCCGACTGCGCCGGCACGCCGGCAGGTGGTGTAAGCGGGAGCAATAAGCCCACGCGATGCAGGGTGATATGAATTCAGATAATCCTTTCATCTCCGTAATCATCCCCGTGTATAACGGGAGCGGCTATATCGGGGAATGTCTGGGAGCGCTCGGAAAGTCCCTCTACAAATCGTATGAGACCATTGTGGTCGACGACGCGTCCACGGATAACACGACTGAAATATGCAGGGGCTACGGCGTTGCGGTTATCGGGCTCGAGCGGCAGTCGGGTCCGGCAGCGGCGCGTAACGAAGGGGCGAAGAGGGCTGCGGGGGAAATACTCCTTTTCGTCGACGCAGACGTAGTCGTGACCGAGAATACACTCGGGCAGTTCGCGTACATTTTCATCGGCGGCCCGGATATCTCTGCCGCGTTCGGGTCGTACGACGACAGTCCCAGGGCTCCCGATTTCATATCACAGTACAGGAACCTCCTCCACCATTTCGTCCACCAGAGGTCATCCGCGGATGCGGGCACGTTCTGGGCCGGATGCGGCGCAGTGAGACGGAGCGTATTTTCAGAGCTCGGGGGGTTCGACCGGTATAAATACCCGGCCCCGTCCATCGAGGACATAGAGCTCGGTTACAGAATGAAGGCGAAGGGCTATGGAATAGCTCTCGATAAAAGCATCCAGGTTAAGCACCTGAAGCATTGGGACATTCTCTCCGTTATAAGGACCGATATTTTCAACCGCGCCCTGCCGTGGTCGAAGCTCATAATGGAGACAAGGCTGATGCCGAGCGACATGAACCTCCGCATCACCGACAGGGTCAGCACCGCCCTCACCGGGTTATTGTTTATAAGCTCGATCATACTCGTTTTAGACCTGATCGGGGTTCTCCGCGTAGTCTTAATAGCCAGGATCGCTTTATTTATGTTAATAACAGCCGCGGCGCTGCTAATACTTAACAGGGACGTATACGGATTCTTTGTCCGGAAGAGGGGGCTCAAATTTACCCTCCTTGCGATACCGATGCACTTCTTTTATTACCTTTACTCGGGCGTTTCATTCGCCATATGCTGGATTCAAAAGAAGATTTCTAAAATAGTATAAGGAGGACTGAAAGTTTAAGACCGGGAGGAGGTGTACGTTCCGGTGAGTTTTTTTACATTCTCGACCTCTTCGGGCTTGTCGAGAATCTCTCCCTTACCCATCTCATAAAGGAAATTGGCGTTATCTCTGGGTGCATAGCTCCTCACGTTCGGGTCGAAGAAGACCTCCTTCGTGTGCACGAGACCTGCCCTGTTGTATGAAGCGAGCTCGTACTTCATGCCCATCCTTAGTGCGTCGCAGGGGCACGCCTCCACGCAGAATCCGCAAAATACGCACCGCATGAAGTCTATATTGTAGACCTTCGGCCTCCGCTCGATGCCGTAATCGTCAGCAGGCTCGGCCACGATCGAAATAGCCTGCGTCGGACACGCGACCTCGCAGAGCTTGCACGCCACACACCTGATCTCGCCGTCATCGTCTGCGGGCATCACATGGATACCCCTGTACCTGGGCGGAAGCTCCTTGACCTCTTCCGGGTACTGTATGGTAATGGGCTTAAAATGTATCAGGTGCTTGAGCGTTATAATCAGTCCGCCAATGATTTGCGGGAGATAGAGCTTCTCATACCAGGTAAGCTCCGGATGCTTCAGCACTTTTATCTTGATAGTCATCTATATATTCCTGTCCGCGCCTACATATAACTTATAACATAAATCGGAGTTTTTTAAAGCCGGGCCCGGATACGGACACCCTCAGCCGGCGAGCTCCTTCTTTAATCTCGAATAAACGATATAACCGGATACGAGGGAGGCGGCTATCATCAGAGCGCCCGTCAGGAACGAGCCCAGGAGCGCTTTACCGACGCCCATCATGCCGAGGAGAATAAAGCCGACGCCGAGGAGCCAATTTATAATAACCGGAGAGAAACGGGGCTTTTCGATACCGGGATTCAGTTCGCTCGCGGGTTTCCACCATCCCCAGGGACGCACCCTTTTGTAGAAATCCGAAAGGGTTTCGACAGGCTCCGGGCGTGTAATGAAAGTCACGGCGATCCAGATAATCAGAGATACCGGGATCACCAATATTTGGTGCTTGAGCTCGAGCGGTATTCCTTTCGACCTGGTATAGACCACTATAACGAGAATCGTAATGAGCGAAGAGGCTAGTGCGGATATCTCGGACCATGCGTTTATCCTCCACCAGAACCACCTGAGTACCAGCACGAGCCCTATGCCCGCGCTCATAGCCCAGAGGAATATCCAGGCCTTACCTATGTTGGTAATATGGAGCGCAAAATACCCTGCCAGCAGGGTCAAGACCAACGTGCAGAGCCTGGATACCAGTATGTAGTGCTTCTCGCCGGCTTTCTTGTTCAGAAAGCGCCTGTATACGTCGTTCATCAGATAAGAAGCGCCCCAGTTGAGCTGTGTCGAGAGGGTCGACATGAAGGCAGCCAGAAAACTCACGAAAAGGAGACCCTTGAGCCCGGGGCCGAGGAAGTCCCTGATAACGACAATATACATGGCCTCGTTATCCCCCTTCGCAGCGTCCGCCCCTGAATAGATTATCAGAGAGGCGAGCGCGATGAGCACCCATGGCCAGAAGCGGATTATGTAGTGGTTGACGGCGAACCAGGCTGTTCCGGCGACCGAGTGCCTCTCGTTCTTCGCCGAGCACATCCTCTGTATGAAATAACCCCCGCCGTCCGCGTTGTGGGAGGACCACCAGATGACGGTGACGTAAACGAGGAAAGTAAAAAAGCTCGATGAAAGGAACCCGTCGCTGACCGGAGTGCCTTCGGAAGGGGTCATAATTAAGGCCAGATGCTTTTTATCTATACTGCCCAGCTTCTCGATGAACCCGGAAAACCCGCCTATCTCGGGCGACCCGATAACCACCCAGGCGAGGATTATCGTGCCGAAGAGCGCGATAAAATACTGGAAGAAATCCGTAAGCGCTACTCCCCAAATTCCGGACATCATCGTATAGAAAAAGGCTATGGACATACATATGACGATCGCAGCGGTGGTCTCCACCCCGAAAAATATTTTCAAGACCTTCGCCATCGCGCTTATAACCCAGCCCATCACTATGAAATTGAAAAGGGTCGAGAAATAAAACGCCTTGAACCCCCTCAAAAACGCGGCCGGCTTGCCGCTGTACCTTATTTCTATGAGCTCGTTGTCGGTAATAACCTCGGCCCTTCTCCAGAGCCTCGCGAACACGAGTACTATGAAGACGTGGCTGAATACGTAATTCCACCAGAACCAGTTTTTCCATATCCCTTCGGTCCTGACCCATCCCGTCACCGCCAGAGGCGTATCGGCCGCGAAGGTGGTGGCGACCATGGACGTGCCGAGGAGCCACCAGGACATGTTCCTGTCGGACACGAAGTAGGAGGACATGCTTCCGCTCGCCCGCTTCGTGAAATATATCCCGACCCCGAGAGACAGGAGCAGGTACGCTGCGACGATGCACCAATCTAGAGGACTTAAGGAGGAGAGTGCGGAATTGAGGGCTGCGCTCATGGACGGCATAATCTACCTGATACGGGCTTTCCGTGATAGTGAAATCAGAACCCGGTATCGACGGGCATTACCCCTTTCGCGTCCATATCCCCCATAAGCACGCGGGCGGCAGCGGTCTGGCATGCGTCCATGGAATCGAAGGCGCATATGACCGTATCGAATTTGTCGAAGCCCCGCACCACATATGGAGAGCCGAAGGACAGTAGAGCCTTCTCCGCGGGGAGCGCGGCTAATTCATTCAATGCGCCCCTGAAGAATTCCGGCAGTGTGGACTGCTTTTTCCAGGCCCCCACGGTGGTATAGATCAGGCATATAATGGCACCGTACCCTCCCGATTGCGCAATTAATCTATCCAGCTTCGTGGTAAGGGTTATAGGGACCAATTTAAACTCTACTCCTGCGCCCGCGAGGTATCCGGTGAAGCCTCCCGCGATATTCTTATCCGACCGGGTTACGTCGAATACTAATACTATTGCCTTCCGGGAGCGGAGTCTCCCGCCCTTGAGCCTGCATACGGAGCCTTCCGCTATGCGTTCGATAAGCCCGCGGCTGTTTTGAGACAAAGCGGTTATTTCTGTGGCCGGTGTTATCAGGCGCCTGTTTTTTGAGGAAATTATACGGCTCACCGACCTGTCGAGAGTATTTACGTTCAGCTCCCCTGTTGCGGCCATATCGCCGAGGCTGTTCAGGAGCGATACAGGGTCCCTGGGGTCGAGAACAATGTCGCATCCGGCCTCGAGAGCGAGGTGAGCGTTGTCCCATTCCTCACCGATCCTGTTTATACCTGACATGTGGAAGGAATCGGTTACGACCAGGCCCGTGTACCCCAAATCTCTTCTCAGAATCCCGTCTATGATATTTCCGGAGATAGTCGCGGGGATATTCCCGTTACCTATTCCCGGGAAGGCTACGTGGGCGGTCATGACCGCGGCGACGTCCTCATCGACGGCGCTCCTGAACGGAACAAGATCGCATGTCTCGAGCTCCCGTAGCGTCGTATCCTGAACGGGCATTACCTCGTGAGAATCGGCCCCCGTGCCCCCGTGCCCGGGAAAATGCTTCGCGCAGGCGAGAACGCCCGCATCCTGGGCGCCCCTGATAAAAGCCCTCCCCAGGCGGGATACGAGTCCGGGGTCCTCCCCGTACGCCCGGATGTTGATTATCGGGTTTTGGGGGTTGGTATTCACGTCCAATACCGGAGCGAATATCAGGTTCAATCCGCACTCTTGCATCTCCCCGGCTATGTACCTGGCTTCCTCGTATACGAGAGCTTCGTCCCCGGCGGCCCCGAGCGACATTGTGGAAGGAAAGAGCGCCGCATCGGTTATTACCTGCCCTACCCCGCGTTCGGCGTCGAGACCGAACAGGAGAGGTATCCCGGAAATCGAATTGAGCTCTTCCGTCGCGTTCTTTACGGACCGCTTGTCCCCTCCGAAAACGATGAAGCCGCCGACCCCGTATTCGCTTACGAGTAACTTCGCGAGTGGAATCGGGTCGGGCTCCCTGAAGTCGAGTCTGGGCATTACTACCTGACCCACTTTGTCGGGCGTGCCGAGATCAGATATTTTTACTTGTCTTATTTTCATGCGATCCGAGAAGCGGTTTTTTTCACATAAGGCCCGGCAATCATAATCTCCCCAAAACTATCTTTCCCATCGGGACCCTGTGCGTAGCGCCTGTGACTCGCGTGAGGTTCCCCGGGTTCCCGGAAAGAAGCTCGTTGGCCAATATCGCAAAGGCCACAGCCTCTTTCGCATCTGAAGGGATTCCGTAATCATCTGTCGTCGAGCATTTTATCTTATTAAGCTCGGCCCTGAGCCTTTTCATCAAGACGGGGTTCCTGCATCCGCCGCCGCTGAATATTATCTCGCTAATTTTACAGTGGGGGAATATAAACCTCTCGTAAGAAAGTGAGATCGACTTCACCGTAAGCTCAAGGAGGGTTGCGATCAGGTCATCGAGCGAAATTTCCCCCTTATTTACACGGGTGACGAGCGCCTCTGCACACTCCATACCGAAGAGCTCCTCTCCGGTCGATTTGGGGGGAGGCTTCATGAAATAAGGGTCTGCCAGGAGCTCTTTGAGGAGTTTTATATCCGCTTTTCCCCGCGAGGCGTATTCGCCGTCCTTATCGAATTGCTTTCGTCCACCGGTAGAAATGCTCATGACCCTGTCCATGAGCATATTTCCGGGACCGGTATCGAACGCGGTCACTTCTTCGAGATTCCCGGTAACGACGGTCGCGTTCGCGATGCCGCCTATATTCTGAGCAATGCGGACCACGCCCGGCTTCATGAACAGTATGTAATCCGCATAGGGCACGAGCGGGGCTCCCTCGCCCCCGGCGGCTACATCGCGCGTCCTGAAATCCCCGACGGTGGTAACCCCTGTCAACTCGGCGATAACGTCCAGCTCCCCCAGCTGGAGAGTAGAGGGAATCCCGTCATTCCGGGACGGGGGGTTGTGATAGACGGTCTGCCCGTGGGAGCCTATCAAATCGACCAGTTTCCTATCCGTCCCGGACTCATCGATCACACTCAGGGCTGCGTTCGCGAACGCACCGCCTATGAGAAAATTGAGCCTTGAAATGTCAGCCACGGAGCATAGGGGCGTCAAGCCCTCGAGCCCCTTTCTTATATCCTCACTATATGGAACGCAGATAAATTTAATCAACTCGATCCGCGTGTCTCCGCCGCTGCCGATAATTTTAACGAGGGCAGCGTCTATGCCGTCCCTCGACGTACCGGACATGAGACCGACTACGAGCTTTTCTTTTTTATCGAAGAGTGATTTCAGTTTGTTCGGCATATAGAGCGGCGTTCCGGTTTTACCTTTAGAATATTTTCAGAACAATTATAGAGAGTAAAGACTAACTGAGCGCCTTTCGTAAAAAACCGTTACTTTTCAGCAGCAGCTCCTTCGCTTTCTTATAATTAAGTCCCTTTTTCGCCATCACGACCGATGTCTTAACGTCCCAGCCGGACTTCTTAAGCAGCCCGGCCGCTTCCCTCTCATCCACGCCCGCGATCTCCATAACTATCCTCTTAGCCCTGTCCCTCAACTTTGAGGACCTCGGCAGAACGTCGACCATCAGGTTCCCGTAGGTCTTTCCGAGCTTGACCATGGCCCCCGTCGTGAGCATGTTTAAAACCATTTTAGTCGCAGTGCCCGCCTTCATACGCGTCGAGCCGACGATGGCTTCGGGCCCCACAAGTAGAGAAATGACGATATCGGGGACACGGGTATCGGCCTTGTTACACGTTACGAGAATCCTTCCGCTCCCCTTCTTTTGCGCATAAGAGAGGGCGCTCTCGACAAATGGGGTCGTGGCGCTCGCGGCGATTCCGACGAGGACGTCATTTTCGTCGAGACCTATTTTTTTTAGCTCCGCTCTGGATTCCCGGGCGGAGTCTTCGGCCCCCTCGACAGATTTCCACACCGCCTTTCTGCCCCCCGCTATTATCGCCCTTATGAGTGACGGGTCCGTTCCGAAAGTCGGGGGGCATTCGGCCGCTTCCATCACGCCCAGCCGCCCGCTCGTCCCTGCGCCTATAAATATGAGGCGGCCTCCGCGGCTCATCCTCTCGACTATCAATTCCACTGCCGCCGCGATACGAGCCTTTTCCTTTTTAACAGCCCCGGCGATCGAGCTATCTTCGGCCAGAATGAGCCCGACTATCTCACCCGTGGAACATTCGTCGAGGCGCGCGGTGCGGGGGTTAATTTTCTCGGTAAGGAGGTGTCCGGTCTTTCGGCTTTTCGTCACGGGGATAATTATATCCCGAAGAGGGCGAATAATTAACACGGGGGGATATATTTATTGACAATCCCGCGCTCATATAATAGATTTTCAGGTGAAAGCGGGTGTAGCTCAGCTGGTAGAGCATAAGCTTCCCAAGCTTAGGGTCGCGGGTTCGAATCCCGTCGCCCGCTCAGTTGCTATTTTTAATATCTTCGTCTAGTTAAGTCAGTAAAGCCTCTGTCGGCAACATAGTCAACATTAGGCTAGCGTCCAAATAGGTGTCTATAGTTGAAATTTTTAGGTGTGTTTCCAGCTTGTGAGACCGAATGATTACTCGATAAAACTGTGATAACTAAACTGACGAATGGCAAAATGAATAACGACGTGACCGGAGAAGACCTCAAGCCAGGGTATCTACATGATTATATAAGCGGTCAAGCCGTCAAGGGCACACCTGAAGAAACAGATGCCGTCCAGGTTTTTGCACGTCGCTTAGTTGAGGATTACGGTTACAACAAGTCACAGATACAAACTCGCCCGCAGTACCGTGTTCGTCAGCGACCTTCAGATGAGGACAAATCGTATCCCATTGATATCGCCGTTTTCCAGACGTCAAAGAAGACTGAGGACGAGTTGTTCATGGTAGTGGAGTGCAAGAAGAGGGAGCGTAAGGATGGGGAACATCAACTTCGGCTCTATATGGACATGTCAGCGGCTGAGGTCGGCGTGTGGTTCAACGGGTCAGAACACCTGTATCTACGCAAAGTACATCACAAAGACGGCCGCCGCACCTACGAAGTTCTACCAAACATCCCTCGCAATGGTCAGCGGATCGAGGACATCGGCCTATTCAGGCGTAAGGACCTGCGCAAGCCATCGAACCTAAAGGTCGTGTTTAGGGACCTGCGGAACCACCTTGCCGGCATGACGACTGGGATCACTCGGGACGAAGCTATCGCACAGGAAATTATCTACCTCCTGTTTTGCAAGATCCTTGATGAGCAAGATACAGATCCAGACGACACCGTCACATTTCGCGCAGGTGTGGGCGAGTCTCATAAGGATATACAGAAGCGAATTAATACCTTATTCGATCGAGTTAAGGACGCCGCCTACGGTGATGTGTTCGACCCTAGCGATACGATTAAGCTCGACGACGACAGCCTCGCCTACGTCGTCGGTGAACTACAGAACTACTGTATTATGGAGGCCGATCGAGACGCGATTGGCGATGCCTTTGAGGTGTTCATCGGCCCTGCCCTGCGAGGCTCGGAGGGACAGTTCTTCACACCACGGAATGTCGTCGATATGATGGTAAAGATTGTTGACCCCAAACCTGGTGAGAAAATTATTGATCCGGCATGCGGGTCGGGTGGATTCCTAATCAACGCGCTCTCACACACGTGGGCGCAGCTCCGTGAAAATGCAAAGCGTAAGGGTTGGTCAGAGCGACAACTAACCAAACGGGAGTTCGAAGTTGCTACGGACTCTTTTCGGGGCATCGACAAGGACGCCTTCCTTGCCAAAGTCTGCAAGGCATACATGGCGCTTGTAGGTGACGGTCGCGGTGGCGTGTTCTGTGCCAATAGTCTGGTACCATTCAACGAATGGCCCGAAGCAATGCAACTGAAGATCAAACCTGGATCTTTCGACGTAGTCCTAACCAACCCACCCTTCGGTAAGAAGATCGTGGTGAAGGGTGATAAGATACTGTCGCAGTTTGACCTCGGCCACAAATGGAAGAGAAACAAGGAAACCAAGAAATATGAGAAGACAGCAACGCTTCATGATGACCAACCCCCCCAAATCTTATTCCTAGAACGTTGCTTACAACTCCTAAAGCCCGGCGGGCGGCTGGGTATCGTTCTGCCCGAAGCAGTTTTCGGTATGCCCACCTACGAGTACGTCGTTACGTGGCTGTGTGACCGCGCGAAGATTCGTGGCGTTGTGTCAATGCCGGAATCTCTATTCAAGACTAGTGGAAAGGGAGGTACGCACGCTAAAGTCTGCGTGCTGTTCGTGGAAAACACGAAGCCCAAAAAGGACGAGGACTACCCGATCTTTATGGCGGACGTCAAATGGTGCGGACACGACTCGCGCGGCAACCCGACCATCCGAAAAGACAAGTCCGGAAAAAGCGTTCTGTTGGATGAAGTACCTACCGTTCACGAGAGATGGACCAAAATTATCGGGATGTGGTGAAGTTAGCGAACATGACAACAACAACCCAAGATCACACGGGATTTAGGATGACACTTGGGGCAATTCGCCGCAGTATATTCCTGCCGAAGTATTACAGCCCTGAGATTGTCACGAGACTCGACCACCTGCGTAAGACACACGACCTAGTTGTGTTGGGGGACCTATTAACGAAGAAGCACATTCAGGTTGCGAGCGGCGACGAAATCGGCAAGATGGCTTACAGCACAGGCACGATTCCCTTTGTCCGTACCTCGGACGTCTCCAACTGGGAATTGAAGACGGACGCAAAGCAAGGCGTCAGCGAAAATATTTATGTGGAGTATGCGTCATCCCAAGATGTACGGGCTGGGGACATCCTATTTGTCCGCGACGGGACCTATCTGATCGGGCAAGTTGCCCTCGTGACAGAATCCGATCTACCTTTGCTCTACCAATCCCACTTACTCAAGTTCCGAGTGAATGAGGATTCGCCGATCTCGTCCTGGCTCCTCATGGCGTGCTTGAGTGCACCCATCGTCAAGCGTCAGATTCGCGCCAAGCAGTTTACGGCAGATATCATAGACACAGTGGGTGACCGGTTCCGCGAGATTGCGCTTCCAGTCCCGAAGGACAAGGCGCGCACTGCCCAGATTGAGCGTGAAGTTAAGGCATTGGTTATGGAGCGGTCCCGTCTCCGCGACAAGCTCCGCAAGATTCCGTATTGGGTTCAGGGCTACATCAAGACACTTAACGAGACTATTCCGGAGGGTGCTGTAACCGAAGTCGTCGAGCACGGCAATCCGGGTTTCATCAGTGAGCTATCAAGCCTCCGTAACAGCATCTTCATTCCGAGGTACTACGACCCCGATTTGGAGGCAGATGTTACCGCATTAGGCGGAACACACCGTCTAGTATCCCTCGCTGAGTTGGAAAAGGACGGGGTTCTATCTTGGGATACGGGTATTGAGGTCGGCAAGATGGCATACGGAACGGGCGACATCCCATTCATCCGCACGTCGGATATCTCCAACTGGGAGCTCAAGAGTGACCCCAAGCAGAACGTGAGTGAAAAAATCTACGAGGATAACAAACAGGATGTTCGCGCTGGAGACATCTTCGTAGTACGGGACGGTACTTACCTCGTCGGCTCCTCATGCATCCTGACCGAGAAAGATACCAAGATTCTTTACTGCGGCGGTCTGTACAAACTACGCGTCGAGAAGACGGAGGAAATTGACCCTTACCTCCTACTCGCACTTCTTAATGCTCCCATAGTCCGCCGACAGATGCGCGCCAAGCAATTCACTCGCGACATCATCGACACGCTCGGCAAGCGTCTGTTCGAAGTGCTCCTGCCCATTCCTAAGGATACGGGCACTTGTGATCGCATCGCGAAGGAAACGCGGGATGTTATCGAGGGGCGTGCAAAACTCCGCGACCGCACAAAGGATATTGCGGTTGAAATTGAAGGGCTAGAGAAGGTTACCGCGGACGTACTGGAAATTCTTGAAGGCTTGTAGTCTGTAATTGGTCGCGGGTTCGAAACCCGTCGCCCGCTCCATTCAAAACAATTTCCTGATAGTAAAAAAGGTTTCGAACCCGCTGAGATAATAGAATGCTAGTTGGCGGTATTATCCGATTCATCGGCCTTTTCCTGCTCGATGAAGTACTTCATGGCGGCCCGGACGAAGCGGCTCCTCTGGGCTTCGCCCAGTATACCCTTCAGGCTGTCGTAGACGCTCGGATCGATGAGCAGTGCCCCGAGGGTGCCTTCCCCTCCCTTGAGCATCTCCGATATCTCCCTGAAATTCGACATCGTCTCCTTGAGCTCGGTAATCGCGCCGTCCTCCCCGTTCAGATTAGCCGTGGCGTTTTTCAGATTGGCCACAGTGGCGTTCAGGTCGCTCGAAAGCTCCTTGTTGTAAACGAGATCGTGCAGCGCGCCGTCCCCCTTGTCAATCTGGTTGAGCATTTTATCGAGCTTGGTAACAGCCTTATTGAGCTTTATCAAGGCGTTCTCCTCCGACTTGCCGGACTTGTCCTTCTCCCCGTATATCATCGTATTCAGGATCCCGTCATTCTTCTCTATAGCTTCCAGGTTCTTCTGAATGGCTTCGGAGCTCGCCCTCAGGGAGGCGAGGGTCTTGCTGATATTATTGATATTCTCTTCCCGGCCGAACGCCTTGACTATCTTATCCAGGCTCTCCGAGATGCTTATGATGTTAGCCAGCAAATCGCCCGACTGGCCGATTATGCTCGCGAACTCGATAGGGGTCTGGCTCTCGATCTCGAGGGAGTCAGGGAGCTTGGCCATCGGCTTTTTGACCCCCGGGATCACTTCGATGTACTTATCGCCCAAGAGGCCTTCCGTCCTGATGGTAGCCTTTGCGTCGGGGTTGATCCTGCTCATCCCGTCCCTGTTGATTTTCATCCTGACCATTATCACTTTATCGCCGACCGGATTCGGGGTGAATTCTATGTCGGTGACGGCGCCTATCCTTACTCCCGACAGCCTGACGGCCGCGCCCTTTATAAGGCCGGCGGTGTTCGTGAAGGACGTGGTGAGGGTGTAGCTCTTCTCATAGAAACGCTGCTCGCCCGTGAGGAAAAATAATATCAGGACGAATAAGCTCAGTGTTATCAATACGAACAGACCGACCCTAAAATTCAGTACTCTCTGATTCCTCATGAACCCGATCTCCCGAGAACTAAATTAACCCGATTAAAGAGGCTGGCAATATTGAATAAATTTTAGACCAGATCAGGCTTATCGGTAAAATTATACGTCAGAAATACAAAATTCTCAAAGCGTCCGGTACACGGCGCGGGGTATCCGCTGATCTATTTCAAACGACTTCCCCGAGTCTATTGGAATTTTGAAGCATTCCGCTACAATATTACTTTCTCCTGAGCTCGGGTGTATCAAACTTGCCAAAATCGCAGATGGCTTCAGGGAAGAGACGTTCCTAAAATCTCACCTTCTGTAGGAGTGTACAGATGAACAAAATACGCAGAGCCATTATCAGCGTTTCCGATAAAGAGGGGATAGGCAATTTCGCCAAGGGCCTCAAGGAATTCGATATAGAGATACTGTCGACCGGAGGCACCGCAAAAAGGCTCAGGGACGGGGGGGTAGACGTGACGGACATATCGGAGTTTACCGGTTCCCCCGAAATACTGGGAGGGAGGGTAAAAACACTCCATCCGAAGATACACGGGGGGATTCTGGCGCTTAGGGGCGACAAGACGCATGAAATGCAGATGAAGGAGAACGGAATAGAGCCCATAGATATGGTCATCGTCAATCTATACCCGTTCGAGGAAATTATTAAAAATGAAAAAGTCGAGCTCAGCGAGGCGATCGAAAATATAGACATAGGCGGCCCCACCCTTCTGAGGGCCTCCGCGAAGAATTATGAGCACGTAACGCTAGTCACCGACCCCGAGGACTATAAGGACCTGTTAAAAGAGCTCAAGAAAAACAAAGGGGCGATATCCCCCGAAACGAATTTCAAACTCGCCGTAAAGGCGTTCTCATACGTAGCGCGTTACGACGCCGCGATATCGAACTATCTGGGGGGGCTCGAAAAGGACGGCGGAAGAAATAAATTCCCGGACGCCGTTACCATGCACTTCGAAAAGAAGATGAAGTTGAGATACGGGGAGAACCCGCACCAGGAGGGGTCATTCTATGTGCTGCCGGAAATTGACGAGCCGTGCATTTCAAATTCCGTTCAGCTGCAGGGGAAGGAACTCTCTTTGAATAATATATATGATACGGACGCCGCGCTCGAGGCGGTAAAAGATTTTACCGGGACAGCCTGCGTCATAGTCAAGCATAATAACCCGTGCGGCGTCGCGATGGACGAGAGCGTGGTGGATGCGTTTCTCAAAGCCAAGGCGTGCGACCCGGTAAGCGCTTTCGGCGGAATAGTGGCGTTTAACAAAGATGTGGACGAGGTGACCGCGTCAGAGCTCGCGAATATGTTCCTCGAAGTAGTTATTGCGCCGGGATATTCCGAGAAAGCCCTCGAAGTGCTTTCGAGCAAGGGCAATCTCCGGGTAATGAAGACCCCGCCCCTCAATAACAGCGCCAAGCCTGGCCTCGATTTTAAGAAAGTGGTGGGAGGGGCTCTGATTCAGGACCGGGACACGGGAGTAAACGACGATTTCAGGGAGATGAAGGTCGAAACCAAGCGCCAGCCGACCGATGAGGAGCTGGAGGTCCTGAAATTCGCGTGGAAGGTGTGCAAACACGTGAAATCGAACGCCATAGTTTTTGCCCGCGGGGGCCAGACGGTCGGTATCGGAGCCGGACAGATGAGCAGGGTCGATTCGGTTAAGATCGCCACGTTTAAAGCCGCGATGCCGACGGAAGGCGCCGTTATGGCTTCTGACGCCTTTTTCCCATTCAGGGACGGTATAGACGAAGCGGCGAAGGCGGGGATCACGGCAATAGTACAGCCCGGCGGATCGATAAGGGACAAAGAAATAATAGCCGCCGCTGACGAGCACGGCATGGCGATGGTATTTACGGGTGTGAGACATTTCAAACACTGATTGGGAATAGGGCTCAAGTTGAACCCCGCATCCGACTGAAGATGAGGGTTTCTCGAGTGATTGATCCAAATATTTTCGGCTTTCATTTCCCGAGGCCGGCTATTATATCCCGTACGATCAACTGATGACACTCTTTTGCTTTGACGGTAATTCCCGTGTGCACTATAATAAGTTTTAAATGAAACTGACGGTATTTTATGATTATATTTGTCCATTCTGCTACATAACATCGAAGAACCTGGAGACGTTATCAAACGAATTCGAACTGGATATCGAATGGAGGGGTATAGAGATCCATCCGGAATATCCGGCAGATGCGCAAAAGAGCGGCAAATCGCTTAAATCCCTTAAAACAGTCGAATCAATAAAAGGCGCGGCAAAAGAGAGCGGTATGGAGATACTGCTCCCCGGCTTCAGGACCAATTCCAGGCTAAGCCTCGAAGCTTCTGAATTCGCGAAGATCAGGAACCAATTCAAGACTTTTCACGGCTTGATCTATGAAGCTTATTTCGTAGAAAGAAAAAATATCGGGGACATAAATATAGTCATTCAAGCGGGCATAGCGGCGGGGCTCGACGGCATGGAGCTTGAGGAATGCCTCACCAGCCGGACGATGTTCCATAAAGTCGAGGAAAATAAAAAGGCCGCTCAATCGAACCTGGTGACAGGGGTACCGACCCTCATCATGGGTAATTTCCCTGTATACGGCAATCAATCTCCCGAAACACTGAGACTTTTAATAAAGAGGGCGATCGAAAGGTCGGCCTGACATCATTTTCAATCCCCCCCACCTCACCCCCACAAAAATAAAAACCCCTTCCCTTGCATGAGCAAGAGAAGGGGTTCAATTTTTTTAACATCAAGCCGAAGTCTCTAAATCCCCTCGGCAGCGATGCCTCAATTTCTATTTAAAGAACTGGTCAATGAAGATCATCAACCTGCCCTGTACTGTGAACGGCGTTTCATCGAAACGAACACCGTCAGACTCCACCTGGTTAGCAGCCAGCGTATTAGCCGCCTGCGCCTCGAGAAGTGTATCCAAGCTGCTGCCTGGGAATACTATACCGCCAATGATGTCCAGGTTTACGCCGGGATACATATGCCACGTGAAGGTGGCTTCAACTTCCGTACCCAAGTAGGTATCAAGGTTCTCTACACCCGGGTAGGGGTTATCCGTCTCTTCGTTGAAAGCGACTATTACCTGAGGAGTAAAGGAAAGCTCATCGATAAGCTTTACCGTACCCCAAACTCTGGCATAGTACGCGTTGAAAACGCTGCTCTCAACCTGATATATGTTCGGTATCATGTGTTTGAAGAGAAGGCTGTCGATGTTGTAAGCCGGGTTGAAGAATATGACGCCGCCTTCGAGCGAACCTGTTTCAAGGTCATCGCCCTTCGACCAACCGAATTCCGCAGCGATTATCTTCATAGGCCAGCCGGGATAAACTTCCGCACGGGCCGCAAAGATAATGTTGGATGCGTCTATATCGATATCGCCTACTCCGGCAATGCTGATCTCACCCCAGGCTCCCTGCATTTCACCAACGAGTCTCCAGAGGTCCGTCTTATAATCGATCAAACCGGAATAGAGAACCAACTGGTCGAGGTTTGCACCGCTGGTCGATGCGCCGGCATTAGGCGGAACGCCAGGGTCTGTTCCACTGGTCGGGAAAGAAAGGAACGAGTCCTGGTGGATGTACGGGAACACATAACCGCCGATCGTCAAATTGCCTCCGGCAACGTTCGGACTATTGAAGATAAGGGCCGCGGCTGCAATGTCATAACCATTGCCGTTTCCGGTAACTACGCTGTTACCCTGTGTGAATATATCCGAAACCAATACGAAGGTTATCGAAGAAGATCCGGCAGCAAAAGACTTCAGGTACAGGAACCTGTCGAGTACGAAGCCAAGGTCGCTGTATGGATCCCATCCGCCGTTCGCGAGAATACCCATACCCCAGTCAAAAGGCTGACGACCAACCCTGACGAAGCCGAGGTTGTGCGGCAGAACTATGTCCGCATGCAGCATCCTGACATCGAAAAATCCCGGGTCGTCTATCGCATTAGGACCTGTCAGGATTGCACCCCTGAACCTGTCGCTGAACGATATGCTGGAATTGACAACAGTGTTGCGTCCTCCCAAAAGCTCTGTCGTCGAACCGCCCCAAATGTTGTTGTCGAATACGTTCAACTGTGCCCTGATCGTGACTGCGTCGCTGAGCACCAGCTGGGGGGTTAAGCGCAGAGTGGTATCCGCGAAAAATATGTTGTCATCATTATTGTTGAAGCCGAGGTCTATCGCGTTCTGATCGCTCAACGCCGATATAAAGGTCGCATGCCCTATATAGCGCGCCCTCGTACGCATATAACTCGGAAAGCCGCCCAAACTGAGCTCGACTGCGAACGTTGGCACGGCCATAGTTAGAGCCAATAAAAACATAAAAAGCCATTTGGCTTTACTCATCTCTCCTTACCTCCTTTGATTTAGTTTTTAAAGTTCTGAGCTTACTCTATATAAATTAAATTCTTTTGTCAAGAGGTCTTTTTTGCCCGCTATAGCTACCCTCTCGACACTTCTCTCTCTCCCTTTCACACATTCTAACACACTTTGTTTAAAAATCTAGCTCCCGTGTGAAAAAAATGTAAAAATCTCTAAATCCCATGCCCTAATTATATACCATTTTTAATGTAGGAAATACGGTGTCCAAAAAAAATTAACCTAAATGCCTCCTTAACAATATATTGATACCGGATTAACAATCGACCCGTATATTAGAGGTATATGAAAATTCTAATAATATCAGATATCCACGCGAACTGGCACGCGCTACAGGCGGTTCTCGCCAAGGAAAGCTATGACGCGCTTATATTCCTTGGAGATGTGGTGGACTTCGGGCCGGACCCGAAAAACTGCGTCAATTTCCTCATGAAGACCTCAAAAGCCCGCTTCTGGGGGGTCAGGGGAGACCATGATCACGCCCTGGCTTTCGGGACAGGCAGTAACTGCGCGGAGGAGCTCAGGAAGATCTCCAACATATCGAGGGAATGGGGAGAGTGCTTCCTCTCGGGCGAAGAGGTCGGGTTCCTGAGGAGACTCCCTCTCGACAGGGATTTTTCGGTGGACGGGACCGATTTCGAGATCGCGCACGGCTCGGACCCCTATTCCTATATATTTTATAATATGGTCGTCCGGGGTGAAGAA
The DNA here is from genome assembly GCA_041753155.1 of Thermodesulfobacteriota bacterium. Classification (GTDB taxonomy): domain Bacteria; phylum Desulfobacterota_D; class UBA1144; order Nemesobacterales; family UBA2774; genus 2-12-FULL-53-21. The sequence goes on along the minus strand of JBGSVA010000005.1, from coordinate 70,545 downwards.
CCCTGTGTGGAAGCTCACGATCAATCCGGAGGCGATGAGAAGCGAAAGTTTATACTGACAGGGCATTCTCATAAGCCGTTTGTGAGAAGCTTAGGGAATACCACGATACTCAATCCGGGTTCCGTAGGGCAGCCGCGGGACCACGACCCGAGAGCCTCGTACGGGGTGATCGAGAACGGCGAGGCCTCGATCAGAAGAGTGGGCTACGACATCGAAAAAACGGTCAAGGACCTGGAGAGGAGCGGAATGCCTTGCGGCGTTAAAACGAGACTCATATCCATGCTGGTCTCGGCAACGGTCATAAATTAAATTGTCCGATTCCCTTTCGAAATAAAACACACGTGCCGCTTTTCTTCGCTCCGAATCCATGATCTCTATTAGATTTTTTCATCGGATACTATCTCCATAAGTTCCGGTTTTTCGATGTCTGAGACCAATGCAAAAACGACCCCCTTTTGCCTCCAGAACACTATGTTACACCCCTTTTCATTAGTAATCTTGCTTATTGTTTCGTCATTCTTGATTGAGTTTTTATCTTTCCAATTTAAATCAATTAGTGAACTATCCATAACGAATACGGATAAAGGCTTCCCGTCTTTTTCGTAGAATAGCAGGGCTAATCGCTTACCTTCTATTTGACATAATCTCCCCCCTATAAGCTTAGTATCTCGAAGTTTCGGCACATTAACTACAAAGTCAACTTTACCTCTAAACCATTCTTCTACTGTTGCAGGGTCTGAAGATAAGATTTGTACATCCCCGGGTATATTTTTAATATGATCATCAATCAGACGTGATGCTAATAAATCACTCTTTTCTTTAAATGAAACATTGTATAAAACCAGCAAAGTAGCCATTAAAGTTAGAAATAACAATGCAAATGTAAGCTTGGGAATCATTCCGGAGAGCCCGAAATATCTTAAACCCCCTCCGGCTCCCATAGGAGAGCCCTGTCCTTTTGCAGTCATACCGACTATGAGTTGTCTGAGACCTTGCGGAGCCTTTTCTCTCGGAGCCATTTCGTGAATGATGTTTTTTAGGATCTCTTCTTCTTTGAAAAAATCAGCACAACTTAAGCAATTCTTCAAGTGTCCCTTAGCCTCGATTAATTCAGCCGAAAACGGCTCGGCCTCGGGATTTAAATAAATAATTTCTCTTGCTTTGTTACATTCCATAATTACCCACCACAATCAACCTGATCCGCTCCGGTTAACAAATTTCCATAAATATTCCCTTAAAAACCTCCTTCCCCTATAGAGGCGTGATGCTACCGTCCCTGGGGGGCAATGGAGCATTTTAGATATTTCTTGATACGTGAAACCTTCCACATCGGAAAGTAACACTACTGATCTCATATCAATATGAAGGTTATCGAGAGCCTCCTTAATTTTATTATCAATATCACGCTTGAGTAATATCTTTTCCGGGTCGAGTTTGGAGTTATTATTACTGCTTGCGTATGCCAGGATTGAGTCGTTCAAATCAAGCTCCAGAATCGGCGGTTCTTTCACTATCTTCCGGTACTTATTAATAAATGTGTTCATGAGGATCTTGAACAACCATTGTTTAGCCTTCTCCCTTGACCGCAGCTTATCAAAGTACTTGACAGCCTTCAAGCAAGTATCCTGAACAAGGTCTTCCGCTATTTCCTTATTTTTTATTAGACCGTATGCGGTTGAATACAACGAATCCAGATGCTCCATGAGGATTGTCCCGATCGATGGCAAATCTGACCGGGCGCCCTTAGCATTCTTAATAATATTGTCTGCTCGACCCGAGTTTCCTTTCATTTTATTTATATTTCAGCCTGATATATTAGTTTACATATCACTTATATCTTCCCGGTTATTGTATCTAAAGAAATGTCACCAATAGCGTTAGCCAGCCTTGCCTGTGATTTGTTATAATCTACAATTGCTCTAATATAATTCAAACGGGCTTCCGAGAGAGCGTCTTCCGCCTGAATTACTTCAATGGCAAGCCCGATTCCATTCTTAAATCGGACTTGGCTTAATCTTAAAGTATCTTCAGCCGAATTGACTGCTGCCTTCGCGGGAGTGATCATTTCCTTAGCCGATAAAACATCATCGTATGCTTTAACTACCGTCGTTTTAATCCTTTCCTTCTCCTTTTCTTCGAGAATAATTGCTCTTTGCGCCCGGGCACGTGCGGCCTTAATATCTCCGTACGATGAACCTGTTAAAGTAAACCCTAACAGTGCTTGATAGTTTTCATTATGTTGAATATTGTCAAACTCGTCTCCAATACCGCCTAATTCAGCCTGTAAAATAAGATCGGGACCCAAAGCATTTAACCAGACAGCGGACCTTTCCGCATCAGATGCCTTGACCGTTTCGCTTGCTACACGAATTCCGGGGTTTTGTAAAATTGCGATGCTCATAAGTTTACTTAGATCAATCCGAGGGTCTATAATAGTAATCAGCGTTAATTTTTCGTCATTCGGGATGAGAGTTATCGATGGGTTAAGCACTAGAGTAAACGCCAGATCGGCGGAAGCTCGCCTGAACTCATTTTGTGATTCAATCAAGGTCTGTTTATCTTCCTCAAGCTTTGTTCTGGCCCTGACAACATCCGCTCCCGGCCCTAGTCCCTCTTTTTCAAGTGCTTCGGCAACTCTAAGTAGAGAGGCGGAGCTTGAGACCGAATCTTCGGAGACCTTAACTTTGGCTTGCGCTTCTAAAAGGTTGTAATATTGCTCAAATACTCTAAGAAGAATGTCCTGGGTAATGACAGCTTCTTTCGCCCTTGATGAATCAACGATACGTTGGGATGCAAGATTGTTGAATAATGTCTCGCCAGGATTTATAAAATAACCCGCTATTACTCCGGGATTTATAGTGTTGAAATCCACGTCCATAAAATCTCCGAATGAGCCTTGTACTCTTCCCTCGGTGTGGCCATATCCGAAGAATAGAGAAATAAACGGTAACAGCTGGCCAATAGCAGCCATCTTATTCCCTTCCGCTTCCAGGATCTGAGTTTTTGCTTCAGCAATTTCGAGATTACCGGCACTGGCCAGACGAAGAACGGTCAAAAGATCAACCGGTTGTTTATTCTCCCCAAGCATTCTAATCTCCAATGGTTCCAATGCAATTGAGTCGTTTCCCAAATCCTCTGAGTCCGGACTAATTTGTTCCTTATCTTTTACTACATTAGCTCCACCGTGGATTTCAGCACTGAAACCGAAGTTATGAAAAAGTAAAGCAAGAGACGTTGCAAGCATCAATGCGGTCAATCGGTGCATGAATTATTCTCCCTTAGATTTTCGTGAGATATTTACAACTTCTCCATCGGAGATTCCGTTATTCCCTCCAATTATGATATTTTCATCTCCAACAAGCCCTTCGAGGATTTCAATCCGTATACCGTCATCGAGTCCCGTAACCACTTCCCTTTTGTCTACCTTGTCATTTTCGACTACCAAGACGTATTTTTTCTCTTTCTCAACAAGCAAAGAGGTAGCTGGAACAGTTATAGCGTTCTTATGTACTTCGAGGTCGAGTTTTATATTGACGTACATTCCGGGGAGCAACACATGTTCAGGATTTTGAATGACGATTTCGGTTTTCATTGTACGAGTCGAAGGGTCTAATGATTCCGCATAACGAGTTACCTCTCCAACGAATTCCCTGCCGGGAATCGAATCTATAATGAGCGTTGCTTTATCGCCTTTGTCCAGAAGAGGAATGTCAAGCTCCGGTATATCGGTGAAGACACGAACGGAATCCGTGTGCATAATTTCCACCACAGGAGAAACATTGGTAGCTGATGCAGCATCCTGAATAAGCGCTCCGGGGTCTACGAATCGTTTTGTGATTACTCCGTCAAAAGGCGCTTTAATTTTTCCGTATTCGAGCAGGGCTTTGATTCTTTCAAGGTCAGCTTTTGCGTTATCAATACTTGCTTTCTCATGAGCCGTTTTTTCCTTTGCGAAATTAAGCTTTGCCTCAGCGACATCGACATCCTGTCTGGATATTGCACCGGGCTCGGAGTCCCATATATTTTTCATTCTCTCGTAAGTAAGTTTTTGCAGCTCGTAATCCGTCTCTGCGCTTCGATAGCTTGTTTCAGCCTCTTTTTGCCTGGCTTTTAACTGCTCGTACCCCTGCACCATTTCGGGAATATCCAACTCCGCAAGGACATCACCCTCTTTGACCAAATCTCCAATATCGACATTGATAGACTCAAGATAACCCGCCGCTTTGGCGTATAATGTGGCTTTATACAAAGGTTCTATCGATGCTGGCAGGGTAATGCTCTGCACCCAATCCTCTTGTTCCGGCTTTATAACTGCCACGTTGGTAATTGAATTTTCATCTTCCTCCGTAACCGGATCGCCTAATACTTCTGTATGCGAGGATCTCTGAATTGTTATTAAGAGAGCCACGGTTAAAAAAGTTACCAAACCGGATATAACGACTGCTCTGAATTTTTTAATTTTCATGCAAAACTCCTATATTTGCATTATTTAGAGTTAAAGAGACAAAATCTGTATTGCCCTGACTTTTGAAATATAGTTCTGGTTATACATGTATTTCTTGTTTGCTCCTCTTGAGCAAAGTGTACAAAATGGGGACTATGAGGAGCGTCAGAATTGTAGAGGCAATTACTCCTCCGATTACCGCACGTGCAAGCGGAATATTCGCTCCTCCTACCAATGCCATCGGCGTCAGGCCTAAAATCGTAGCAATAGATGTCATCAGTATCGGGCGCAGCCTGACTTCCGAAGCGGTCATAACGGCCTCTACCGTACCCGCTCCCTCCGCCCTCAAGCGGTTTGCGAAATCCACAAGGAGTATGCTAAATGAAACTACTATACCGACCATCATAATAATCCCCATCATAGACTGTATGTTAAGGTCTGTTCCTGTAACAAATAACATTAGTATCACACCGATCAGACCCAACGGGATAGCAAACATGACTATTAAAGGATCCAAGAACGAGCGGAACTGTAAAACCATAACCAGATATACAAGAACAACTGCGAGTAAAAGACCGAAACCCATGCTTTTAAATGACTCTCTCATGTTTTGCACTTCACCGCGCATGTGCACAAAATACCCTGATGGAATATCAATCTTCTTTAATCCCTTTTCAATATCGGCGGCTATCGACCCTATATCCCGGCCTGAAACGTTAGCATAGACATCTATAACACGACTTATATCCAGATGATTTACCTCTGAGGGCGCCGTCGTGCGCTTAAAGGCGGCGACATTTTTTAGAAGCAGGGGTTTTCCGTTACCATTGAGACTCGGACTTGTCATTGAAATGTTTTCAAGCGTTTCCAAAGATTGTATTTTCTCTTCCTCGTACTGGGCGCCGAGAAAATAATGGTTTCCGTTCTTGTGATCGATCCAGAATGCCGGTGCGAAATTTATGCTTGAATTGAGTGTTGTAACTATATTTTTTACGATATTCTCCTGTGTAAGCCCGAGATAGGCAGCCTTTACTCTATCAACATTAATTTCAATCTGAGGATAGTCGAGCCTCTGTTGAATTCTTACGTCTTCAGTCCCTGAAACATTTTCGACAACCTTTTTAATTTTCTCGGCGACACCGTAGGCAACATGCAAATCATTCCCTTCGACCTGTATGTTTATCGGCGACGGCAGCCCGAAATTTAGAGCCGCAGTTACAATCCCTCCGGTGTCGAATACGAACTCGACTCCCGGGAAACCTTCTTTGAGTTCTTTTCTTAAAATCCCGGCATACTCCTGGGATGTTTTCTTGTGATCCTCTGAAAGTTGTATATTTACGAAAGCGTCCTGAGGACCGGAATTGGGAGTGTATGCCGCCGGCCAGTCAAGCAACACGCCTATGTTAGAGATCATCATCTTAAGATCAGAAGGCGGAATTTTCTGCCGTACAATATCCTCGACCTGCTTTACGAGCTCTTCTGTTTTCTCAACCCTTGTGCCCGACTGAGCTCGAACCTTTATCATAAGCTGACCTGAATCGGTTTCAGGAAACAGTCCCTGGCCTATAAAGGGATAAAGCAGTAAAGACCCAAGGAAAATCAGAGTCGTAACTATCAACACCCTTTTCTTCCGCATCATAAGCTCAGCGAGTAATGTTTTATAACGCTCTCGTAACTCGCTGAATTTTCTGTCAAAAAAGGCAAGAATCCCGGAATCCGTCCGATGTCCTTCAACTTTTTTTAGAAATTTCGCACTGCATATAGGTACCAGAACAATGGACAGAAAATATGAAGAGCCGATTGCAAAGGCTACGCTCAACCCAAGCGGCGTGAAAAGAAATTTCCCGATGCCCGTTATAAACACTATCGGAAAGAAAACTACGATTATTGTAAGCGTGATTATAAATAACGGTTTTGCAATTTCAGTCGTGCCGGTCAATGCTGCATCCATCGGAGATTTACCCATCTCGAGATGACGCGAAATATTTTCAATAACCACTATTGATTGGTCTATTAAGAGCCCGACTGCAAGCGCAAGTCCACCCAGTGTCATAGCGTTCACACTACCGCCGGTAAAATAAAGACCTATCAATGAAGTAAGAATCGCTAAAGGAAAAGTCAATAAAACTATAAACATAGAGCGAGCGCTCCCGAGAAATATAAGTATCATGACTGAGGCGAGGAGCGCCCCCAATATTCCCTCTTGTACCAGACTGCTTATTGCATTTCTTACATAAACGGACTGGTCCATTACGACGTCCAGTTTTACCCCCTCCGGTAAGCGTTCCAGCACAGTAGAAAGTGCATTTTTTACCCCTTCTACAACCTGAATTGTATTGGAACCGGGTTGACGATAGATAGGTATGTAGACTTGCTTCTTCCCGTCAATACGCACTATATTTGATTGAATCTGGTGAGTATCCTCGGCTTTGCCGATATCTTTCAAAAACACAGGCGCGCCGCCATCTATTTTGACCGGGAAATCATTTAACTGCTCAACCTCCGGGACCATCCCGTTAGCATTTATCTGATAATCCAGATCGCCTAACTTGGCATTTCCCGTCGGTATAAATACATTATATGCCCTGAGCGTATTGACCACGTCCATCGGCGAGAGGTTCCTCGCCTGTAACTTATCTCTATCAACATAGGCTAAAATACGCCTCAGTTTTCCGCCGTAAACTGCAGGGGCGATGACTCCCGAGATGCCTTGAAGACGGTTTCTAAGGTCAAAGTAAGCGATGTCGTAGAGCTTCGTCTCATCATATTTAGGCGAGCTCACCGTTATGAGCGCCAATGGAATCGTGGCAGTAGGGTCAAAGGGCATGACCATGGGCGGTATGGTTCCCGGCGGAAGATAATAAAGGTCCGACATAGCATAGGAGGAAACCTGGGACATGGCGGTACTTAAATCTACATCGGGTGAGAAGAAATCCTTTACAATGCTGACCCCGGTCATTGACTTCGACTCCTGCCGCGCTATTCCCACAGACTGACCTGTCCAGCGCTCTAAGCGAGTAGTTATGTCTTTTTCAACGATTTCTGCAGGCATGCCGGGATAGAACGTAACAATCTGGACGGCCGGGGCCTTAAAAATCGGAAGAATATCTATGGGAATACGCGACAAAACCGTTATCCCGATGACAAGAATGATAAGTGCCAACACGACAACGGCATAAGGATTTGCTAGAGCACCCCTAATCAACGTTTTGATCCCCCCTTTAATTTACAAGATGTGAGTATATTAATAATAAGACAAATCTATCTATCGAATTCTTCCCGGGAATAACAAAAAGTCTTACACATCTCAAAAAGTTATTCTTTTAAATAAGCGAGTATCAGTAAATTCCATATACTGAAAAAGGTGATTAATAAGTTGGCTGGAGAGGAGATATGTCTTACCAGAATGGCTAAATTTATACTTTTTGCTACTAAATTTGTATCAGTTCCTTTATAAATGAAACGGATAAAGTTTGATAAAGCTTATAGTCTTAAATAGCATAAGGTTATTACGCGGGATTTAATAAACTATGCTAAGCGGCGGTTTAACATCCCTGATCCGCAATTGCAATTAATACAACAAAACAATTAGTTAGACGTCAATTAAGTTGATATCCAGGACAGCCGCCCCCTCGCCGACCCATGCTCATGGAGATTTTTATTACATAAAAGTGAAGCCCGGCACATGAGGCCGTCTCATGTGCCGGGCTTCGGAGGTTTTGGAGCCAGAATGAAAAAGGGAGATGATCTTATTTTCTTATATTCATTTTATACAACCCCGGCTCCCGTCAGATTAGAAGTAGGCTTGGAGCTGAAGCCTCCATATATTGTCGTCTTGATCGGGCTCACCTAAAGTAAATTCGTTCCTGACAAAGTTATAGTCCGCCTGCACCTTCCACCTGTGGTCGTGCGACATATAGTAACTGAGGCCCGGGGTAATCGCCCACTGCGTGCTGGTTGTGCTGACGCCGGGCGGCACGACACCAGACTTCGTATCGAAGTCGATATATGCGAACCTGCCGGCAATTTCCACAGTATTGGGAACCAGAAACGCACCGGCCTGAACCCTGAATCCCTGGTCGTAGGCGGTGTCCTGTGTGCCGGTATCAGGTTCGAGCCACCTGCCGTCGTATTCCGCTTCGACGTTGAAGAACGGCATCTTGAAGTTTATATCGCCCGTTATCTGTATCAAATCGGACTGCGGGAACCCCAACTCCGCGACCCTGTCGCAAGCGTCGCCGTCAGGGTCTTTCCTCTCGCAGTTAAGGCCGGGCAGCGCAGCGGCTGCGACACCCACTGCGAACGTAGGCGACTTGGCGAAGTTCGGCACTATCTGGTAAGCGTTCGCCGTCGGGTAGCTGCCGTTGGCATTGTACTTGAAGTCCTCACCGCCCAGGCCGAACATAAGTCTGCCCGCGTACAGCAAGTTGGAGTCAACACTGGTGCCGTTCCTGCCGTCGCCGTTTGAAACCTGGAACCCGTAGACGAAATTGTTATTTGCGCCGAGACCGCCGTATAACGCGGCGCCCCTGTCTCTTCCCAGTCCGAACTGGTCGTTCACGATCGACCTGTCAACAAACTGAAGCGCAGAAGACGAGTTAAGCTCTTCCCTGTTGTATGGGACTTTCCACTGTCCCACCCTCGGCATGATCTCCTTCTGGTAAGCTACCGTGAAAAATAAATCTCTTAAAATAAGATCATCCACTACATTTAACTGTACTACGTAAAGGAACCAGGGCCTAAACGCGTGACCGTCCCATTTTAACCTGAGTCTTGGTATCGAGAAATCGGTCGAAACAAGGCCCTCTTCCGGATCATTAACCGTGAGGCGAACCTGTCCCCTCATCCTGAACCTCATCTTCCAGTTCCCGTCCGACGATTCAAATATCAGACCCTTTTTATACTGAGCCATAAACTTGTTGTACCACGCATCCTCGTCAACCGTCTCCTGCTTCGTCTTTATCTCTGCTATCTTCTCCTGATCAGCCTGCCTCGCATTTTCCATCAACTCTATCTGCTGTTGAAGTTGTTGTATCTGCTGCTGATTCTGGAGCTGAATAGCCTCGATCTGCTGCTTTAATTCCTGTATCTGTTGTTTAGTCGACTGCGCTTTCGCCGGAACTCCGGTAAGGGGCAGGACTAAAACTGCGATAACTAGCAGTTTCAGTAACATCTTCATCTCACGACCTCCTCCTTCAGAATAGATTTGGCTAGATGTTATAGAGGTATAATGAAATTGATGTGAAATTAGTGTTAAGATATGGTTAAGGGGGACGTATATAGTTGAAAGTGCCCGCTTATCGTTTAATCTAAGGGTAGAGTTTCCTGTATGCTTAGAACAGGTTAGATATTATGACTGAAAAGCTGATAACGATAGTAGAAGACGAAGAAGACATAGTCAAGCTCGTGAGCCACCACCTGAAGAGGGAGGGGTTCAAGGTAAAGGAGTTCCATAACGGGAGGGATTTCCTCTCGTATATAGAATCCGTGGTCCCGGACCTGGCGGTGCTCGACATCATGCTTCCGGGAATAGACGGGCTCGAGATATGCAGGATCCTGAAAAATAAATCGACGACCGCTTCCGTGCCCATCATCATGCTGACCGCCAAGGCTTCCGAAGCGGACGTAGTCGTGGGGCTCGAACTTGGTGCGGACGATTACATCGTAAAACCGTTCAGTCCCCGGGAGCTCGTAGCCAGGGTGAAGACGGTCCTGCGGCGTACGGGCACGAAGGAATCGGAAGATAATATTATCAAGGTCGGGCCGCTTACGATAAACACCGAAAAGTACGAGGTCTCGGTCGATAACGAAAAGGTGCTCCTGACGACGACCGAGTTTAAGATCCTCGAAGTGCTGGCGGACGGAAAGGGCAGGGTATTTACGAGGGACCAGCTCCTGAAAAAGAAAAGGCTATGGGGGGACGATAAGCTGGTATACGACAGAACTATAGACGTCCACATTAAAAATCTCAGGGAAAAGCTGGGCCCCGCGGGCAACATGATAAAAACAGTAAGAAGCATAGGGTATAAACTAGAAGAGTAGGATCCGGTTGAGCATTTTTTGGAAACAGTTCATTTCCAGTTTTCTGATAATATTCCTCATATTGTTCCTGTTCGCTTTCCTAGTAATAGGCCAGCTGAAGGACTACGATAAATCACTGACCAAAGAGAGGCTCCTGACCGCGGCGACCCTCGTGAGCGAGGTCCTCGAACCCTCCATAGATAATGGGAATCCGTCAGAAATACAGCGCCTGGTATCGGAACTCGGGCAGAAAACCGGGGTCAGGATCACTGTCATAGACCAAAACGGCACTGTGCTCGGCGACTCCGCCGGGAACCCCGCGGACATGGATAGCCATAAGGACAGGCCCGAGGTGAGAGATGCCGTCGCGAACGACGTCGGGGAGAGCAGCCGCTACAGCGAGACCCTCGGGAGAGAAATGCTCTACGTAGCCATCCCGTACAGGGCTTACGGGAACCGAATAAGGGCAGTAATACGGACTTCCCTTCCCCTGAGCTTCTTGCAAAGCTCGATACACCCCGTAGAAAGGAAGGTTATTTACCTGGGAGGGATACTTACCGTAGCGGCTCTCCTGCTCTCGATGGCGCTCTCAAAAACTCTAAGCTCGTCGCTCAGGGGAATAATCAACACCTCCGAAGAACTCGCAAAGGGGAACCTCGACATCAGCATCCCCGCTGCCAGCGGAAAATCGGAAATTTCCAAGATATCGACCGCGCTCAGCCGGATGGCTCAAAACTTAAACGAGCTGTTCAAACAGTTGTCCAAGGAGAAGAACCAGCTCGAAGCTGTCCTCAGCGCCATGAGCGAAGGGGTAATGGTCGTATCCCACGAGGGCAGGGTTATCATAATCAACAGCGCCCTGAAAAAGATGTTCAACCTGAAAGACGACCCCACGCGCAAACAGTACTGGGAGATATTGCGGAACAGGGAGCTGACGAAGCTCGTTGAAAGCGTGCTTGAGAAATGGATGCCCGATTCGAGGGAGATATTCTATCTATACCCGGACGAAAAGCACTACTTCGTGAACGTCATACCCCTAGATTCCCCCGATAGGGAAGTCATAGTGGTAATGTTCGACATAACCGATTTCAAGAGGCTCGAGAAGATAAAAGCCGATTTCATCGCGAATGTCTCACATGAGCTGAGAACCCCTCTGACGGCCATCAAGGGATACACCGAGACGCTCGAGGAAGAAGCCTATGAGAGCCCTGAAGACCAAAAACACTTTGTGAGGATCATCAAGCGCCACACGGACAGGCTGATAAATCTGGTGTCCGACCTGCTCGTTCTGTCGGAGGTCGAAAGCAGGGACTCCCTTTCCAAAGAGAACTCGGCAAACGACTTCGAGGAGATCAACATGAACGAACTGATAAAGTCCTCCCTCGACGCGCTCAGATCGAAGGCTCAGGAAAAGGGAATCGAGGTTTCTTTCAGGGCCGATACCGACGTCTGCAGACTCAAGGCGAACAGGTTCCTCCTCGAGCAGATGTTCATAAATTTGATAGATAACGCAGTGAAGTACACGCCTGAAAACGGGAAGGTCGAAATCAGGGCATCAAGAGAGAACTCGCATATTCTGACCGAGATAAGCGATAACGGCATAGGCATACCGAAAGAGCACCTACCCAGGATATTCGAGCGTTTTTACAGGGTCGACAAGACACGCTCGAGAAACCTGGGCGGCACGGGCCTCGGGCTCAGCATCGTCAAGCATATAGTGATAATGCACGGGGGCAGGATAGAGGTGCATAGCGAAGAAGGGAAAGGGAGCAAATTCAGCATCACGCTCCCCGCATAGGGGGGAGGGGGGAGCTTCGTGGAGAGGGCGGATAAATACCCGGGCAAACAGGCCCCTGCCGGTTAACAGCACATTCAGCGGAAAAATCAGGCGCTCCTGCCGACGGGATAAGACCCGAGGACTTTGAGGTAGACGCAATTCTTAGCCACTCTTTCGATGAGGCTCTTTATCGCCTTATCTTCCCTGTGTCCGTTGAAATCCACAAAAAAAAGATATTCCCAAGGCCTTTCCTTGGACGGCCTCGATTCGATTTTTGTCAGATTCACGCCTGCTTCGGCGAAGGGCTGAAAAAAGGATTTCTGGAGCTCGCCGGGCTTATCCCTGAGGGTGAAAACGATCGAAGTCCTGTCGTTCCCCGAAGGGTCGCTGGCGCGGCTGCCGATCACAAAAAATCTGGTCGTATTCCAGTTATTATCTTCGATGTTCTTCCCGAGAACCTTGAGTTTGTATATAGACGCCGAATGCAGGCTGGCCACTGCCGCGACCCCTTTATTCCGGTATGAGAGCTTCGCGGCTTCCGCGGTGCTCGAGGTTTCACGGAGCTTCCTGTTCGGGAGGTTTTTGCCGAGCCAATTCCTACACTGGGCAAGGGGCTGCGGATGGGAAGCTATTACCTTGATACCCTTGAGCGAGCCGGATTTCGAGAGGAGGTACAGATTTATTTTCTCGAAAACTTCAGCCGATATCGTGAGGTTCGAGCCGGAAAGCAGGTCGAGCACGATCCCTATCGACCCTTCGATGGAATTCTCCACCGGCACGACTCCGTAGGACGCCCTCCCGTTCTCGACTTCCTCGAATACATCCCCGAAGCTCGCTACGGGTAATAGTTCGGCGGAACCGCCGAATTCGTGAAAAGCGGCCTGGTGCGAGAAACTCCCTTCGGGGCCGAGGAAAACTACTTTAAGAGGCTGCTGAAGGGCACGGCAGGCGGAGATAATTTCACGGTAGACCCTCAGAACGGAATCGTCGGACAACGGGCCCGGGTTCATTTCCCTGAGCCTTTTTTCAATCTGACTCTCTCTTACCGGGTCGTATACTCCGACGTTATTCTCGTTCTTTAACTCTCCGATCCTAAGGACTATCTCGCCGCGTCTGTTCAGCAAACCGAGCACCTCGCGGTCGAGGTCGTCTATCATTTTCCTGAGTTTTTCGAGGTTATCAGAGGAGCCCATTATTTATTATTCGAGGTGAACTAGGGACAATGATAGCAACAGGGGAAAATTATGTCAAATCAACGGGCGGAATTATCAGGAATATCCGCGCACGGCAACAAGCGGAGCGAGGTTTTTATGATATCTGCAACACTCAGAGCTCCCTCTCCAGCACACCGGAATCCGAGAGCGCTGCTTTCCTGATTACGGATTTATTCACGAAAATGGGTGATTTCATCCTTGAAGCAAGCGCGATGGCGTCGCTCGGGCGGGCGTCGATATTCGATACCTTTCCGTTCACCGACATTACCACCTGGGCGTAGAACACCTGATCGCGGAGATCCGTTATTACTATTCTCTTGACCTCGGCGTTAAGCGTCCTTACCATAGCCGCCACCAGGTCGTACGTGAGAGGACGGGGCGGTATCGCTCCCGAAAGCCCTATCTCTATTGACCTGGCCTCACACAAGCCTATCCATATTGGAAGGACGGTTTCCTTCTTCTTATCCGTGAGAAGCACTATCGGCGTCTGAGTCACCTGGTCGATCCCGAGGGCTGTAATTTCCATCTCCTGGAGGTCGTCTCCGTTCTTCTTCTCTACACCGAGAGCCACTGAAACAACGACGAAAGCTATCACGCAAAACGCCATACTTATCGACCCCGACCTTATGCTCATATATGAATACCTCCGGGAAGTAGAATATCACATGCTGATAAAAATCAGTATGCGAAGGGGCCGGCTGGAGCGCTGAGTAAAAATGCTGCATGGAAAACGACGGAAGGGGGTTTATTTCTCCCCTATGACATAGAGGCACCCTTCCGGCCCTATTATCGCGGAATGAACGGCGCCGGCGGGAACGTCGAACCTCTCGCCCGACCGGTATGTCACTGTTTTTCCCTCGGATGTTACGGTTATCCGCCCTTCGATGATTATGTGAGCGGTTATTCCTTGGTGTGTATGGTCCGGGTAACAGGCATTCGGGCGGTCCCTGTGGATGAATATCCCGGAAAACCCTTCTTCGCGGAGCTTCCGCTCATAGCTCTGTTCATTCATTGCTTGCCGCTAACCGGGGTAGTATCGCGATTGGATCCGAATATTGCGGGTCAAAATCTCGTTATCGACCCTTTTTCGAACCTCGGGTTCTTTACAGTGCCGAGGATTTTACCGCCCAGGCTCCCGTCCCTCTGTGTCGCCAGGTACGGAGCCAGAAGCCCCTTGTACTTAGCCATCTGAGCGCCCTTCATCTCGAGGCGGTAGCCCAAATCGATGAGTCCGCCTTTGGGCATATCCCAAAATAGAGGCGTCGTGCCGGTTATCTCCAAATCGATGTCTTTACCGGTCACGTTCAATGCGAGGATGTTCGTCCTCTTCCCATCGATATTACCCTTAACCGCCGACTTGAGCTCGGTAAAACTGGGGAGGCTCATCCCCTTAACCTTAATATCCTTCATACTGAGCCGGTTAATCTCGAACTGAAATTCCCCCTTGGCCTGGGGTTCGAGCTCGATATGCATGCTGCCGTCCATCACGCCGCCCAGTGAAAACAGCTGCGCGTCGTCAGAAGAAAGCAGCGCGGGGATCGAATCTATGGTGACGTGTTTGACCGTAGCCTCGATTTCCTTTGCGCGAGAGCCGGCCATGCTCACGCTCCCCTCGACTTCTCCGTTCAGGAGCTTTGCTTTGAAAGGAAACTTCTTGGTCCCAAATATCAACGCAAAGACCGAGGGCCTGATGCTGAGACTATCGACCTTGAGAAACCGGTCCTTGGATTTGTAGAGCTTCACGCCGGCAAGCTCGATGCTTAACAGCGGGGAGATGCCGGCTTCTTCTATGTCCATCTTATAAGGGGTGCTGCTCTCGATTTCGGCGATAATGCGTTTTTTTATAAGATCGCCGGGGAAGGTAATAAAGATAAAAACAATAAACGCCGCGAGGAAGAAAACAATGTAGGAGAGCGGCCTGATATGTCTCATCCTCATGAGCTTTTCTCTCATATCAGCCGAGCTCCTTGAACTCGAAGGTCGATACGCGAAGCTTGACGGTCATGGAATCCGATTTGTTGAATTTCGTGCTTATATTCAAGTTCGATACCTTGAGGAATGAAGGCGTATTCTGAAGCTTGTATAATATATCGATCAGGTCCTTGAGTGACAGGTCTTTCAGCTCGACATCGATGCTCTTCTCCTCAAAAAAATCCTCGGACTCGGCTGTTCTTAAGTTTACATCCTTTATAGAAAAATTCTTTCTGTCTATATTCTCGTCAAGGAGTATCTGCTCCACGACCGATATAAGCGGCTCGTTCTCCTTTTTTATCTTGTTAGAGAGCTCGGCTATCCTTTTCGTCGAACCTTCGTATTCACTCCTCAAATTCTCTATCCTCTCGAGCTCCGTCTCAAGCTGCTTGACCTGCTTCTCGAGACGCTCCGTACCTGACCAAAAGGTATGAAATACTATATATGCGATAATAAGACATAGGCCCGCGATACCGATCCTCATCGCCCTTATATCTCTTTCCGACGAGGTAAGGCGCGAGAACCTCTCGCGCAATTCGCTCAAAACCCTTTTGATACCCTCTATCGCAGAACCTAGTTCCATATCACGCTTCCGATTTCACAACCAGCGATAACTCGAACTTCGTTTTACCGTCAACCGTGTTTCCAGTCTGATTTCTCGTTACGGACTCAAATATCTTGGATTTCGTCAGGGCCTCTTCAATCTCCGTGACTTCCTGGTAGGAATCGCATACGCCCTGAATCTTGAGCTCGTTATCGCTTTCGAATTTAATATCGTTCACTACAAGCTTCATGCTCGCGGGCAGGCTGCCGGATATCCCCCTCAGCACCTCGAGCGGTGTGCTCGCGCCCTCCACTCCCCGGATCAATTTGAGCTTATCCCTCTGTTTCGATACCTCGGCTTCCATGAACTGGGCAGGCTTCGGAATTACCTTCACATCGGGAAACGTATCCTTTACGACCCGGGCGATCTGCCCTTCGAGGACTCTGACTTCTTTTTTAAGCTCGAAATACCTCGATGCGTTGTTGTAAAGGAGAAAAACGAACAGCAGGGCGAATAGAATCGCGGGCGCCATGAACACCCTTCTCAGCTCCCGGTCGGAGCCCACGTACTTGAACTCGTCCTTCCTGTAATTGAGGTACCCGCTCTTAGAAGAGCTCCCGTAGAGGGCGAGCGCATATGACCTCGCGTATAGAGGGGAGTTCTCCACGCCGAGATCCGGGATAAAGAGCTTCTTGACGTCCCTCCCGAATTCCTTTTTAAAAAGCTCGGTCAGGCCGGGCGCCTGGGACAATGCCCCTGAAATCAGAATCATGTTTATTTTTTCTTTCAGCTCCGTCTCGAAAAAATGGAGTGTTTTCTTAATCTCGCTTATGACAGGCGAAAGACATAGCTTCAGATGCTCGCCGCTTTCCCCCGAAAGTTCTGCCTTCGAGAAACCGAATTCCTCGGCCGGAACCCCTCTCGATCCGCATAGATTTTCGATGAAGAACTCGACCGGTTTTCTGGACGACCTCACACGCTTTATCCCGTTTTCATCGAAAAGCGCGAAGCTCAAATCCTCCTCACCCATATCTATAAGCATAACGGGCCTGGGACCCTCGACCAGCTCGTTAAGAGCGCCGAACGCAATGGGCGTGTAGGTAATTATCTTCGGGTCTATTCCGGCTTTATTGAAATAACCTATGGCAGACGCCAGTTCCTCTTTTTCGAACACGCATACGAGCGCCTCGCCTCCGGTATCGCATTTCACGAGCTGGTAGGCGTGGCTCTTTTCGCGGGGATCGAAAGTAGAAATGTTTTCGAGCTCGAAACCGTATACCTGGTCTATCTTCTTCGGGTCGACGAACGGGAATTTTATAACCCTCACCGAGATCGGATCATTCGAGATGGAAACGGCGACGTCGCCTTTGGGCAGC
Organism: Thermodesulfobacteriota bacterium; assembly: GCA_041753155.1. Taxonomy (GTDB): domain Bacteria; phylum Desulfobacterota_D; class UBA1144; order Nemesobacterales; family UBA2774; genus 2-12-FULL-53-21. The sequence goes on along the minus strand of JBGSVA010000005.1, from coordinate 53,198 downwards.
GAGTATTCCCTGAATACATTATTCAATGCTTCCGGTGAGTCCGGGGTGAATTCGGAAGATTTAGTGCGTATGATCTGCAGGAGCTGGACGTCTCTTAATCCTCTCTTAATCAAGGAGATCCTTGCATCATACCTGCCTATATCTAGCCCTGCGAATCTACCGTACATGTTTAAGTAAATTACTTAATCTTGCCCTTTAAATCTAAAGTAAAGCCCTTTTAAAGTCAAATAGATTTTATATGGCCTTGGCCCTCGAGAGCGTGAATACGGAGACCCTGGAGGCCCCGCATTTGAGGATCTCCCGGGCGCACTCATCCGATGTGGAGCCGGTCGTAAAAACGTCGTCGACGAGAAGCACGGACCTCCCCTTGAAAGACCCGGGTGAGGTGACCGAAAATGCTCCCCTCACATTCCTCCTCCTCTCCTCCTCGTTCCTGAATTCAATCTGAGGCCGCGTATCCCGGATCTTTTTAAACGTGAGCAGGTCGCATTCGATTCCGCTCCGCCGCGCCAGGTTGTAAGCCAATACGGCCGACTGGTTGTATTCCCTTATTCTAAGCTTGCTTATATGCATGGGAACGGGGACTATGAGATCGAATCCGCCATGGGGAAAAAGAAAATTTTCGATCAGCAGAGACGAGAGGAAACCTTCGAGACCGAGTCTGCCCCCATATTTGAACTCATGAATCATGTCCCTGATTTTACCCTCGTAGAGAATGACCGAGCGGGCCGCTTCAAAAGAGAAAACTCCCCTCAAACACCTGCCGCAAAGATGACCTGATTCGCTCCGGGGCGGAGGGGCTAAGGCGCCTTCATAATTCTCATCGCTGAAAAAACCGAACGGGGTCCCGCACTCGTCGCAGGAAGAAAACTCCCTTATGAGCTTCATCTCCGAGACGCAGTTATCGCATACGGGATACTCGCCCTCGACCGGGGCTTCACATCCGGAACAGACACCTGGAAATATAAGATCGAGCATTATGCGGGTGCTATGAAATAAGCCATGAGACCTTAATCCGGCATTTGAGGATGTTGTAAGACGACCTATACCCTCATCGGCATTATTACGGACAAATAAACCTCTTCGCCTTCCGGCTTCAGAACCGCGGGGCTAAGCTCATCGATCAGTCCGATCTGAACCCTTTCCCCGGTTATTACCTCAAGGACATCCATCAGGTACCTCGCGTTGAATCCGAGCTCTATCGGGTCGCCCGAATACTCGAGGGGGACAGTTTCCTTCGCCTCGCCTATCTCGGGCGAGATGGAGATGAGCGTCATTCCGCTCTTGTTGATTATAAACTTTACGCTCCTCGTCTTCTCGGATGAGAGAATCGAGACCCTTTTAAGCGCCCTGAGAAACTCGTTCCTGTCGAGTGAGAGAGTGGCCTTCGTGACTTCGGGCGTAACCTGGCGGTAGTCCGGAAAATCGGCGTCTATGAGCCTCGCGATGAGTATAATGTCCTCCCCTTCGGCCATGAAGAAGTTGTCGCCCGCCCCAATCCTCACCTTGTCCGAGAGCTTCAAGACTTTTCTCAGCTCGGCCACGCCTTTCTTTGGCACAACGAAGCCCTTGCCGAACTTTACCCTGCTGTCTATGTTCTTTTCGACGAGCGAGAGCCGGTGACCGTCCGTGGCCACGAGCCTCAGGCTCTTGCCGCCCGCTTCCTCGAAGAAAATACCCGCGAGGTTCCTCCTCAGCTCGTCCGGGGAGACGGCAAAAATAGTCTTCGATATCATCTCCTCGAGGAGCGCGCTCTCCACCGAAAAAAGATTATCCGAATGGAGCTCCGGAATAATGGGAAAGTCCTCGCTCGGAAGTCCGGCTATTTTGAACACTGCGGACGACGACCTGATTTCAACCCAGTGGTTCCCGATTTCCTCGACCTCCAGCTCACCCGTTTCGAGCTCCTTCACAATCTCGTAGAGCTTCCTTGCAGGCAGTGCTATGCTTCCCGGCTTCGACACTTCCGCCGCGGACCATGTGCTCATGGTCGTTTCCAGGTCCGTGGCCGAAATCCCAATCCTGTTTTTATTGACGTTCAGCAGGACGTGAGAGAGCACGGGCATTGTGGCACGTCTTTCCGAGATCCCCTGAACAAGCCCCAGTTTGAGTGAAAAATCTTCCGCTCGCGTTTTAAACTTCATGGTTTCTACTCCTGCTACGATATTCAATCATATTATATATATATTAGTAGTAATAGTAGTAGGGCCTGTTAAATTGTTGAAAAGTACTCAAACCTGTCTTAATTAAAAGGATTTTGATGTTAATAAACCTGTTGATGATCTCTCTGTTTTATCCACAGCTATCCACAGGTTTTGTCCTGAAATGCATAAACCCGGTTCTTCCACAAAACTGTACACATGGTTATCCACGCTCTATCCACTTGTTAAACTCTCGATCTTTCTCGAAAGAGTTTTGACAGTGTTTTCGAGAGAAGGGTCTTTGCCGAGGTTATTTTCAATCTTCTTGACCGCGTGAATTACTGTCGAGTGGTCCTTGCCCCCGAACTTTTCCCCGATTTCCGGGTAGGAAGCCCCCGTGTACCTTCTTGCGAGATACATGGCGACCTGCCTCGGTAGTGATATATTCTTCTGTTTTTTGTCGGATTTCAGGTCCTGAACCCTTAGCCCGTAAAAGTTCGCGACTTCCCTCTGTATGCTCTCTATGCTTAAGAACTTCTTGTCCTGCTGTTTCAGCAGGGTCCTTAGCACTTCCTTTGCGAGATCGAGTGTAATTTCGGTTTTGAGCAGCTTGGCGTGCGCGATAATGTTCGTTAGCGTGCCTTCAAGCTCCCTGATATTGGAAGTGGTGTTTTGGGCGAGATATAGCGCGACCTCGTTCGGAAGCGTGATCCCTTCAGACTCGGCTTTATTCTTGATTATCGCTATCCTCGTCTCGGTTTCCGGGGGCTGTATGTCGGTAATTAAGCCCCATTCGAACCTCGACCTGAGCCTCTCCTCGAGGTACGACATGTCCTTCGGGAACTTATCGCTCGTGAGCACTATCTGCTTCTTCGATTCGTAAAGCGTGTTGAACGTATGGAAGAACTCCTCCTGGGTGCTCTCTTTGCCGGCGATGAACTGAATATCGTCTATGAGGAGCACATCGCAGCCGAACCTGTACCTGTTCCTGAAGTCTTCCATTTTATTCGACTTGATGCTGTTGATGACCTGGTTGGTGAAGTGTTCGGCCGAGATGCAGCATACCCTGGCCATGTTTGAAGTCGATTTAATGATGTAATTGCCGATCGCATTTATCAGGTGTGTTTTTCCGAGGCCCACGCCGCCATATATAAAGAGCGGGTTATACGCCTCGCCGGGCTTCCTCGCGACAGCGGTCGATGCAGCGTGCGCGAACTGATTGCTCGGTCCGACTATGAACCTGTCGAAGGAATAGTTGGGATTCAAAACTCCGGTGAATAACTTACCGGGCCCCGAGTCTTTCGACTCCCCGGGCTCGTCAGCGGCTCTTCTGTCTTCCCTATGCTGTTTATCCTGCTCCGTGACGATTTTTACGGTAACGGCTTTTCCGTATATTTCCCTTATCGTATCCCCGATGAATTCGAGATAGTGGTTGTTTATCCAGTCCTTGTCGAACTCGCTTCCGGCCCGCAGTGTAATCGAATCCCCCGTTTCGGACAGGGGTCTGAGCGGCGCGAACCAGAAAAAGACTTGCGGATTTGATTTCTTTTTTATTCTTTCGAGAACCCGGTCCCAGACAATCGGCTTATGTGTTGAGTCCTCACCTGTCTGGTGAGGTTTTGTGGGCCGGAACGATTGTCCGATAAAGAATTCGAGGCCTTTTCCTTCGTCTTTTTTTTCTGTAAACAGCGTTCTGAGATTATGTTTCAGGGGTGTTCTTTTAGCGGCCAATGTCCTCTGCTCCTCCAAATCGAGAGATAACTTGTCCACATTCCATCAACAATGTGTGGATAGTTATGTAATCAGTTTTAGAATGTGAATTAAGCCCCACCCAAATCCGTAGGTTACATCCTAACAGATGCAAAAATATATTGTCAAGTATTATTTTTTTCCCGATGGATTTCAGTTGATTGCGTTTTATAGTTGAAGATCGGGAGACATTTTTCGACATAGTCGGCAGCGTATTCGGATGGGCGCAACCATCCTGTGAAGATTGAGTTTTTGATTCCTAACAAACCGGAATATTTGAGTGCGATTCGCGGATGAGCCGTTAAACAAGGCTTTTGCCGAGCGAGGCGCGAACTCCCTTCTCGACGTCGACGCGGTGAAGTATAAGAGCGCCCGCTATAAAGAAGATAATAAGTGAAAAAATACTGAGCCTGCTCGATCCCGCGAGCTGAGAGACGACGGCGAATACGAGGGGACCGACTATGCCCGCGAACTTGGAGCTCATGCCGTAGAATCCGAAGAACTCGGCCGTTTTCTCCTTCGGCAGCATCGACCCGTAGAGAGACCTGCTTAACGCCTGCGTCCCCCCCTGGACCGTTCCCACGAGGAAGGCAAGGATAAAGAAGTGAAGCGCTGTCTCCATGAAATAGCTTCCGATAGAAATCACGGTGTAAACAAAGAGCCCCAGCATTATCGAATTCTTCGCTCCTATGAGCCTGGCAAGATTTCCGAATGCGAACGAGAAAGGGATTCCCACGAACTGGGTCATCAGCAGCGCGCCTATCAGGGCCGTCTGGCTGATCCCTATCTCGGCCCCGTAGATCGTGGCCATCTTGATTATCGTCCCTATACCGTCGTTGTAAATCCAGAAGGCGGCTAAGAAGAGAAAGAGCTCCCGGTATTTTCTGAGCTCCGAGAACGTGAGAGACAGTCTCTTAAAGCCGGCGGTCAATACGTTGCCGTCCAATCTATTACTATTCGTTACCGCGGGCTCCCTCACGTTCAGTATGAACGGGATCGTGAACACGGCCCACCATATCGATACGGTTATAAAAGAGATGCGGGTGGCGAGCGCCTTGTCCGGCATGAATTGTATCAGGCCTATGTCGAGGGCCAGGAGTATCCCTCCTCCGAGATACCCGAGTGCGTACCCCTTGACTGAAACGCGGTCGATCGCTTCCGGGCCCGCTACGCTCGGGAGGATCGAGTTGTAGAAGACCTCCGACATCGAAAAGCCTATATTTCCGAAGACGAATAATAGCGATGCCAGGAGCCAGTCCCCGCTTGTCACATAATAGAGGAGCGACGTTGAAAATATTCCTATTGCCGCGAATAGGAGGAGGAACTTTTTCTTGATACCCGAAATATCCGCGACGGCCCCCATCACCGGGGCCAGCAGTACGGATACGATGAGCGCAATGACGGTCGTGTAGCCCCAGTATACGGTAGCGGTGTTCCCGGGCAGGTCTCCGGCCGCGACCTGGCTGTAATAGACCGGCAGCACGGCGGAAATGACGATTGTGGCAAACGAGGAGTATGCCCAGTCGTAGAGGCACCAGCTCAGAACTTCTTTCTTTTTTGTCTTCGCGCCGGTATTGTCGTTCACGTTTTTTACCGAGCCCTTTCGGTAGGCTTTATAATCAGACCCGGCTTCCGGCGAGTATTATCATTGGAAACCGCATAAAAGTGAAGAAAGAACCTGTATGAAAGTGCTTCAGATTTTTTTCTCCTATGGACGTCGCCATATGAGCCTGTCGATGTTACAAAATCTGGAGATTCGCGTATTTTGTGCACGGGCAATCGTAGATGGTAATAATTCCCAAATGATAATTACTTGAAATTAGGCTTCCGTTATGGGATAATTTTAATGACAAGATATAGGATATTCAAGGTTTTTGAGGTGTTTCAAGCTCGATATCATACGCGGTAAAGGAGGTTTTCATGCTCGGCAAGGAAATTCAGGATGCGCTTAACAATCAGATAAAAAACGAGTATTTCGCTTCATATACATATCTATCGATGGCTGCCCACTGTGAGTCTATAAACTTGAGGGGTTTTGCGAAATGGCTCCGGAAACAGAGCAGTGAAGAGCTTGGGCACGCGATGAAGCTCTTCGATTATGTGATTGACCGCGACGCCCAGGTGGTCCTTCAGGCGATAGAGAAGCCGCAGACGAAGTACAAGTCCCTCACCGATATGTTCCAGCAGGTGCTCGACCACGAGAGAGAAGTCACCGGGATGATCAACAAGCTCTACGAAAAGGCGATAAACGAGAACGACCACGCGACGACTGTAGAGCTCCACTGGTTTATTCGGGAGCAGGTGGAAGAGGAAAAGAACGCGACCGAAATTCTGGATAAGCTCAAATTCGCGGGAGACAACAGCTCGGCAATACTCCTTCTCGACAGCCAGCTTGGACAGAGGGCTTAGCTCTCCGGGGTGAATTCGCTGTCCGTCGCATCTTTAGCGTTCGGCAACTGAACGGAGGCGCGCGGCTTCGATAGAGCCAACGGGCTTTCACTTCCGATATACCGATACAGGCAACAAGGTGCCGTTAAAATTCCAGTTCTGGTATGATTTCGCGAGTCCTTACTCCTATCTTTCCGCAATGAGGATTGATGGCCTGGCTTCATCAGCCGGCGTCGAGACAGAATGGCGCCCGTTTCTGCTGGGCCCTATCTTCGAGAGCCGGGGGTGGGACACATCCCCGTTTAATATTTACGAAGCGAAGGGGAGGTACATGTGGAGGGACATCGAGCGTTTGTCCGCCAAGTACGGGATACCCTTTCGTAAGCCCTCTGTATTTCCGAGGAACGGGGTGCTGGCTTCGAGGGTCGCGCTTGCCTCGGAATCCTGCGAATGGCGGAGCCGTTTTTCAAAACTCGTGTTCACTGCCAATTTCACGGAAGACAGGGACATATCGGATGAGGCCGTTATAGTCTCGATACTCGGCTCGCTCGGCGAAGAGCCCGGGAGTATTATAAGATCCGCCCTCTCGGAGGAGAATAAGGGAAGGCTCAGGTGCGCGACCGAAGACGCAATGGGAAGGGGCATTTTCGGGGCTCCGAGCTTCGTTGTGGGGGACGAGATATTCTGGGGCAACGACAGGCTCGAAGACGCCCTCGATTGGTACGGCGGACGAAGGGAACGGGCCGGCTGATCGGGTCGGGATAGGCAGAGCTCGTATTCTTTTGATTTCATCATCGTTCAATCCTCCTCAATCCGCTTTCTTTCCGGGATTTTTACAACCTCTTGGAGGTCGTTTTATTGAAATGGATACCCGTTACTTTTAATATATGAAAAGGAATAATTTTTTCATGCGAGTTCGCATGGATCAGTGGTTTATTATAGAATGCGGAAGTATAGATAGGTTATGAAGGTGTGAATAGAGCTGAAAATCGAGGTTAGGAATTGGAGAAGAAAATAGACGCCGGTTCATACGGTCCGGATGAAGTCAGGGCCCTTCGGATAATAATGGAGGGCACGGCCGGGGAGACGGGCGGGGAATTCTTTAAGTCTCTTGTAAAAAACCTGGCGAGAGCGCTCGATACCCGGGGTGCGTGGGTTACCGAATACCTGCATGAATCGAAGAGGCTCAATTCTCTTGCCTTCTGGCTCTCGGGGGAATGGGTGGAGGAATATATATACGATATTTCGGGGACGCCGTGCGAGCTGGTAGTAGAGAATAAGGATATTTTTCTCGTGCCGGAGAATGTCATTGAGCTTTTTCCACGCGATCCGGATTTGAGGCCCATGGGTGCGGTCAGTTACATGGGAGTGCCGCTCCTCGATCTCGACGGAAGCGTCCTCGGACACCTCGCAGTGCTTGATTCAAAGCCTATGCCGGATCAATCGCGGTTACGCACGATATTCAGGATATTTGCCGCCAGGGCATCTGCAGAGCTCAGAAGGATACGGGCCGAGCGTGATGTGAGGGAGCGTGAGGAAAAACTGGGCCGTCTCGTCGACAGCGCCATGGACGCGATAATAGAGCTCAACAACATGCTGGAGATAAATATGATGAACCCGGCTGCGGAGAAGCTGTTCAAATCCGGTATGATCGAGAGTAAGGGAAGAAGCTTCCTCGATAATCTCGGAAACGACAGCGGGGAAAAGCTCCGGGGGCTTGTTTCGGAGCTCGCTCTCCTTCCTGAAGGGAGGAGGTATATTTGGGTCGCGGGAGGACTTACGGGGAAGCTGGCAGACGGCCGATTATTTAAGGCTGAAGCCACTATCTCGCAATTCGAGATGCGGAGGAAGAGATTCTATACCGTGATTTTAAGGAACATCAATGATCGTCTGGAGGCGGAGAGCAGGATAAAACAGCTTGCCGATGAAGCTGATTATTTACGGGAAGAGATCAGCTCGCTTCAAAATTTTGGCGATGTAATAGGGGAATCAAAAGCGCTCCGGGCGGTGCTGAGAAGCGTCAGACAGGTAGCCGGGACAGATGCGACGGTGCTGATTTATGGAGAGACCGGGACCGGCAAGGAGCTTATCGCAAGGGCTATTCATGCGGAAAGCGGCAGAAGCGGCAAACCGTTAATTACGGTGAACTGCGCCGCCATACCGTCCGCGTTAATCGAGAGCGAGTTCTTCGGGCACGAGAAGGGGGCGTTTACGGGGGCGACTGCGAAGAGGGAGGGGAGGTTCGCGCTCGCTTCGGGGGGTACGATATTCCTCGACGAGATCGGGGAGCTTCCGCTGGACCTCCAGTCGAAGCTCCTGCGCGTGCTCCAGGAAGGGGAGTATGAGCCTGTGGGGAGCTCCGAAACCAGGAAAACCGACGTACGCGTGATCGCGGCTACCAACAGAGACCTGCGTGAGTGCGTAAAAGAAGGGAAATTCCGTGAAGACCTCTACTACAGGCTGAGCGTGTTCCCGATCGAGCTGCCGCCGTTGAGGGAGAGGGGAGAGGACATAATTATGCTCGCACGATTATTTGCTGAACGGTTTGCAAAACGGATGGGCACAGCCTTAAAGCCTTTTACTAGGGAGCAGATCGACGGATTGATGTCTTACGGCTGGCCCGGCAACGTCAGGGAGCTTCAAAATGTGATCGAGCGCGCGGTGATCACGTCAAAGCAGGGGTCCATAAACCTGGAGCGCGCGCTTCCCGAAGCTGATTCGGATTCGGCGAGGAAAACCCGGGGCGTGGAGGAGGCAGAGGGAAAACGCGTTCTTACTCAGAGGGAAATGGAAGAATTGGAAAGACAAAATATTGTTGCAGCCCTTGAACAGACCGGCTGGCGTGTCTCGGGGGAGAGCGGCGCTGCAAGCCTTCTCGGACTCCCCCCTACCACACTGGCCTCTCGTATTAAGGCGCTCGGAATTATGCGCCCGAAATAAGATCCGATATTTATAACGACAGCCTGCTCCCCACGGCAAGCGGGTTTACCACATCTTCGCCGAAGGCATTTATCAAAGCATGAACAGCGCGCCATCCCGTGCAGTGGCCGGGAATTATCAGCTTGAGACCGAAACCTTTTAGAACATCGACGGTTTCTTCGATGAATTCTTCGTTCGGGTAAACGAGATGAAGGCCGCCCACGAGCGCATATAGGGGAGCGTCGGGGAATAGCTCCTGCGCGTGCGTGCAGATATTGATTATCCCTGCGTGCGAGCATCCGGTGAATATCACAAGACCCTTCCCATTTACATGCGCCGCCATAAAGCGCTCCTCCATTACCAGCGGGTCGGGTTCCCAATCGCCCGAAACCCCGAGCCGTACCTGGTTCTCGAGTCCCTTCTCAAAACTCCTCCTGGGGATTTCACCGCTAAGAAAGAAAGCGCCGCCTGCAATTTCCTCGGCCTCGGTCGAATATATTATCGTCAGTCCCGTGCGCTCAAGCTCGACGGGCTCAGGCACGTCCTGTAACGGAAGGATGGATCCGTCCCGGAGACGGTCCCCGCGCCTGGCGAAGGATCCCGGATGGACGTGGAGAGGGACTGCTTTACCCCCGTTCCGGGCGTATATCATCTCGGCTGCTTTGAGGAGTCCTTCCGAGTGGTCGAAATGGCCGTGAGTCAGAACCAATGCATCGACCTTGCCGAAGTCGAAACCGGTTTGACGGGCGTTTCTCTCAAGTGTGTAGGGGTCGGGACCCGAATCGAAAAGGACCGTCCTCGTTTCTCCCTCGATATAAGCTGTCACTGCAAGGCTTATTCCGTGCTGGGCAATGCAAAGCGATTCGCCAGCCATTTCCTCCATTCCCGCATCCATCAAAACACGAAGCTCGGACGTGAAATGAGATGGGCGTGTCGAGAGCATGTCCGCCGTATTATCTACAAGGACGTCTACGTAGATATTGTCTACCTGTTTCATCTGTGTTCTTCGTTAGCATGCCGCTGACGGTGCCTTTAGGCCGCAAAAGTTTTTTCGATTAAGCATATATCGATTACCTATATACAATGAATGAAATATATCAAGTACGGCCTGGACATACGCAGGTACGGCGATTTAAGATACTTACGAGAAATCGCGAATATTAATTACGAAATCTCGTGAATTACGAAATCTCGTGAAAAATTCGGCCTGGCACAATACTCTTATAATTACCTGCGATAATTGAATAATTATTGTTTATTCGAATTTGGCACACAGTGTGCAATTTAGACCAATCAGTTCTGAAAACAAAAAATCTAAAATAAGGAGGTAAGTAAAATGTCAGAACAAACGGCTTTAAAGGAATCAGCAGATACGGTTTTAAACGGGGTCAATGTTACGAAGTTGTTTGACGCCATGGAGATGATCAGCGGCAACGCGGAGATCGCCAGGTTTAAATTCCGCAACAGGAACAAGTGGATAAACGGCGGTCTCAACCGGTCGAGCGTAGACGGCTATTACGGGGCGCTCGAGGAGCAGAGGAGAGAGGTGCCTTTCGTGCTCGATAACGACGAGCCGCCCGTTCTTCTGGGCGGAGACAGGGGCGCGAACCCTGTAGAGCAGGTGCTTCACGGTCTCGCGGGTTGTATTACCACTACCCTCGTCTATCATGCGGCTGCGAAGGGAATACACATCGACGAGATGGAGACGAGCTTCGAAGGCGATCTCGATTTAAGAGGGCTTCTCGGGCTCCCCGGTGCGAAGAGGAACGGCTACGAGGAGATAAGGGTCCGCGTAAAGGTGAAAGCCGACGCTTCGAGAGAGGAGATCGAAGAGCTCGTTAAGCTCGCCGAAAGGCGCTCGCCTGTTTACGACATCGTCACGAATGCGGTGCCTGTAAAGGTTACTATCGATATGTGAACCGTATGGGACGCTGCGCTTCTTCCACCTTTATGGACGAGGCGCAGCGTGCATTTGTTTTATATATAGAGCTCCTCCAGTATAATATGCATATGCATGAATAATCCGAGGAGGTATTCCCGATGACCGTTAAGGACATCGTCTTGAATGCCGTATCCCCTTCGCCGCTATTTCTTGTGGAGCTGCCGGGCACGAAGTGCAGGATAATTAAACACAACAGCTCGAAGGTTTACTGCGGCGTGTATCCGCTTATAGGCGGTCTGTTCAGGAAGGATTTGGGGGAAACAAAGAAATTCGGAAGGGCCTTGTGCGACGCCGTCGCGGAGAAGATGAATAACCACGGATTTTTTACTACCGATGAAACACCGGAGTACGGTATCTCGTACGGGTTATCCGAGAAGGAATACGAGCGTATATACGAGGAGACCGGGGCTTCGAAGGACCGTCATCTCGTCGTGATGTTCGCTTATCCCGAGAGGGAAGCCTTAGAGACGCAGACATGCTTCGAGGAGCTTCTGAGGAAGGCTTATTTGAGATTCAGGGCGGAGGATGCGGGGGTTATTTCCGGCCTTGAATTCCTCTACGAATAGAATTGACCGAGGCTTATATCGACGAGAAGAATTTTATGAGCTCGTCGCAAACTTCGTCCGGTTTTTCCTCGGGGAGGAAATGGCCGCAGTCGAGCGCACGTCCCCGGACATTCACGGCTTTCTCCTTCCACGTATCGATGACATCGTAAGTCCGGTGTATAAAACCCTTCCCTCCCCAGAGCACGAGTAGCGGGCAGGCGATCTTCTTATCGAAGTCCTCCTCGTCGTGCACGAGGTCTATTGTCGCCGCGGCCCTGTAATCCTCGCAGCTCGCATGTATGGCGGCGGGGTCGCTGAAGCACCACACGTACTCCCTCACAGCCTTTTCGTCGAACCGTGCTCCCGGAGCGCTCCAGCGCCTGAGCTTCTCTCTCAGATAATATTCCGGGTCGCACCCAATCATTTTTTCAGGGAGGTTGTCGGGCTGTATGAGAAAGAACCAGTGGTAGTAGCCTGTCGCAAACGCCTTGTCGGCGCGTGTAAACATGGTATGCGTGGGTGCGATATCCATCACGCAAGCTGCTTTCACGCGGTCCGGGTAATCGAGCGCCATCCTGTGTGTGACCCTCGCGCCCCTGTCGTGCCCTGCGGCGAAGAAGCTCTTATATCCGAGAGACTCCATTACCTCTACGGAGTCCCGGGCCATCGCGCGCTTTGAATACGTGGAGTGGTCGGGCGCGGACTCGGGCTTCGAGCTGTCCCCGTAGCCCCTTAAGTCCATGCAGACGACGTGGAAGTTTTCCGCGAGCCTTGGCGCGGTCAGGTGCCACATCGCGTGTGTCTCCGGGTATCCGTGCAAAAGCAGGAGGGGTTTTCCCTCTCCACAATGGACGAGGTTTATCAGAGCGCCCGAGGTTTCGATTTTGGCCGTTTGAAATTTTTTGCCGAACATTCTGGTCGATTACAGGTAAAGAAATTGAACCTATCTCTTATACATTGTGCCGCTATATATCGTCCCTGTCGAGGGAGTCGTACTCGATCGCTTCGGATGTATTATGCGAAAGGACGGTTTCCGAGCCATTGAGGCTGCGACCGCTCCCCGGTAAACACTAATGACGGACTTATATCTTTTCCTGTTTCAAAATGAACGTCTTGTGTGTATACCATTACTTCTAATATGCAGCTCTCTTAAGAGAGAAAATCATGAGAACTATTACACAGGACCAGTTCTTAAATCATATCGATAAAAAAGCGAGATGACTATCCTGGAAAAAGCGTCGCAACTGTTCATGTACTGGAGCCGGTTGATTGTTAACTACTGCACCATTACAGCGCAAATCCGGCGATCCACATCATATTTGGAGGTATCATGACTGGCTTATTGCCGGTTTTTCTGGCCGCAGGGCTGCTGTTTTTCCTGTCATTTGCCAATGGGGGGAATGATGTTTCCAAGGCAATAGCCACACTCGCAGGGGCCGGGCTCGCTTCCGTCCGCGGTGCTATCGCATGGGGAACGCTCTGGACGGTGGCGGGCGCGCTTTCGGGGTTGCTGTGGGGCGGCTCACTCATAAAAAATATCAGTGGAAGCATCTATGTAGGAGCTCATGATTTTTACATGCCGTTGGCGCTGGCGGTGTCCATAGCGCCCATTCTCTGGGTCGCGCTCGCGACGTGGCGAGGCTGGCCGGTATCCACGACCCATGCCATTGTCGGCGGATTTGTCGGTGCGGGGTTGATGGCTTACGGAACGCAGGGCATCGATTGGCCTCACATCTTTTCAAATATAGCATTTCCGCTTCTGGCCAGTCCGTTTATGGCAATTGCGCTCGCATGGTTTTTAACACCGGCGCTTAAGAAATCCGCCCGTTTTACCAATCGCATAAGATTATGTTTAACCCCTGTGCCCAGGCTCACCCTTGCAACCTCAGGCGGCGTTATAATCCGTTCGGCGCAGGCTCCGGTCGAGGATTGCCTTGCCTGCGCCTGCGACAGCCCGCAGGCGGGCCTGACCCACGGCCTGACTTTGTCGGTTGACAACATGCACTGGCTTACAAGCGGGCTGCTCTCTTATGCACGAGGACTGAACGATACGCCAAAACTGATCGCCGTTGTCTTGCCGTTCCTGATGCTTGGCGATCTTGCGGCTCCGGCATGGCTCTTTTTCTGGGGGGCGCTGGCTATGGGCGCAGGAAGCTGGTTCGCCGGGAAAAACGTTACTGAAGTGCTGGGCTTTAATGTTACAAAGATGAATCATGAGGAGGGATTTTCCGCTAATCTGGTGTCTGCCTTTCTGGTGGTCGGGGCTAGCCGTTTCGGCCTTCCGGTTTCAACCACGCAAGTTTCGGCATCCTCGATTATGGGCGTAGGCCTTAGTCGGCACAAGGGCCTTAACATAAAAACGGTCAAAACGATGCTGTTCGCATGGCTTGTAACTGTGCCGGTCGCAGGGCTTCTCGCCGCTCTGATTTATATGGCCGGTGCCTCATTCTAGAATTTTGAGGAGCGATGTATGCGGACTCGGGCTTCGAGCTGTCCCCGTAGCCTCTCAAGTCCATGCATACGACGTGGAAATGTTCCGCGAGCCTTGGCGCGGCCTGATGCCACATGACGTGCGTCTCGGGGTATCCGTGCAGCAAGAGTAAGAGCCTTCCTCCCCCGCCGTGGACGAGGTTTATTAGAGCGCCCGAGGTTTCGATTTTGGTCCGTTCGAATTTTGTTCCGAAAGTCATCGATTATTACGTTATAGCCGAATAACGCAGATGTCGAGGGAGTGCAGAATTAAACATGATCGCGCCTGCAGGGTTGATATGGGAGAGTGCTTGCACTATAGTTAGAAAAATATATTTCGCAAACATAGCATAAACATAAGAAATGCGCCTTAGACTCGTCTGTTTTAAATCTAACGCGCCTGAAAAGCTCTTGAGAAGTACTTAAGTCCAAATCCAAAAGGGGTACAAACTTATGACGCGGAGGTATGCCTTGTCCTGTCGGCAGTCAGTGACAAATCATTTCGTTTTTCTGAAAAAAAGTGTCGGGGTATTGCTGCGCAAACGAATAAAATGCATTAACAACTTCAGAACTATCTTGTTTATTGCCGGAATTTCAGCTTTGTGCTTCAGTATGTCGAATTTAAATACATATGCTGAAGATTATCCCGAGGCAAGGTGTCCTGCCAAGACGAGTGATAATGCGTTTCTGCCGTGCGGTGAAAAGTTCCTTGCTACCAAAGCCGTGGGCAGTAGTCTTGTACCTTATACCGGTCAAAATCTACCTAGTGACGGGCCTCTGCTCGATCTCCTGTCGGAGGATCGCTCCCTGCGTTCGGAGAACGGTCTGCTCGAATCTACGTTTACACTCGAATCCGGCACTGCGGATAATCCGATGCTTGTCGGCTCGAAGCCCTATAAAGTAATAACATACAGCGGTCCTTCGCGTCTTGGAGGCGTAGTGTCTTCATACAACAGCCTCTTTCCCAACCCCACTCTCATGGCCGAGCCGGGCGACACGATCAGGCTTAATATCCTGGATAAGCGTCTTCCGGAAGATAAGCTTCAGGACACTTCCGAGTCCTGGGACCCGACTGATCCCGTGCCCGTGAATTCGAACATACACTATCACGGCGTTCTTACGAGTCCCACCGGGAACGGCGATAACGTTTACAGGTCATTTTTTCCGGGCGGAAAATATGTATCCGAAATAAATATCCCCGAGAACCACGACAGGGGGATCAACTGGTATCACCCTCATTATCATACATCTACGGCCGAACAGGTTTACGGCGGGCTTGCGGGGATACTGCAGATCGGAAACGTCGTCGATACGGACAAAAGGGCGGTCTACGGCGGCTTTAAGCAGAGGATTCTCGTGCTTAACGGCTTAGCTCTCGCAGAAAGCAGGGACCATCCCGGTATGTACGAGCTTGGCCCCACGAGCTTTGGTACGAGCCCGAATTTTTCCAACCCTAATCCCGATGCGGCGCAGGGGAGTCCCCAATACACCCCGGATTATGCCCCGACCTATTTCGTGAACGGCCAGGTGAACCCCGTGATCACAATGCGGCCAGGCGGAACGCAGGTCTGGACCCTTGCGAATGTAAGTCCTTTCGCTGCGTACTCGGTCGCCATATTAAAAATCGGAAAGGACGGCATGATGGTTCCCGATTCCCCTCTTTTTAAAAGCACCTTGATAGCCCAGGACGGCAACGATCATTTTACTCCCGTGCGCGCGTATTTCATCAAGCAGCGCGACGTGAATAAGGACACCTATGTTGCGCCGGGTGAGAGGATAACCTGGGCTATCACTGCACCGACGGAGCCAGGGGATTATTATCTGGTAAACGTAAAAGACTCGGCATATACGAATAAGGTTTCAAATCTCCCGGAAATGGTAACATTTGAGCCGCCCGCTTCATTCGTGCCTTCCTTAATCCTGGCGACCGTTAGGGTCGAGGGCGAGCCCGTCGATGAGCCCGCTCCCGCGGTTGAGGCTGATTTTCCTCCCGAGGATTTCGAAGCAGAGCCCAGCTTTACGAGAGAAATAGCATTTGATTTCGATGAGCATTACTTTCGCGGACGCATAAACTTCGGTTATTTCCCCGACGTCGCGATGGCGCAGAGCTACTCCGGCGATTACGAAAGGTGGGTGATTTCCACTTACTCACAGGTATCTCATCCCTTTCACATACATCAGGGGCAGTTCGTAATAGAAAAGATAGAGTACTTTGAAGACCAGGAGCTTAAAAAGCCCAGGACCGACCTGCCGCAAAACCCGGTTATAAACGACGTCCCTCGGGACATAGATACGTTCGCCTTTCCCGGACGTAGTAAAACTTATATCAAGATGAAGGCGTCTGATTTCGTCGGCAAGTTCGTCATGCACTGCCACCTGCTTCTTCACGAAGACAGCGGTATGATGGTGACCGTGAAGGTATCGCCTCCCCGGGAGGACTCATTCACTGCCGTAGGCTCAGGATCGGGCAATCCTCCGCTTGTGAGTCTCGCCAACGCGTCGAGTGGTGAGGACGCCGGTTCTTTCATGGCGTATGACGAGGGCTACAATGGCGGCGTGGATGCGGAGGCCGGACACATAATAGGAGTCGAGCATATACGTAGAAGTAAATACGAGTCTCACGTGGTTACGGCAAAGGAATCGGGCAAGCCGTTGATAAGGGTGTTCGATCATACGAAGGGAAATACTCCCGTTCTCGAATTCGTCCCGTTTGACGGGAACGGCGACGGCGGTACCGTCGCGCTGGGGGATATAAACGGCGACAGTATTAAAGAGATAGTCATCGGCTCAGGGAAAGGGATCGAGCCCAAGGTCGCCGTGTACAAGATAATGACCTCCCCCGACGGTTCACTCAAGGCGGAGCTTCTATATGATATGCCGGCTCTTGACGGGACATACAAAGACGCCGGAGTACGTGTAGCCTCATCGGACATAGACGGGGACAACTGGGACGACATAGTAGTGGCGAACGGGCCCGGCGCAGTGAACAGATTGATGGTATTTAGCGGTCAGGAGCTTTCGAACGGGAACAGACCGAAGTTTTCTAAGCTTGTGGAAAATAAGGAAATCGATTGGGATAATTTTTGCCTGCCCGGAGGAAAGCTGTTTAAAGAGAAGAATCTGGCAATCATTGTCGATGAGGTGGAGCCGATACCAGGAAATGGAGGGCTCAACATCGCCGCCGACTATTTCGCCGGAGGCTACTTCATGTATCCGCCGATCACGACGGTCGGCATGAACCCGCCCGCGCCAAATCCCTACAGGGCAATGATCGCGGTTACGCTTTCCGAAGCAGCTCTAAATCCCACCGTAACGCTGCTTTATTATCTGGGCGGCGGCGGGCACTGCAACAGCGGGGTCTATAGCGAGGTCGGCGAGCTTCGCCCTGCTGCTGAATTCTCCGCTTTTCCCGGGGAAAAGTCGCCAGAGGGGGGACTCGGATTGGCCACGGCTCTTACGACGATAGCAAATACCAGCAATCCTCTTATTGGCGTTGTATCGGCCCTCGGAGTCGACGATCAGCGGATCTCTTATTTTGATGTATTCGGCGATATACAAACAAAGCCTTGGGCTGAACCCGGAAAATAGACCTACGGAAACCAGGGATTTACTATGCGGCTGTCGAAGCTCTTCTTTCATGTAGCACTGCTCGCAGGTTTTTTATCCCTGTTTGGTTATCCGGCCTATGCCCAAATAAATCCCTGGATAAACAGCAATGTGTACGATCCGGGAAAATGGGATTCAGCGGGTCCCGAAACAGCTACCCCGTGGCTCCATCCCCCGACTTGGACGCCGGATCAGGGCTGGGGGGTTTTCTCGGGCAAATGGCGTACTACAGGCGCGTTGACAGGTAGCTGGGGCGGACTGAGGGACAGGCTCGCTAAAAACGGAGTGCAATGGATAACGGCATATTTCGGCCAGCTTGCCGCTAATCCCGAGGGTGGGGAGCGCCAGGGCGTTTCCTGGAAGGGCGATTTAAGCACAGGTTTATTCCTCGACCTGGAGAGACTCGTAAACTGGAAGAGGGGGTATGTTGTAGCATCATTCACGTTTGTAAATCCCGGCAGCAGTCTGTCGCCCGACTTCATAGGCAATCAGTTTCCAGTACAGCTCGACTCGGGTGACAAAGACGGCTCAGTGCGGCTCGTACACCTCGCTTTCGGTCAGCAGCTCTTCGATAACATTGCCGAATTCGTATTGGGACGGATTATTACGGGGGAGGATTTTGCGACACTGCGTCTGGCATGTACATCGATCAATCAGGCAATTTGCGGTAATCCGATCGCGGCAACTCAAAGCATATCTTTCCCCACATACCCTTCAGCGGTTTGGGGGGCAAGATTTAAGGTTAAACCGGGAACAGGCTGGTATGGGCAAGTGGGTTCTTACGTAGTGTACGAGGACTTCCGAGATCTGGACGATCACGGGTTTAATTTTTCGTTTCCTTCGGGCTCAGGTCCCTTGACGCTCGCGGAATTCGGATACGTTTTAGGCAAATTTAGGGATGCGCCGGGGTTGCCGGGCGGGTACAAAGTCGGAGGGTATTACGACGATGAGAGGCTTACGGAACTTAAAACCGACCGAAATGTAAGAGGAACCTGGGGTCTCTATATTATGGGTGAGCAGATGTTGTATTCTGAGAACAGCGATTATTCAGAAGGACTCTCTGTTTTCCTGTCTCTGAGCTACGCACCCGAGAACCGAAACATAATTACATTCATGACAGCAGGCGGGCTCAGCTATCAGGGAATTCTGCCTAACCGCCCGGATGATATTCTGGCATTTATTTTCGCGTACGGGCTTTTCAGTGACGACCTTGCGCAGTTCGATCGCAACAACGGCAATCCCGTCCAGCACAGCGAGACCGTTCTCGAGCTTAATTACCGCATACAGGTTGCCCCGTGGCTTTTTTTCGTTCCAGACGTTCAGGTCGTAATAAACCCTGACGGGAGACACGATATAGACGACGCGCTTGTGTTGGGGTTCGCGGTAGGTACGGTGCTTTAGATATTAGCCGCATACGGCAGGACTTCGTATGCTAAATTAAATCGTTGTTATAGAGCGATATTTACCGGACGCTTCCGATAGAGGGGTTTTGTATTTGACAGTTAATTTCGAATTGTTTTATAATGGGTCTGACAGGAGGGGAGAGACAGGGCGGGGTAATTTATATAGCCGAATAATCTTACTTCAGATTCTACTTCCGTTTACACGATAAGACTGCCCGTCCCGGTATCAGAATTCTCACACGCTTATTAGTATTTTATCGGTATTTGCTTTTCTGCGTCTGAGTAATGCGGCTGGAAGATGGCGATGAGAAGCCCTGTCTGTACGAAAAGAAGTAAATTTGTGCTGCGTACCGAGAAATAAATTTCTCCTGTACCGGCAAGTTTTGTTACTGTATTAAGGCATTTGAGAAGAGCAAGAGGCAAGCATCTCTAATGGATGATACGTTACGGTTTGACATCCCGGCGGATCCATACGCGAAACTTATTTCTCAAGCCTGGGATTTTATTGCTGCCTCGAATGAAAGATAGGAGGGGTGTACGAATGCTTCTATTCAATAACTTAATCAGGAACTTAAATTCGTTATTCCGAATTGCGTTCGTTATTTCCGTGATGATTGTCGGATCGAGTTGTCTGGTCAGGGCGGAGGAGTGGGTTCAGGTCGCGTCGGGAGGGTTTGGGATTTCGGACCAGGTGCAGCCGGATGCCATGGCGATATTCGATAATTATATATATCTAGCGACTAGCATAGTTCTGCCCGGCGGCGAAAAGCAGCCGAAGATATACCGAGCCACGATACGCAATGACACCGTCTGGAGTGAATTCTCTCCGCCCTGGGGGGCTGCTGGGGAAGTAACGGATATGGTCGTATTCCGGGACCGTCTTTACGTAAGCAACTCGGATGGGCAAATATGGAGGCTCGTCGGCGGAAGCTCATGGCTTGATGTGACTCCGGATTGGCCCGGCAGCAGCATAGTGCATTCGATGGCCCCCATGCTCCCGAGAGCGGGCGGATTCAGGCTCTGCGCGGTGCGCGGAGGGATCGAGATATGGTGCGGAACACCCGGCGGGAGCTGGGACCGGATTTCCGTCCCCCCCGGGTTCGACGGAGACCTTACGATCCAGAGCGTGGTACTGCGAAAGCTCGGCCGTAATTTATATCTCGGAGTCGGCGGCGAGTCGGCAGGCAGCCGGCAGTGCGAGGTTTGGAAGCTCACGACACCTGAAAGGTTTATGACGTCAGTCGATTGGAGCTCCGTTACGACTGACTGTTTCGGGTTCGGAGACGAACTGACATGGGTTCCCGCAATGGCTGAATTCAATTTTATGCTGTATATAGGCACTGCAGGACATGGCGCCCCTGCGGTGGTCTATAGAACTAACGGCAGTGAATTGGAGGACGTGACTCCGTGTCCGCTTTATGCCGATTGCTCGGAGTTCGCTCTCCCGCCGCTACTGGCGCCGGTGAGGTACGGCTCGATGGCCGCGACCGGCGATAGAATTTACGTAGGTACGAGGACACCGAGCCTGCCGGGTGAGCTGATGGGCGCGGACGTTATCTTCACTGAGGGTGACGGACTCTGGGAAAAATCAAATGAGCCTGGATTCGGTGTTATGGGAAATGACGCGGTAACGGCTCTCGGGAGCGAGGGCGGACACCTGTACGCGGGTGTATTGAATCTTTTGAACGGACTCGAGGTATGGAGGCGTACACCCGCACTCATCGAGCTCCTGCCTTTCATGCTGCGTGATTTAAAGGAGATGGCGATACTGAAATCAGCTCTCCAGCGCTGTCTCTTTCCGCCTTCGCCTTTTTGTCCGTTTAACCTGGAACCGGTTTCTCTAGTCTTCGAATCGATTCATATAGGGTTCGACAGAGCAGAGTCAGATGATAAAGAGCTCCTTCAGGAAGCCGGGAAAATGATGGAACAGGCTCAGAGTCATCTTGCTGAAGCAGGGCAGCTCGCGGCCCTCGCCGAGAAGGAGAATAACCCTCGCGCAGCACAGAAACTCCGAATTCAGTCATTGAGCAGCCTGAATGAAACCATAAAAATTACACGCTTCGCCTTACACATGACAAAGAAGGCAATACAGAAGAAATAACTGCTATGAGGCGCTCAGATCTGCTGCAAAGGGTACGTTTCTCGGACCGGTCAGTACACCCACCCGAACGCAAGGTCGATACCGCTCTCGCTATTGAAGTCGGAGGAGCCCAGCATCCGGTATACGTAATCGAGCTTGACGAAGACCGCATTTGCAAAGGTGTAGGAAAGCCCACCCGTGAATACCGTCCTTTCAAAACGCGGGTTGTCGAATAGGTCTTCACGCGGCTGGAAGAAGGTGTCGTAGTAATCTATACGCACAAAGGGCTCCAAACGGTGCAGATGGTCGAGGCCGACGTATGTGTTTATATTGAAACCCATCTCGCCCCATGCCGAGAAGGCGTTATCGGCGACTGCGGTTCTCGGCACGTCGAGGTTATTCGACAGCCTTGCGTTACGCTCGGATATTTCATCCGCGTTCCAGAGATGGCCCCATATCACGTCTCCGCTCCCCCGCCACCTGCCGTGCTCGAATATCGCGTGCGCGTCCAGGAGCAGCAGAGGCGCGTCTACATCTTCGAGGTCGTCTTTGGGTCTGTTGGCGGCGGTGTCTATGCCGTAGTATGCGGATGTACCTAACAGAAGCCCGAAGTCGGGTAATTTATAGTCCACACGCCCTACGAGAGCTAGGCCGTTTGAGCTGATGGTCTCGAACCTGCCCTGATGACCGCCGCGGACCCAGTTGAGTGAGCCGAACCCAGTGGAATCGAGACCGTTCACCAGCTGGAGGGTGAGGTCCCAGTTGTCGTTTACGTAATATTCGAAGCTGACGCCCATTTCATCCCATACGGCGGGAATGACCATCGTCTCGGATTCCGGGCGTCTTGCGGCGAGATAGTCCGTAGGCTTGTTCAGGAACGAGAGGAGTCCGATAGCGAGGTAAAAGCGGCCCGCTTTGGCCTTTCCCCAATTGCCGAATTTCTTGCTCAGATAGAGCTCCTCCACATTTACCTCTCCGCCTTTTTCGATCTCGTTCTCGAATTCTCCGAACTCCTCGTATTCGATCTCGAGAGACGAACCGGTACCGCCGTGCTCGAATTCGATCTCCGCTTCAAACCCGAGCCCCGCGAACATTTCCCCTTCGAGCTCAAGCACGAACCGGGAGAGGTCGAGCTCAATCCTGCTGTCGGACTCTGAACCGCCGGGGCGGGTCTGATCGGGGCCGTAGCCGTACCAGGAGAAGAGGATATCGGCGTAACCTTCCCAGGTCAGGCTGAACGGGCCTTCCTCTGCAAGCTTCTTATAAGGCTTATCACCCTTATTTACCCTTTCAAAAAAATCCTCTTCGCCTATTTCTCTTTCGTCGTTCTCATCAGCGTATTTCTCTCCCTTCTCTCCCCCCTTTTCCTCCCCGGCCGGCCTTGCTGTCTTTGGCTGTTCCGCGGAGAGCTCGTCTATGCGCTTTTCAAGGGATTGTATCTTTTCGGCGTTCTCCTTTTTGAGATCTTCGAGCTCCTGAATCCGTTCCGCATTTTCTTTTTTCAGTTCCAGGACCATCTCTTTTAATTCCTGAACATCGTCCTTGCCGGGCGCGGCTTGAGGATAAGCGGTCTCCGTCAGGAATAAGGCAGTCAAACATATGCATAGCGTGTGTAGGAGCAAACTATATTTTTTCATTTCATCTTCCTTAAAGTGAGAATAAGAATTTGATGAGCTTATCGCGCTCATCCCCGGGCAGGTTCATGAAACCGCCTTTTGCATTTTTCGCTTCCCCGTCATGCCAGAGAATCGCCTCTTCGAGGGTCCTGGCCCTCCCGTCATGTAAATAATTCTGTAGACCCAGAACAGTTACGGTGAGACCTATCCCCCATAGAGGCGGGGTCTTCCATTCCCGGCCCGTTGCCTGAAAGTCCGGGCGGTTATCCGCGAGGCCTTCACCCATGTCGTGCAGCAGGAGGTCGGTAAACGGCTGAATTACCTGATTACTCACCTCCGGGAGCTCATGGTCTCCGGTCTCCAGTACCGAAAGGTGGCATTGGCTGCATCCCAGATCGAAAAAGAGACCTTCGCCCTCCCGTACGTCCGGGTCGTCCGTTTCCGCCCGCAGCGGAACGGCGAGGGTTTGAGTGTAAAAAGTAGTAAGATCGAGAGTTTCCTCGTCTATTTCCGGGGCGGGATCGTCGCCGGGTATGTCTGGGCTGCTGACGCCCATATCCTCGAAGTACGCCGTTGCGGCCTGTTGTCTCAGGTTGGGGGCTGAAGCTTTCCGCCCGAACCGCCCGATTTCGGTCGTCGCAGTGATGTTGTTCCAGACCATGTTGGGTCTTCCCGATATGCCGTCGCCGTCTTCATCGTCGGGGTCGGCCGCGGCGAGTATTTCCTCCTCCGGTATCGCTTCGAGGAGCCCGAGGCCGATTACGGGCGGTGGAACCCTGACGGATGTGAGGATATTGCTCCCAAGTGGCTCTCCGTCAGCGAGAATTATGGTAAGAAGCGGGCGTCTGAGATTGTAAATGGTTCCGTCGGGATATGTTCCGGAAATCTCCTCCCATTCCAAAGTAACTTTTGCCTCGGGCTCGAATCCGAACGTGGCGTGGTCCTGGATCTGGTTCCCCAGGCCCTCGACCGGAGGGTTGCCGCCCGGTACGGTCGGAGCGCCGTCCGGATCGGAGACCCTGACAAGCGCAAGGCTGCGGAGGCCGGTATTACCGAATTCGGGAAGCCCCCTGCCGTTTTTTATGTGACACGATTCGCACGAGACATTGTTAAAGAGCGGGCCGAGCCCGGGATTGACGACTGCAGGCGGCGTTACAAATACGTCGCCGAAAGTGGCATCGCCCAGTGTATGCTTAATGAACGATTCTTCGGACAGATTCGCAGCAGGCTCTTCGAACGCAAAGGAAGTGCGGTTATCCACGCTTGTATCGCCGCCGGCCCGAATCGGAGGAATCTCATCGCCTGATCCTCCCCCGTCACAAGCCATGAATAGTAAGGCTGTTATTATCGATATGAAAACGAATAAAGAACCAAAAAATTTATAGAAATTCCCCGGCCAAGCCTCACCCGTTCGAAACATTTTCCCCCTCCGAATAAGTGGTGCCTATTCCAAAGAAAGATTCATTCGGAATAGGCACCGGATTGCTAATTTATGGCTGAACCACCGGTAATACTTCTTCGTTCAAAGTGTCGAAAGCCTGTCTGCATGCTTCCTGTGCGGCTATGATCTCGTCCGCCGCGCCCGGGTCGAGTATCGCGTCCCGGAACGGCTGAGGAATTGCTAAAATCGCCGCAATGGCGTCGTTGATCTCGTCTTCCATCCGTTGAGCCAATTCCGGGTCCGTCTCGGCGACGAGCTCGTTAAGCCCCGTGCCGGCCAACCCTAAACCCGGATGGTCTCCGGTAAAGGCATTTAGCGAGCCGCGTACATCATTCGCAAAGTCCTGGCGCGAATTGAAGCTGAACTGGCTTTCGACGGCCTCCACGTCCTGATTGTCAAAAGGCTCCGCGATCTTACCGTTCGCGACTTCGTCGAGGATAATGGACATGCCTTCGATTATCTGTTCGAGAGCGCTCACCTGCGAGGGGAAAACGGAATTGTTGCCCGCGCCCTTCATGATTTCACCGAACGGCTCATCGCCCTCGGCCCAGTCCGTGTAGAGCTCTTGGGCGGTGGATTCGATATCTTTCACAACGGATATGAGGTATTCGAATTCTCTCGCACCGAGCTCGTCAACGGAAAAAGCGAAGAGAAGATATTCCGCAGTGTGGAATCCCTTGAGCGTGGGGTCCAGGTTCCTGACAAAGTCCTCTGTCAACTCATTATCGCTCGCAAGAACCGCATCGAGGTCGGTCCTGTTGACAGGCCAGCTGTCGAGTGCGGGATCGTGGCCCTTGAAATCGACCGGCCCGAACAGCCAGGCCTCGCTCTGCTCCCACGGGACCCTGGCGGCGAACCACGCATCCCGAGCGGCTTCGAGGTTTTCTTCGGTCGGGTCAGCTTCGAGAGCCTCGCAAGCCTCCCTGAACGCATTGGCCCTATTACGTAACAGGTTATAGGTGGGTATAACTACGTTATCCACGTAGTCGTCGATGATACTCTGGATGAATTCATCGTTCGTACCCCCTCCGCCTCCTCCCCCAGAATCATCTGATCCCCCGCCCCCGCAGCTCAGTACAAAAAGAATCGATATGATTGTTACTAAAATCCCCTTCTTGCTAACCATGGCAAATTCCTCCTTTTGAATTATAGAAGACACACTCGCCCCTATGATAATGATGTTGATAATCAATAACATATTAACCGTGCGAAATCCCACTGTCAAGAAATAGTCAATAATATGAGAATGTTAGATGGAAATAACTATTAAATGATAATGATTGTCATTATTATTCACTTGATGCGATATGCAATTATTGCATTTACTTATATTAATCGACGAAATTAAAATTCATCTGAGCGATGGAAAAACACTTTCGAAAAATAGATGGGAAGGTTCAGAATCGTATGAGACCGACGATGATTAAAACAGGTATAAGAATTTCAGGGTTTTTACTGCAGGTATTTTTCTGAGTGGGAAGTGATCCCCATTTAGTGCAATTAGAACTGGTTCCTGTCCAGCGAGCGGTACTGGATCGCTTCCGATATATGGTGGGCGAGGACGTTTTCGGAGCCTTCAAGGTCTGCGATAGTGCGGGAGACTTTCAATATCCTGTCATAGGCCCTGGCGCTAAGGCCGAGCTTGTCAATCGCGGTCTCAAGCAGCTTTATCCCTTTCTCGTCGGGCCTGGACGCCTTTCTCACCATAGACGGGGACATCTGTGAATTCGAGTGAATTTTCGACCTCTTGAACCTCGCCTTCTGTATCTCTCTCGCCATATTCACGCGGCTCTTAATGGGGGACGAGCCTTCCCCGCCCGCTTCGTCCGCAAGCTCCTTGTATCTCACGGGGGGGACTTCTATGTGAATGTCTATCCTGTCTAAGAGCGGTCCCGAGACCTTGGCCCTGTATTTCTGGATCTGTATTGGGGAGCAGGTGCACTCTTTCTGCGGATCGCCGTGGTAGCCGCAGGGGCAGGGGTTCATTGCCGCAACGAGCATGAAGTTGGCCGGGTACGTGATCGAGGTCGATGCGCGCGATATAGTCACCATGCCGTCCTCAAGCGGTTGTCTCATTACTTCCAATACATTTTTACGGAACTCTGGAAGCTCGTCCAGAAAAAGGACGCCGTTATGAGCAAGGCTCACCTCGCCCGGCTTGGGTATCGCTCCCCCGCCAATAAGTCCCGCATCGCTTATCGTGTGGTGGGGGGAGCGGAAGGGCCTCGTCGCGTAAAGGGACGAATGGTCGGGGAGGAGGCCCGACACTGAATATATCTTGGTCGTCTCGAGCGCCTCCTCGAAGCTCATGTCGGGGAGTATTGTCGGGAGCCTCCGGGCGAGCATCGTTTTCCCCGTGCCGGGGGAGCCGATCATGAGCACGTTGTGTCCGCCGCTCGCGGCGACTTCCAGGGCGCGCTTCACATGCTCCTGGCCTTTGACCTCGTGGAAATCGACGTCGTAGGTCTTGGCGTGCGTGAAGATCGATCCGATGTCTACTCTTGTCGGATGTATTTCCTTCTTGCCTTCTATGAACTCTACTATATCCTGGAGCGATTCCACGGCGAATACGTCCACGCCTTCGACGACCGCGGCCTCTTCGGCGTTCTCCCGCGGAAGGATGATCCCCCTGAGCCCGGAGTCCCTTGCGCATATCGAGGAAGGCAGCGCGCCCTTTATCGGCTTCACCTTCCCGTCGAGAGAGAGCTCTCCGAGAATCACGTATTGCAGCAGGGGCTCATGGTCGACGTAACCCAGCGCCGCGAGTATGCCGAGCGACATCGGGAGGTCGAAGGCAGAGCCTTCTTTCCTGATATCCGCCGGGGCGAGGTTGACAGTGACTCTCCTCACCGGGAATTCGTAGCCGCAGTTCTTTATGGCCGCGCGCACGCGCTCCTTACTTTCCCTGACGGCCCCTTCGGGGAGCCCGACGGTGTTGAACTGCGGGAGGCCGAACGCGAGGTCGACCTCGACTTCTACGAGGTATGCGTCTACTCCCAGGACTGCGCTTGAAAGGACCTTTGCGATCATTGTTAGGGGATTATTATAACCTCTATGCCTTTTTTATATCGGGATATGAAATAAAAATCAATCTAAGAACTAAAATAGTTGAGATTCTCTGCCAGTTGGTATGACTCTTATTGATTTACGTCTAACCGGGTCAGAGTGATTTTGTTATCCAACATCTGATATGTCTCAAGCCGAACAGAAAAATTGATTGACAGAAGGGGCTTTCTTGCGAATATTTATATGGTTCGAAGTAAGCACTTACTTACACTTTCTGATTAAGCTTTACGCCATAAGCGGGACGGGATGAAAAGCCTGAAACAAGCGGATTATATGCGGATTATATATAGTTATCAAATAAGATAGACTAACCGGCATGGCCGTCATGGCGGAGGGTTTGAGGAATTCTGAATGTGGCTAAACTTATCCTGGGTCTCTATCCGAATGATACGTACGGGAGGAAAGATTTCATGACTCGCCGCCGTCCGGATTACTTTTTCTTAATCACCGCATTAATTATGATTTTCGCGGCTTGCTCCGGGGAGAGCGACGGGTCGGCCGACAAAACGAGTCAGGAAGGCGAGGGTTCAAGCGTCCCGGTCAGGGTGGCCAGGGTCGAGCAAAAGGACGTGCCCGTCCAGCTAAACGCTATAGGCAATGTGGTAGCGTATTCGATCGTCGAGGTTAAGCCGCAGGTGGACGGCGAGCTGTCGAAGGTGTATTTCAAGGAGGGCGAGAAGGTCAGCAAGGGCGAGCTTCTGTTCCTGATAGACACCAGGCCGTACGAAAATGCCCTCAGGCAGGCGGAAGCCAACATGGCGAGGGATACCGCCATGCTTAAAAAGGCGGAACAGGATGCGCTGCGCTACGAGGACCTAATTAATAAAGGGGTGGTATCCGCGCAGCAATATGACCAGGTCCGGGCGGAGTATGAATCGCTGGGCGCAACGGTCCGGGCGGATAGAGCGGTGGTCGAGAGCGCGAAACTCGAGCTCGAATACTGCTCTATAAGATCCCCGATCGACGGGCGGATCGGAGAGATACTCGTCCACGAAGGCAATACCGTAGAATCCCGTTCGACGCTCCTTGCAGTCATAAATCAGACAAAACCGGTGAATGTCAATTTTTCCGTACCCGAGCAGTTTCTGTCCCTGATTAGAAGCTATATGGCGGATGCCGGGGACCTCAAGGTCTATGCCAGCGTACCCGAGGGCAGCCGGACCGCAGAGCGGCAGGGTGCGGATGCAGAGGGCATTAAACAATCCGCGCATCTAACTACTGAAAACGAGCCCGCGGTCGGGACGCTCAGCTTCGTAGACAACCAGGTTAACGAAACCACAGGGACTATCATGATGAAGGCAATATTTCAAAACGATTCAGAGACACTTTGGCCGGGCAAATTTATCAATGTGACGATCAAACTTACGACAGAGGAGGACGCGCTCGTAATACCTGCCCGCGCTGTACAGACCGGCCAGCAGGGGGATTACGTCTTCGTCGTGAAGCCCGATTCTACCGTGGAATCGCGCCCTGTGGTGCCGGGCGCAAGGTTGGACGGAGAAGTCGTAATCACCAAGGGGCTCGAACCCGGGGAGCTCGTCGTCACGGAGGGCCAGCTGAGGCTCGCTCCCGGAATCAAAGTGAGGACGAACGAAAGCTCGAAGAAGATATCCGGAGACGGCTCGGACGTAAGCAGGAAATAGTACAAAACCGGAGAATTAAGGAAAACGGGGGAATCCGCATTTGAACCTTTCCGGAATATTCATCAGGCGACCGGTAATGACGTCACTCATCATGGCCGCCATACTGCTGTTCGGGATCGTCGCATACAGGTCCCTTCCGGTAAGCGACCTCCCCAACGTGGATTTCCCTACGATCGTCGTTAGCGCGAACCTCCCCGGAGCGAGCCCGGAGACGATGTCCTCCTCCGTCGCCACCCCGTTAGAGCGGCAGTTCTCCACGATCGAGGGCATAGATTCGATGACCTCGGTGAGCTCGCTCGGTTCTACACAGATTACGATCCAGTTCGATCTCAGCAGGGAGCTCGACGCGGCCGCACAGGACGTTCAGACCGCAATATCGAGGGCGACGCGGCTCCTGCCGCAGGACATGCCCCAGCCGCCGACCTATCGAAAGGTTAATCCGGCCGACCAGCCGATACTATATTACGCAGTAACCTCGCCGAGCCTCCAGCCGTGGGAGCTCAACGAATATGCCGACACTATCCTGGCGCAGCGTATTTCGATGGTCAGCGGAGTGGCGCAGGTGCAGATCTTCGGGTCCAAGAAGTATGCGATCCGTATCCAGCTCGATCCCAACGCACTCAGCAGCAAGGGCATCGGGATCAACGAAGTCGAAGATGCCGTGAACGGCGCTAACGTGAACCTGCCGACGGGAGCCCTCTACGGGCCCGATAAAGCCTATACGATTCTGGCAACCGGGCAGCTTTATAACGCGGAGGCATACAAGGACGTCATAGTCGCTTACCGGGACGGCTCGCCTGTCCGGCTGAGGGAGCTCGGCGACATCGTAGACAGTATCGAGGATGACAGGAACGCGGCGTGGTTCGTGACCAAAGACTTTCAGGAACGGGCGGTAATTCTCGCGATCCAGCGCCAGCCGGGTACGAATACGGTCGCCGTAGCGGACGCGGTGAAGGAAGTCATACCGTCCCTTAAATCGTACCTGCCTCCGAGCGTAAGCCTGAACCCGCTTTACGACCGCTCACGGTCGATCAGGGAGTCGATGGCGGAAGTGAACTTTACAATGGGGCTTACTCTCGGACTCGTCGTCATGGTCATTTTCCTTTTCCTGCGAAACGTATCCGCAACGGTCATTCCAAGCCTCGCCCTGCCCTTGTCAATCGTGGGGACCTTCGTCGCCATGTATCTCTGCGGGTTCAGCCTCAACAACATCTCCATGATGGCGCTTATCCTGGCTATAGGGTTTGTTGTGGACGACGCTATAGTCATGCTCGAAAACATAGTCAGGCACATGGAGATGGGGAAAAAACCGCTCCAGGCGGCGCTCGACGGCTCTAAGGAAATAAGCTTCACGCTCGTCTCGATGACGATCTCGCTGGCCGCCGTGTTCATTCCCGTGCTGCTCATGGGCGGGGTTATCGGCAGGCTCTTCAAGGAGTTCGCCGTATCCATTTGCGCGGCCATTCTGATATCGGGCTTCGTCTCGCTGACACTTACGCCGATGCTCTGCAGCAGGTTCCTCAAGCCCGAATCGGGTAAAAAACACGGGCGGTTTTACAACGTAACGGAGCGTTTTTTCGACGGTATGTTCAAAGCCTACGATTGGAGTCTTAAGCGGGTGCTCCGGCACCGGTTCGCGTTTCTTATGATAAACGCCGCGATTCTTTTAATCACCGCATATATGTTCACGATAATCCCGAAGGGATTTCTGTCGAATGAGGACCAGGGCACCATTTTCACGATTACCGAAGCCCCTCAGGGGACATCCTTTGAAAAGATGGTCGAGTATCAGCAGCAGGTCGCCGACGTCTTGAGGGAAAGCCCTTACGTCAGGGCCTTCTTCTCGGCCGTGGGCGGCGGAGGGGCCGGCACCACGGGGACCAACCAGGGACGCATGTTCATGCATCTAAAGCCCCGCGAGGAAAGGCCGAGCTCGTTTGAGATTATAGACGAGCTTCGCCCCAGGCTCGCCGAGATACCGGGGGTTAGCGCGTTTATGCAGGACCTGCCGGAGATAAGGATCGGCGGGCAGCTTACGAAGAGCCTCTATCAGTTCACCGTACAGAGCCCCGATATCGAAGAGCTTTATAAGTATGTCCCCCTACTCGAGGCCAGGATGAGCGAGATGCCCGAGTTAAAGGACGTTACCAGCAACCTCGAGATCAAGAACCCCCAGGTAAACGTGGAGATAATGAGGGACAAGGCCTCCGCCCACGGGGTATCGGCCGCCGAGATCGAAAACACGCTCTATAATGCCTACGGGGACAGGTGGGTGTCGACTATTTACGCGCCCACAAACCAGTTCCAGGTCATTATGGAGCTTAAGCCGGAATATCAGGAAGATATGAACGCCCTTTCGAGGCTGTACGTCAAGTCATCGAACGATACACTCATACCGCTCGAGACGGTCGCGAGATTCACAGAGAACGTCGGCCCCAAGTCAATAAATCACTATGGGCAGTTCCCGGCGGTGACTATATCTTTCAACCTGACTTCAGGCGTGTCTTTGAGCGAAGCGGTCGATAAGCTGGATAAAATTGTCGCCGAGACCCTGCCCGGCAATATGAGCACGAATTATCAGGGCGTTGCGCAGGAGTTCCAGAGATCGCTCAGCGGTCTCGGGCTTCTTCTGGTCTTTTCGATTCTGGTCATTTACCTGATTCTGGGCATTCTCTACGAGAGCTTCATTCATCCCCTGACGATCCTCTCCGGACTTCCATCGGCGGGGTTCGGCGCTTTGCTGATACTTCTTATCTTCGGGATGGAGCTGAACGTCTACGGGTTTGTCGGCCTCATAATGCTCATAGGCATAGTTAAGAAAAACGCGATAATGCAGATCGACTTCGCGCTCGATGCGCAGAGGAACGAGGGGAAGAGCCCCGTCGAGGCTATATACCAGGGCTGCCTCATCCGTTTCCGTCCCATCATGATGACAACTATGGCCGCGCTTCTCGGGGCGCTGCCCCTTGCCCTCGGCCACGGCGCGGGGGCCGAGTCGCGCCGCACGCTGGGCCTGACCGTGGTGGGGGGACTACTCTTCTCCCAACTCATTACGCTCTACCTTACGCCCGTCATCTTTGTATATATGGACAAATTTCAGAGCTACGTTCCCAAACTTTCCCTCGGCCGTTTGAGGGGAAAACGGACGGGAGAGGGTTACGCGTCGCGGTAGGCGCTCTCATCCGGGATTCCACAGGAGTTTGTTTATTAAAGTGAAGATGAGCGGGACCCTGCCGCGGCCTGTATCGGAATCCCTAAGGAAAGAGCGCAATCAGGATTTATGTTGACATGTTTTAACGAATATCCTAAACTTAAACTAAATCATAGAAAACCGAGGATTGAATCAATAATTCTTTATGACAGGACCCGACCCTCATTTGTGTTGCCATAATTCAGTCTTGGTAAAAGCCCCCGCCATAAAACAAGATTTTATTATTAAGATACAGCTAATTATGTCAGCTCCCGGGATTTAATCCGCATGATAAACGAACTTAGCGCTCTTCGTCTCATCGAAGAGCAGTTTCAGGGCGCAATCGAGTGCGTTGAGGCGGGGATAGGGGACGATGCCGCGGCATTGAGAGTAAGCCCCGGGAAACTGCTGCTCGCGACCACGGACTGTCAGGTCGAGGACGTGCATTTTCTAAAGTCCCTCATTACTCCGGAGGAGCTTGCGAGAAAGTCGGTCGCCGTGTCCGTGAGCGACGTCGGGGCCATGGGCGGGGTGCCCAGGTTCATCCTCGCCTCACTCGGTTTCTCGATGAACGAGGACGAGCGGTTCCTGAGGGACCTGATAAGGGGATTCAGATCCTCGGAGGAGGAGTTCGGAGTGAAGCTCGTAGGAGGGAACCTGAGCGCGTCGGAAAAACTCTTTCTGGACGTCACGTCGCTCGGCGAGGTGGAGCCCGAGAATCTTGTCAGAAGGAGCGGGGCTATACCGGGGGATGCGATATACGTGAGCGGGACCCTCGGGGACTCTGCCCTCGGGTTGAGGCTCCTCTCTCAGGGGAAGACGTCGGGTGAATACTCGTATCTGATCGGGAGGCACAAATGTCCCAAGCCCAGGCTTTCTCTGGGGAGAAGGCTCGCGCTCAGTGGAGCGGTTACTTCGATGACCGACGTGAGCGACGGCCTTCTCCTCGATCTCGAGCGTATAACCGTACGGCAGGGAACGGGAGCGAGGCTTTATATGAGTCGAATTCCCTTGTCCCGCGAGTATTCGGAGCACGTCGCCGGGTATGCGGAGGATTTTTTTGAAACGGCATTGAGTGGGGGAGAAGATTACGAGCTCCTCTTCACTTCGCCTCCCGCCAGAAGAGACGAGGTCCGGGAACTATCCCGCGCCCTCGATATTGACATAACGGAGATAGGCGAGGTGGTGCCGGAGCATCTGCTCACAGTGCTCGATCCGGGCGGCAATGAAATCGATATAAACAGGAGGGGGTTCATTCACTTCGGTAATTAAATGGACGACGTACCGTTAAGTTATAACTTATTTTTAATCGTGCTCATGCTGTTTCTATCGGGCTTTTTCAGCACGTCCGAAGGCGCGCTTTTTTCCCTGAGCAGGCACCAGCGTGACAGGCTCAGGAAAGAGGGCAGGAAGAGCTCGACGCTCATAGAGAAGCTCCTCCACGAGCCCTACAAGCTCATAATAACGATCCTTTTTGCCGACGAAGTGGTAAACGTCGCATACACGGCTGTCATAGGCCTTACTGTAAACGAGTTCCTGAGCGGTTATTCACAGCGTTCGGTAACGCTCATTTCGATACTGATCGCCTCCCCGAGCCTTCTCCTCCTTGGCGAAATCGGACCCAAGACGCTTGGCGTAAAGTATCCGAGAATTATTGCCCGTATCATTTCGTACCCTCTTCATCTGTTTCACCTGCTGATAACGCCCGTGAGATGGGTCCTCGTGATACTGTCTATAGGGTTCACCAGGATACTGGGCGGAAAGATCGAGTACGAGCACAGTAAGGAATTTACGCCCGAAGAGGTTAAGGCGCTTGTCGGACTCGGCAGCGAAGAGGGGGTAATCACCGATATAGAGAAAAAGCTCGTCAGCAGTCTCTTCAAGCTCGAAGAGGTCCCCGCTTATAAAATAATGACCCCGAGCATCGACTGCTTCCTCTTGCCAGCGAACCTCTCTCGCAGGGACGCCGTATACGAAATCAAGAAGAGGGGATTTTCGAGGACCCCGGTCTACGAGGGCGATAAGGACAATATCATCGGGGTGCTTTACGCCAAAGACCTCCTCACCTACGATCTCGCGGACGACACGATCTTGAAGAGCATCCTGAAGCCGCCTTATTTTATTCCCAGGACGAAGATGGCTTTCGATCTCCTGAAAGAGCTTCAGTACGAGCGCACGCATATTGCGATAGTCGTCGATGAGTACGGCCGCTTTGACGGTTTAGTGACTATGGAAGACATACTGGAGGAGCTCTTCGGCGAGATCGAAGATGAAAGAAGGGTGGTTAAGAGGCCGCAGGTCAGATGGGAGGGCGAGGCGCTGATCATACCGGGCAGCATGAAGATAGAGGAATTTAACGATACGTTCCTCTTTACGGTCCTCAGGTTCGGCGGCCTCGAAAACCTCGGAGAGGACCTCGAAGAGTCTATTCTCCCCGCGCCCGAGGAACACGAGACCGTAGCGGGATTTATTTTCGATATGTTCGGGAAGTTCCCCGACGAAGGGGACAGCGTTTCTTACGGGAGCCTGGTATTCCTCGTCAACCGGGTATCCGGCAAGAGAATTACCGAGATAAAGGTCCAGAGAATGAGAGAAGAGGTGGCCGTTGTCGCTTGAGCTTTTAATTGTAATAATCGCTCTATCGCTCCTTATACAGGGATTTTTCGCGGGCTCCGAGATAGCCCTGATTTCCTGCGATAAGGTCAAAATGAAGATGCTCGCCGACCGCGGCTCCAAGAGCGCGAAGCTCGTAATGAGCGCGTTTGCGGAAGTCGAGCGGTTTATAAGCACGACGCTTGTCGGCATCAATCTTTCACTTATTACGAGCACAATAATCATGACCTTTTACATCCATCATAAGTTCGGGGCCGGAAAGGAGTATTACACGGTCCTCATACTCTCCCCCCTGATCGTCATATTCGGGCAGGTGGTGCCGAAGGCGGTATTCCAGAAAAAAAGGAACACGATAATACTCTGGTCGATATACCCCCTCTGGTTCGCATCCAAGGTCTTTTATCCCATCCTTATCGTGGTGAATATATTCACCAAGAAAATACTGACCCTTATAGGCAGTACGGAAAATACATTCATCACGAGGGAAGAGCTTATCGACGTCATCGAAGGCGATACGTCGATACCGAAAGTGGATTACAGGGAAAGGATTATAAAGAGGATCTTCAGATTCTCAGAAACCACAGTGGACGAGATAATGATCCCGCTCGTCCACGTGAGAGCGCTCAGCGACGAGGCTAAAGTAGGAGACGCGGTGCGCATGATTCAAGAGACCGGGTATTCGAGGATCCCCATATACACGCACCGCGTGGACAACATCACGGGCATGCTCCACTCTTTTTATCTGCTCGGGGCCGACCCGAACGAAAGAGTGAAGAACTTTTCGCGCTTGCCTTTCTATGTGCCCGAATCGAAGCTCGTGGACGAGCTGCTCGATGAAATGAAGGAGGGTAGGGCGGGAATGGCCGTCGTGGTGGACGAGTATGGAGGAGCCGTCGGGGTGATTGCGCTCGAGGACATTATCGAAGAGGTCGTCGGGGAGATAGAGGACGAGTACGATAAGGGTATAAAGCTCTGGAGGAAGACAGCCGAGGGCGAGTATCTCGTAAACCCCAAAATCGAGATAGACGTGATAAACGACGACCTCGGGCTCGGCTTACCCGAGAGCGTCGATTACGAGACCCTGAGCGGTTTCCTCCTGTCCGAGTCGGGCTCGATACCGAAGACCGGCGATAAGATAAAGATCAAGAACAACGTGTTCACTATCACAAAATCGACGACGCGGTCTATCGATGAAGTAAAGCTCGTGATCAAGAAGAAAAAGTAATTCCGGCAGGCCCGGTGTCAAAGTTCTTTTATAGAGAACATAAGTCGAGATTCCTTTTCCCGCATTATCTCTTTATCCCTCTTTTTCTTATGGTCGTATCCGAGCAGGTGGAGCGTGCCGTGGACGATGAGCTTCTTTATCTCGTCGTGGAGCGTATTTCCGTACTTTATGCTGTGCCTTTTTGCGGTGTCGATTGAAATTACTATGTCGCCGAGGAGCGTGAAATCAGGCCCCCCGCCCTGGGGGAACGAGAGCACGTCCGTCGACCGGTCTATTTCCCTCCATTCGCGGTTGAGCTCCCTCATTCTCCCGTCGTTTGTAAACGACAGCGAAAGCTCTGTCCCGGAGGGCATGCCCAGGTTTTTAAGAACTGTTCCCGCGATTTTCCTGAGCCGGCTCTTGTATGCGCCTTCGAGCCCGCCGGTTTCGTCCGAAATCGAAATCTTCACCATCCATATTTTACTCGCGCTTGAAGGCGTGTGAAAGCTGTAAACGTATTTATCGAGCCCGGGGCCGGGACTTGGACAGTCCTTTAATTTCTGATATGATTCATAACCATCTATGAAGCAAAGAAAAGCGAAAACCGAGAGGGTTACGTCCGAAGTTAAGGTCAAGGTCGAAATCAACCTCGACGGCAAGGGCGATTATGAGATAGAGACGGGGATACCGTTTTTCGACCACATGCTCTCCCAGTTCGCGAAGCACGGTTATTTCGATCTAAAGATAAGCGCTTCAGGCGACCTTGACGTGGATTTCCATCACACCGTGGAGGACGTCGGACTCGCCCTGGGGGACGCATTCCTGAAGGCGTTAGGCGATAAAAAATCGATAAGACGCTTCGGGGAGGCTTTCGTGCCGTTTGACGAGACCCTGGCCTTCGCGTCCGTCGATTTGAGCGGGAGACCCTATCTCGTCTACAAGGTAAAGGTCCCGAAAAGCAAGGTCGGCGAATTCGACCTCGAGCTCGGGGAGGAGTTCTTCAAGTCCTTCTCGAACACCCTCTTGTGCAACCTGCACATAGAGCTTAAGTACGGGGAAAACCTCCACCACATGATAGAGGCGTTATTCAAGGCGGTCGGGCGCGCGCTCGACAACGCTACGAGGATCGACCCCAGGTCGGGCGGCATTCCTTCAACCAAAGGGAAACTCTGATCCATGATCGCGATAGTCGATTACGGAATGGGCAACCTGAGGAGCGTTAGCAAGGCGTTCCAGAGCCAGGGTTTCACCGTCAACGTGACGAGAGACCCGGGCGACATCCGAGAAGCGAGCGGTCTCGTGCTCCCGGGACAGGGGGCTTTCGGGGACTGCGTTAAAAATCTCGAAGAAAACGGAATATTTCAGACTATAAGAGAATTCATTGAATCGGGGAAGCCTTATCTGGGCATCTGTCTCGGTCTGCAGGTGCTTTTTGAGGGGAGTGAAGAGTCTCCGGGCGTCGCCGGACTAGGATTGCTTAAGGGCAAGGTCGTGAAGTTCCCTTCCTTTAAAAAAGAGCGGCTGAAGGTCCCGCACATGGGCTGGAACAGAATCGGGATAAGAAAGAAGACGGCGCTTCTCGAAGGTATCCCCGACGGGAGCTGGTTCTATTTCGTCCACTCTTACTTTCCTGTGCCCGAAGACGAAAGCGTGATTGCTATCACCTGCACATACGGGTTGGAATTCACAGCGACCGTAGCGACGGGGAATATCTTCGCCTGCCAGTTCCACCCCGAGAAGAGCAGCGCTTACGGGCTCCTGCTCCTCAGGAACTTCGGGCTTCTCTGCGGAGAAAAGATGAAAACCGCAAACCCCTAATTTGCAGGATTCTGCGTCCCGGTATTCGTAGAGGGAGGGGTGTTCTGAGAGGGGGCAGCGGGCAAGGGCGCAGCCACAGCCGTATTCCCGTAAATCGCCTTATACGCCCCGTAGCTCCTCAAAATTCTCCTGATATAGTTCCTGGTCTCCCTGAACGGAATCTCTTCGATGAACTCGTCCTTCTCAAGCCCGTAGAAATCCACTTTCCAGTCGGCCGCCCTGCCGGGCCCGGCGTTGTAGCTCGCGAGCGCAAGCTCGACGTCCCCGTCGAACTTGTCGAGGACCTGACTCAGATAAAAAATGCCCATCTCGATGTTTATCCTCGGTATAGTCAGCATCTCCGTGGTAAATCCGCTTATGCCTATCTGACTGGCAACCGTTCTCGCGGTAGGCGGGATGAGCTGCATGAGGCCGACAGCGTCAGCAGGGGAAACTACGTCTTTCTGAAACCTGCTCTCTTCCCGTATGACTGAGTAGACGAGAAGCTCGTCGACGCCGTATTTTTTCGCGTACGAAGCCACAATGTCCTTATAGCCTCGCGGGAATGAAAGGCTGTTGGCCTGGGGGAGGCCGATGTCCTGAGCCACCTTTATGGAGTTATAGTAATCGTCCACCTTCGCGTAAAGCAGGCTGACCACGACGAATTCCTCCTTCGAATTCGCCAGCGCCTCCATCTTTTCTATCTCGAGCCTCGCATCTTCGGGCAGTCCGAGTCTGATCAGTATTTCGGCCTTTTCCTTTTTCGCGGCGGCCGAGGGGTTGAGCGCCGTCGATTCGGGACTGACGTTCGGATACGCAGGGGTGTAGCCCGTCTTCTGTTGGGCCATGTACGAGTGGTATGTCGGGGTCGTCATACCGGCAAGCTCCATGTACTCCGCCCTGGCCTCGTCTCTCCTTCCCTGCTTCTCCAGAGTCCTCGCCTTCCAGTACCTTGAGTTAGCGGCGTTAAAAGGAGTGGACGAGTTGGTGAACGCGGAGAAAGTCGCGAGCGCCTCGGTATACATTCCCCTTTTGTAGTAAATCCAGCCGAGGTTCCATGCGCCGTCTTCGGCGAACTCGTTTTTGGGGTAAGTCCTTATTAGCAGATCGTACGTCTTTATTGCCTTGTCGTATTGGTCGTTTATCTGGTAGAGCCTCCCGGCGTTATAGAGCCCTTCGGGCGCAAGCCCGCTCGCAGGGTAGGACGTATGGATACGGGAGTAGAGCGAGGCGCCCTCCCCGTCCAGGCCCTGTTTTGATTTGAGCTTCCCCCTCCAAAAGAGGGACTCCGGGGAATTGATTCCGATCAGCACGCTTTCAGCCTCATTCAGGCTGCCCGTGTTGACCATCGCTATGCCCATTCTCGTTCTTGCCTCCGTGCTTTGAGAAGAAACCCTCTCGTAGTTCTCGACGGCGGAAGACCACCTGGAGAGCTCATACAGCTTGTCGGCCCTCTGGAGATAGTCGGATTCTGTCGGTACGAATGCGGCTACCCCTGCGGCGCTCAGCTGTTGAGCCGCCTTCTGAGCGCTGTATGAGGACTTCGTCCCGGGGAATTCGACCCAGACCTGTTTATAGGTATTCACGGCGTCCTGATATCTCCCCTGTTTCTCCAGAGCCTGGCCGAGGCCTTCGAGATACGACGCCCTGAGGCTTCTGTCTCTTTCCTCGGCGTAAAGGGACCTGAAAATGCGCTCGGCATTGGCGTAATCGCCTGACTGTGTATATATGCCGCCCAGCCTCGCGAGCGTCTTTTTTTTGATTCCGCTGTCGGGGTATCCGGTGATGACCCTGTTAAATTGTATAGATGCGTTCGGGAGGTCGCCCAGGTTCTCGTACCCCGCCCCCTGGTAATAGATCACATAGTCCGCTATGAGCGGGAGCTCGTTCTCGAGGCCGGTAAGCCGTGTGACGCCTTCCTGGAACTGCCCGAGCTTTATAAAGCAGTATCCCTTTTTGAATCTGTCCTCCGGGTCTGTTTTGGCGGGGAGGTAGATTTCGGACTGGCAGTTTATCTGCGCGAGCGCGGACGGTCCGAAGCCCGCGATCACGGATAACGCAAAAGAGAAGTAAAGCCCCGCATATAAAAGATCGGATAGCTCGATTCTGCTCCCCGGCCGTTTCCTGGTATGTGTCTTCAGCATATTTACCTCCCTCTTTTCTGCGGATCGAGGTAGTCCCTCATACCCTCACCGAATAGGTTAAATGAAAATGCCGTAATGAAAATAGCGAGGCTCGGGAACACGATGAGGTGGGGAAAGGTCCTCATGCCCTGCCAGCCCGTGCTCGCGAGCGTTCCCCAGCTCGACTCGGGCGGCGCGATACCGAGTCCCAAAAAGCTCAAGGTGGATTCCGCGAGTATTGCATACGGCACCGCGAATGTAAGCGTTATTATGAGCGGGCTCAGTATGTTCGGGATTATGTGGTAACCCAGTATTCTCGCCGGTGAGGCGCCCAGGCTCTTCGCCGACTGGACGAATTCGATTCCTTTAAGCTGGAGTACGCTGCCCCTCACTATCCTGGCTACCCGCATCCAGGCGGTGAGCCCGAGCGCGAGGACTATTCCAAGGACTCCCCTCCCTATAACGAGGGTAATGAGGACAATGAGAAGGAGGTCGGGGAGTGAATAGAAGATGTCGACGAGCCTCATCATTACTTCGTCGGTCTTCCCGCCCCTGTAACCTGAGACCGCGCCGTAGACCGTGCCAATAATCAGTGCTATAAGCGCCGTGCCGACGGCAACCGTTATCGACACCCGGGAGCCGTATATTATCCTGCTGAGGAGGTCTCTACCCTCCTGGTCAGTGCCCATAAGGTGTTTGCTCCCCGGTTTTGCGAGTGTGTTCCTGAAGTCGGTTTCGTCGTATTCATATGGAGCGATATAGGGCGCAGCGAGGGCTATTCCCATTATCACCGTAATGACCACGGCAGTTACAATAATCTGAATCTTCACAAGCATCGGTCGCCTGTCTCGATACGAAGGGGTACGGGAATTTCCGTCGGCCGACGTCCGGCCGTCCGGTTAATCATGAACTATCGCACACTATTGAATGCGCATTAATTCACTTCGTTCATTGTTTGAATC
This sequence comes from Thermodesulfobacteriota bacterium, assembly GCA_041753155.1. Classification (GTDB taxonomy): domain Bacteria; phylum Desulfobacterota_D; class UBA1144; order Nemesobacterales; family UBA2774; genus 2-12-FULL-53-21. The sequence goes on along the minus strand of JBGSVA010000005.1, from coordinate 12,301 downwards.
CCGCTTTCCCGCTCTCGCTCTTATGATAGGATGCCCTGACAACTGTCTTGATTCCGCCCCTTACGTTGAAATCCCCCGTCACTTCGGCTCTCACCGGATTGCACGCCTCGACTACGTCGTCGAGAATCTTATTCGTGACGTGTTCGTGGAATGTGCCGACGCCGCGGTAAGAAAACATGTAGAGCTTGAGCGATTTAAGCTCGATGCACAGTCTGTCGGGTACGTATTTGATATTGATTGAAGCGAAGTCGGGCTGACCGGTCTTGGGACACACGCACGTGAATTCGGGACACGTGATGTCGATCTCGTATTCCCTTCCGGGGTACTGATTATCGAAAGTCTCGAGCTTTTGAGGAGGGGTCTTTTCCATCTTGTATTATTTCAGGAGTGTACCTCGATTTCTATTTCGTATTCGCCTCTGGATTTTTTTATCCTATTTTCCTTATACCCCTGTTTAACGAAGATCATGCCTTTTTTGGACGCATCTTTTAAAACCTTCTCCACGTTCTTCCTGAGCTCTTCCTTGTTTTTCGCCCTCACGGTCAGAGTCTTGGCAGGCATACGAAGCATCTCCTTTCCCTAGTATTTCTACAGTTCTATTTTATCCAATGAACGCCTGCTATCAAAATACTTGACGGAAAAGGCATAATTATAAATACTCTAAGGTCTACTGGGGCATAGTATAACGGTAGTACTGTGGACTCTGGATCCACCAGTCTAGGTTCGAATCCTAGTGCCCCAGCCAACCCTAAATAGCAACTCCAGTAGTCTAGCAATAGCTTAAATTTTAAGGTTCGCAAAATTGTGCCTAATATTTTCAGAAGTCAATAAGTCTAGGGGGTTCCGCGGGTTCTTTGGGTTCGCGCACAGTTTTCCGGCCCTTCTTGCACCTTCTCTAACCTCCTCAAAAGAATAGCCAAACTCCCTCACAAAACCTCCAAGCAGCGTCTGATACATTTCATCAGAATGTATTTGCTTTAAACTTTGCTCTTTTTTCTTTTTTGGGTCTCATCAAAATTTTTCAAACGTAGGAACAAAAGGCTGATTTATAGTCGTTAATATATTAGATAATCTAATATAGGAGAAAACTTCATGTCAGCCAGTCAAAATAACATTTGTGAGTCTGAATATTTTTTAACAAGTGATGAGATAGATATATATCCCGAGCTATACAATCTTTCCTCAAGGTGGATTTATAGGTTCTTACCACGACCTGTTGAGCAAAAGCAGCCAGAGTTTCTTTATATTCCTGACAGAGGTAAATGTATCAAATTAACTCTTCTTATTAGTAAGTGGAATTTTGCATGGGAAGCAGGACAGCTTCGTAAAGACATATGTCTTAATAATGAAAGATTCAATACTCTTGATGATGTGCCTATGATAGAGCGTAATAATTTTTCTAAAGTAGTATCTGCGCTAAAGCATTTGAAGAGCCAAAACGTATATCTTCTTCCCGATACAAGAAATCGTTATGAAGCATATATATCCCTCTACTCACTTCTTCCAGCTAAAACTCTTCAAAAATTCGGGTTGCCTTTATTAAAAAGACCAATATGGCCTGCTTTAGGTATGGGGCATGCTGAAGATGTATCTTTACCAAACGATTTCAGAGTCAGGCTTGAACATGCTTTTGCATCATATATTTGGCCATTTATAAATTCTGGCTCACCACTGAGCGCTTTTAGCAGAGATGAGCCAACGATATTACTTGCTCACAATCTTGATTTTTGGTTGCCACATATCACAAGGGTAATTGAAGACCGTTTATGTTCCTATAATTTTGTTGAATTTGAGAGTCAGCAAGAAATAGAAGATCTTAATGGAATTCAACAGGAATTAGATATAGAAGAATGTTTTACCATAGACAGATGTCGACAGGGAGGACATATATGGTACGGCGAAGATGAAGCTCATGAAGCAACCCTAGAACTTATTGCTAAAGCTGACAGGCATGGCAAATTGCGTTCTATAATTGATGCAATACGTTCAAATCGTGTTGAAGAAGATTTTTCTAATCGCTGGTCAAACGCACGGGAAGATTTCGAGAGGAAATTATACAAAAAACGTCAAAAAACAAAAGTTAAATTTGTAGAGCTTGATTACACAGAGGTAGAAGATTCGTATGGTGTTGTTGGACCAGATTCTGATATTTCAGAGACACTATTATGGAATGATTTTTTTAGTCTGTTAGATGTAAAAGAAAAACAAATTGTTGTGTGTCTTAAAAAGGGTGTGACCAACCTAACTGAAATTGCGACAGAATTGGGGTACGCAAATCATAGCCCTATATCTAAAGCACTTACTCGTATTAGGCATAAGGCAAGTAAGTATTTAGAGTCATAACAGTTCATGGGCATTCCCACACCAGCCGTTTGTAAAGACTTACGTATAACTCTAAATAGCTGTGTTTTTGCGGACCGCTCTGAATGATCGGAATCGGCTCCCGGAACTAAAACCGTATTTTGCATCTCTTCGTTTTCGATTGAGGCCTGTTTCTCCCGGCTTACTCCTGTGTATTTACACATAAGAAACCGCTCGTTTGCTTTCATAGATAAATTTCGAAATACGTTTACAAAATTGAAAAAAGAGCATTAAAATTAGCACTAAAGTATAACAGGGGATATTTAGAAATGATTTAAAGGAGGCTGAAGGTGAAGTTATTGAGAAATCGGGGAGGGGTATATCTTCTAAGACTAATTCAACCAGTTTTTCTTTTAATAGCCATTAGTTTGGTTTCAATACCGACTATCGCGAGAGCTCAAACGACGGGCAGCAGCTCTTCGTTCGGGGCGTTCGCGGACCTGACCCTGCTGCCGCTATTAGGGCCGGGGATAAATATCGACCTCGGGCCGATATCCACCGCTTCGGGGAACGCGCCGCCTGATTATTCCGACGCCGACACGGTGCTGAGCACCGGAATATCTACGGGTCTGACCGGAAATATTTTATCGACAGGCGTACTCGCAACGAACGCCGATTCGGTTATTGCAAATGACAACACTTCGGCTGATGCCACGGTGGACGACCTTGTCCTCTCAATAGTTGGCTCGTTACCGCTCCTGACAATCGGGGCAGATACTGTTGTTTCTACTGCGGATGTAGGGGGGGACTGCGGAGCCGGCAGCCTGACTGCGACGGGGACAACCACGATAGAAGGGGCGTCAGTGGGCGGTACGCTCGGCCTCGGCCTCAGCATCGACGTTAACCCTCCGCCCAATTTTGAGCTCATTAACCTGCTCGGCATAAGAGTGGTGCTCAACGAACAGATAGTAACCGGCGACGGTGTGACCAGCAGGGGGATTACGGTAAATGCAATTCACGTCGATTTGACGAATACAATTCTTTCGCTGATAGGTGCATTGAGCGGCGATATAATCATTTCGCAGTCACAGGCTCAGGTGCAGTGTAACGAGATACAGGAATCCGCAGGCCTGTCGATTACGAAGGACGACAATCCCGACCCCGTTACCGTGGGTAACGTTCTTACATATACGCTGACGGTTGCGAACAGCGGGCCCGACCAGGCGACGGGTGTTACGGTGACGGACGTGATACCGTCGAGCTTTACGTTCAACAACGCAACACCAAGTCAGGGGACGTGCAACCCGCTCGTCGGCCAGACACTCACGTGCGATCTGGGAACAATCGCAAACGGGGGTAACGCCACCGTGACTATATCCGTCACACCTACGCAGGCGGGGATTATTACGAACACGGCTATCGTATCAGGGAACGAGCCTGACCCGAACCCTGACGATAATTCGGATACGGAATCTACCACTGTTGAGGGGGCCGGAGAGCCGAGCGCGAACCTTTCCGTAGTCAAAGCGGACAACCCCGATCCGATTATCGTTAATCAGCTCCTGACATATACGGTTACGGTCACGAATCTGGGTCCTGACGACGCTTCGAACGTCGTTGTGACCGACACGCTTCCTGCAGGGGCGACCTTCGGGTCGGCTGTCCCCGATCAGGGGAGCTGCGGCGAAGCGGCGGGTGTAGTAACATGCAATCTCGGCGGCATAACGAGCGGAAGCAGCGTGAACATCACGATCACCATCACCCCCACCACGGTCGGAACTGCAGTTAACACGGTGGACGTCACGGGGGATGAAAACGACCCCGACGACAATAACAATTCGGATACCGAGAATACGGATGTCGATCCCGTGCCTGAGAACGCTGATCTTTCGATTGTAAAATCGGACAGTCCTGACCCTGTAATCGTAGACCAGCTTCTGACATACACTCTCTCGATCACGAATACGGGTCCTGACACTGCGACTAACGTGGTAGTCACGGATACTCTGCCCGCAGGGGCGGTGTTCGGCTCGGCTACGCCCGAGCAGGGGAGCTGTGGGGAAGCAGGGGGAGTGGTGACCTGCAACCTGGGCAACATAGCGGACGGGGATAGCGTGATAATTACGATAGTCGTTACCCCAACGGTGGTCGGAAATGCCGTAAACAATGCCTCCGTGATAGGGGATGTCAACGACCCCGACCCGGGCGACAACTCGGACGACGAAGATACGGACGTCGACCCGGAGCCTCCGGGACCTACACCGACTGGACCGCCGCCGTCCGATCCGCCGACACCCCCTCCGGGCGGCGGAACCGTAAACTCGATACCGACCTTATCGGGGTGGGCATCGATAACAATGCCGCTGCTCCTCGTCCTGATTTCGATCATGGTGCTCAGGAGACGGGCGAACAGAGGTGCGGGAAGACTATAACGTATTGAAATAAAGAGTGGTGCTTATGCCATATCGCGGCATAAGCACCGTTTCATTTAGCCGTCAGTAGTTCCTCAAGCATTTCCGGACGATGGCTCCCGCTAACTAAAGATAAAAAGCCGCCGGGCTGTATAACAACCGGGCGGCTTTATTCCTTCTAGAGATAAGAAGGAGGATGGCCTTTTCGGTCCGTATGTCATTGAAGAAGCATGCGCCACAAAATTTGAACGTCACCGGGCCGAGGCCAGACGGTCTCTGTCGATCGGCTGGTCTAACGCTACGAAATGCACCCGGCTGTCGAGCCTTACGGTTTCGTATCTCTCGACGAGCTGCATATCGTATACGTTGCATTTATTCACCGTCAGGACCTGTTCCGCGTCCACGCCCCGGCTCAGGATATATTCCTTAACAGCGTCCGCTCTCTTCATGCCCAGGTTCGCGGGTGATTCCTCGCGGGCATCGCAATAAGACTCTAATACGACGTAAGTTCCGGGTTCGCTTTTGAGGAGCTCGGCGTTTTCATCGAGCACAGGCTTTGCGTCACCCCTTATTTCGTAGCTGTTCCGGTCGAAGAAGATGTCCTTTAATTCGGGGTTGTAGGGGTCGGGTACAGCGGGACCGGACGCGGAGACCGCAACTGATGTCCCGGAATCGGGTTCTTGCCCGCTCGAAGCCGTTTGTATGTAAGCGGCGGAGACGGCATAGAGCATGAATAATCCCATAGCGACGGTCGTAAAATACTTAGAGAATCCATTCCAAAAATTAGATTTATTACTCATATCGATAACCTCCTGCAAATTGAACTGAATATCCAGGGGATAGTAAGTGCAATCCCCGTGCCATTGCAGGAAAGCTAATAAGTTCTATAAATCCGGGGTGTTACAGGACTGGAGAATAAATTAAAGGGACAGGAGATAGAAAGTTGTACCGATTCGTACAGGCGGGATTGTCCGGGAATATACTGGAGCCGCCGCTCTATTTGGGATTTATTTTTTCGAGCTCCTGCTTCGCGATGGCAGCTTCACCCGATGCGGGGAACCTGTCTATGAGGGTTTTGAAAAAGAATTTCGCGCCGTCGGGCCTTCCGATTTTAACGAGGGAAAGGCCCTGCTTCAAATACGCGTCTGCAACCTTCCCGTCGTTGGGGTAAGTATCGATAAATACTTGATAAGCCAGGATCGCGTTCAGATACCGTCCCTCATTGTAGAGAACATTCGCCCGCTGGTAGAGATCGCCCGTCGGAGGAGCGTCCTTTACCACGGCCCCGGCTTCGCTTTTCGAGGGTGTGGATAAGACACGCTTCTTCTGGAGATCGTCCATTTTCATATACATGTCCGAATAGTTCTGCTCGAGGCTTCTGATTCTTGCTCCCTGAATTTCGAGTCTTCTCTGAACGTCGTTCAAATCGCCCGATATTGCTGCCACTTTATTTTCCAGATTCTCCTGTCTTTCGCCGAGCTCCTGCAGGGAACCGGGACCGGCGATGCACCCGGCAAGCAGGCATGAGAAGGTTAGTATGGAGTAGACTGATATCCGCATATGCGACCCCGGTTTATTCGATTGCCGGAGAGATTTAACCGATTAAATGCTTATCGCTCCGAGCAAAGAATTATTTGACATTAAATCCGTATTGTCAAAACCCTCCGGATAATCATTGATATCTGATTTTATGCCGGGGCGGCCGGGGGAATAGAGGGGAGATAGATAAAAAAAGCGGCAGGGGTTGGGCAAACGTCCCTGCCGCCGGATCAATTTGAATAGCAGGCTAATATATAGCTGCTATAGAGGTTAGGGTGTGTGAGAGACTTGTTCAGGCGGGCCTGTCGACTTTTTCTAAAGATATAACAGTGCCGTCTTCGATCTCGACCTTAACGAAATCACCTACTGAAACTCCTTCCAGGACCTTCTCGTCTTCGAACTTCGAGAAGGAATGAGTCATTCCCTGCTCGTCCTTCAGAGACAAGCTGTCGTTCTGCACGTCTATTTCGGTAATCTCGCCCTTTAGCTCCTGTTCCTGGTCCATGGGCTGCTCGTCCTGGGCACTGTCGCTGTCCGTCATATCGCTCATCTCATCTCCACTCTCGCTTGCCGAAGTTTCGGCAGCGGTATCTTCCTGCTGAGCGGTTTCCTCATGCTGCGCCATGCTGCTCCCGTCCTCGGGCGCAGGCAACGTCAGCGTCTGTCCCTCGAATATCCGGTCCGGGTTCTCGATGTTGTTGGCACTCGCTATTTCCTGCCACCTGTCCTGGGACCCGAGCTCTGCTTCTGCTATCGTTGCGAGCGTATCACCGGATTTGACAGTATATTGTCCGCCTTCCGCACTGGACTGACCGGGGGATGACTCGTGCTGGTAACTCTCCGACTGCTGATTGCTGTCCTCGGGATTTCCATATTCATCAGCAGCATAAACCCCGCTCGCCCCGCCTAGAGCAAGCCCTGTTGCTAAAATCGATGCAATAAATAAACGATTCATTTTAATACCTCCCTGGTATTAGGATTTAATGCATACATTTTTATGCATGCATTTTGATATATGCATATGGCAAGAGCCATGCCAGGTCTCTGTCCGCGCCGTTTATTTCTAATGATTCGTTTCGATTACGTTTGGAGTCGACTCGACGTAAAGGAGTAAAAAAGCTCGATTAGTCGCATATGAAACAGGGCACGTTGTTTTAAACCTTACAATGCCGGTTTTTTACAGAAGTCGAGAGATTATTAATTTGAGGGTTTGAAAAACGTTTAATTCTTCCAGGTAAAAACGGGTAGAATTATCATCTGCCTGTATATTATATAAGGTTGGGGGAGAATCAGCTTGAAGCTCAGTAAACAGATCAGACTCGGGTTCGGCCTGATGCTGATCCTCATGATTATTATCGGGGGTCTGTTTATATACAACGTCTACAGGTTGAACGATGCGGCTTCCAACATCGAGGGGCGTTACTCGACTCTCTATAAATTGTTCTCGAACCCGGATAACAAAATTGAGCCTGACCCGGGTTTCGGTAAGGAGATCGTCGACCGCGCCGTAGCACTGGTCGATGAGCAGCTCAAATATAATTACACATATGTAATGATTATAGTCGGCGTGTCTATCTTATTCGCGGGGATAATTACGGTGCTCTTCCCGGCAAAGATCACCAGGCCCATAGAGCGACTGATAAATGCGACAAAGACGGTGAAGAAGGGAGACTATTCATACAGGATAAAGAGCGTAGGGGAGGTCGACGAGATATCCATTCTCGCCGGTTCGTTCAACGAAATGCTGCAGAACATAGAAGACACCCACAGGAGCAACCTCGGGCTGCTCGAGCAGACGAAGAGGTTCAATGAGACTTTGAAGGAGAGGGTGGACGAGGCGACAAGCGCAATCAGGGATCAGCAGAACGAGCTTATCAAGGCGGAGAGGCTCGCCACGATAGGAGAATTCGCGGCGCGCATAGCGCACGAGATAAAGAACCCGCTTTCGGGTATCACCGTCGCCCTCGAAATGATGAAAAGCAAATCGGAAGACAATGACCAGCAGCAGTCCATCTCCGAAGTCTTGAAAGAGATAAGGAGGCTCGACCGTATACTGAAGGACCTGCTTCAGCTTTCGATCCCGAAGGAAATGGACTTCAGGGGAGCCGACCCCAACGATATAGTGGAAAGGTCCGTATTGGTGGTGTCTGCGATCGCGGACGAAAAAGGAGTAACGATAGAAACGAATCTCAACTGTGCCGAGGAATTCAACCTCGACTTTGAAAAGTGCCAGCAGGTCGTCATCAATCTTTTAATAAACGGATTGGACGCCCTCGAGACCGGGGAAGGAAAAGTGACGGTCGAGACCGATAGCCTCGATGGAGAGCTCCATATAAGGGTCACTGACACAGGCCACGGCATATCTCCGCATGAGATGGAAAAAGTATTCGAACCCTTTTATACTAGCAAGAAGCAGGGTACGGGGCTTGGGCTTGCAATATCCAAGAGGATTATTGAAGCGCACAACGGGAGTATCAGCGTTTCCAGCGAAGTGGGGACAGGGTCGGCATTTACGGTGGTTTTGCCCAGGAACCCGGGAGAAAGGGCTAAAATATCCGTATAGATTCGAATACCGCAATCGAAAATTAAAAGCCGCCGATGTATCCTGTAACGAGGGGTGAATTGTGAGCCAGACTGTATTGATAATCGACGACGAGGAATTCCTTTGTAGCAAATTGAGAGAGAGCCTCTCGGAGGAAGGGTTTCACGTAAGTACCGCCAATGACGGAGAGTCGGGGCTTCTCCTGGCGAGGAGAGACAACCCCGACCTGATCCTGCTCGACCTGAGGCTCCCGGACATGGACGGGATCGAAGCCCTGGGTCAGATAAACAGTATGGACCCGAGGCCCGTAACGATACTCATGAGCGGGCACGGCAACGTGGACATGGCGGTCTCCGCGATTAAAAAGGGTGCGTATGATTTCATAGAGAAACCCTTTTCCATAGACAAGCTGAAGATAATCGTAAAGAACGCGCTCGAAAATGTCGGGCTCAAAAGGAGCCTCGACACAAGGCTAAGGAGCGAGCAGAAGCAATACGGATTCCATTCGCTGATCGGAAATAGCGCCGCTGTGCACAACATCATCGAGTTGTTTGAAAAACTCGTTACGACCGACCCCAAAACTATTCTTATAGAGGGTGAGAGCGGGACGGGAAAAGGGCTTGCCGCGAAGGTGCTCCACCACAACGGCGTGAGGGCCGAGAAGCCTATCATAGAGCTCAACTGCGCGGCGATACCGGAGACGCTTCTCGAAAGCGAATTATTCGGACACGAGGCGGGCTCGTTCACGGACGCGAAAAAAATGAAGACCGGAATATTGGAGGACGCTAACGGCGGCACTATTTTCCTCGACGAGATCGGGGATATGAGTCCCGCCCTTCAGGCAAAACTGGTGAAGGCGGTCGAGGAGAGGTCATTCAGGAGGATCGGCGGAAAGAGGGACATCAAAGTAGACGTGAGGATCGTCGCCGCGACGAACAGGGACTTGAAGGATCTCGTCGAGAAGAATCTCTTCCGGGAGGACCTGTACCACAGGCTGAACGTGATTAATTTCGAAATGCCGAGCTTGAGGGAGCGGAGGGAGGACATCCCGCTCCTCACGGAGCATTTTGTCGATTACTTCAACGTGGACTTTAACAAGAACATCAAGCACATACCCGAAGAGGTCGAAAATGCGTTTATGAGCTACCAGTGGCCCGGCAACGTCCGCGAGCTGAGGAGCACCATCGAGAGGGCGGTGCTGCTAAGCGAGGGCGATACGCTCAATCCCAAGTACGTGCAAATAGACGATCATGGAAAGGGAATCAAAATTCAGGGCGACGAGCATAAAATGTTTTTCGAGCTCGACATGGACAAGCTGACACTCGAGACAGTAGAAGAAATGGTCATTAAAAAGGCGCTCGAGCTCACTAGCTGGAATCAGACGAAAGCCGCCGAGATGCTCGGGGTTACACGGCAGGTGCTCAGGAACAGGATGATCAAGATGGACCTGCTGAATTAGTACGATTGCCAAATGCCTTTCACAAAGATTTTTTACTGCCGGCCCTCCCATTGATGAACTGGAATTTTTCCTCCAACACCTGATATGAATTCATTTTTTCAGGATATTCTTTGCAGGTGAATTCCAAGGTTATAATATTAAAAACAGCTTTACCGGGTATGAATAGAGGAGGGGATCAGATGCTATCAAAACCTATACTTGTCAATAATCCAGTATCAACGTTTTTACTGATTATTACCACTCTCGTCCTATTTCTTCCGCCTTTTATCTCCAATGCGGCGCCTCCTTCGGCTTATGTTACGGATTTGGGCAACTCCGTCACGATCATTAATACGTCGACTAACCAGATTACGGGCAGCGTAAGCCCCCCTGTCCCGGCGGGGCTTCTGGGAGTGGCGGTAAGCCCTGACGGATCGACGATTTACGTAGCGGACGGCAACCATACAATCAATGTGATAACGTCTCCAAGCAATAATCCCACGTTCGACACCGTCATGCTGGACGAATCTTTAGAGCCCTTTAATCTAGTCGTTACACCTGACGGATCGACGGTTTATGTCTCGAACGCCGGGAGCAATACTGTCTCGGCAATAGACACAGCGACAAAAGAGGCCACGAGCATCGATATAGGGTGCAATCAGAACGGAACGAATAACTGTTCGTCTACACCACCCATATCCGTAACTCCTGATGCGGGTGCAGGCGAAGTAAACGTGTATGTCGGGACGCAGACGGGGTTTGCGGTGATCGATGCGGCCACCCGGCAATTTAAGGAGAACGTGCCCAATACCTGCGGGCCAGACCCGTGCGGGCCTCAGTCCATATCCGCAAGCCCGGACGGCGTCACGGTATTCGTTTCTCTTTTCGAGATCGATCAGGTGCTCGGCATAGACGTCTCCATGATGAACCTCGTGGACGATATAGCGACTGTGGGCAACAACCCGGAGGGGCTAGCCGTGACGCCCGACGAAGGGAGCGTATATGTCACCAACATGAACGGGGATTCGGTCTCGGTTGTTGACGTGTCTTCCTGCGGACCGGTATGTACTGTAACTGAGATCTCAGACGGAATAGTAACCCAGCCTTCAGTGGTCGCAGTGACGCCTGACGGGGGAAATATATATGTAGGAGGGAATGAGGCCGAGCTTTCGGTAATCGATACTGCGAGTAATAGTGTGGCGGCAACGGTGGAGAACCTCTCCTCCGCGCCATTCTTTATAGCAATCGGACCTGGCGACAGTGACAATGATTCTATCCCTGATGCGGTCGAGGGCAGCCAGGATACGGACGGGGACGGCGTCAAGGACTCGCTCGACACGGATTCTGACGGAGACGGAATCCCGGACAGCGTAGAGGCGGGGCCTGATCCTCAAAACCCTGTCGATACGGACGGCGACGGGACGCCCGATTACAAGGATACCGACTCGGACAACGACGGCGTGCCCGACGAGTTCGAGTCCAGAGGGGGGGGCTGTTCCATTTCGCCAGAGGGAGGTTCGACTTCTTTTCCTCTATACCTGCTGATTCCAATACTTATAGTGATGAGAAGGCTGTCGAAAAAAAGCTAGCTTCTACATACGGCTATATAAACCCTTCAAGAGAACTATTGTAACCGGACCGCGGTTGCCGGGATGATGAGTGTTACAAAGCAGGTCCTTGGTAACAGGATGATAAAGATGGACTTATTGAATTGAAATAAGCCTCATCGGTTCAAAAGTACACCAAAAGTACACCGGATTTCGTAAAATACAGCGTTTCGCGGGTCGTTTTGCCTTACGGAAAGAAGGATGAGATTGCCGCGGTTGTTGGTTTTGGCTGAGGAGATTCGGTAGGATCGTAAATCACACAGTGTGTGTTCTTCTTTTCCTTGATGAAAAGACACACAATGTGTGTTCTATGAAAAGACAGGGAAAGGAGAAAGGCTGTTTTTTTTATCCTTCTTTTCCTTGATGAAAAGAAGCAAAAATCATCCGACTGTACATAATTTGCTAAAAATATCATATTAAGGCTAAAATCTTTCAATTCCACCCCAGCCCTGAAAGATTTTCA
>JBGSVA010000004.1:0-68170 GCA_041753155.1 Thermodesulfobacteriota bacterium | reverse complement strand
AGCTCGTCCATCGTGCCTGCCCCGCCGGGGAGCACGACGAACGCATATGAATATTTCAGCAGCATGAGCTTCCGTACGAAGAAGTATTTGAACGTGATCATTATGTCCAGATACGGGTTCGGTTTCTGCTCCATCGGGAGCTTGATGTTGCAGCCGATTGATGATCCGCCCGCTTCCTTTGCCCCTCTGTTGGCGGCTTCCATAATGCCGGGGCCGCCCCCGGTAATTACCGCGAAGCCCATGTTCGCGAGCCCGTACCCCATCTTCCTCGCGAGCTCGTACTTGGGGTTCGTCTCCTTCGTTCTCGCCGAGCCGAATACCGTTACAGCGGGGCCGACGAAATGGAGTATCCTGAAACCCCTCACGAACTCCCGCATCACACGGAAGAGAAACCAGAGCTCCCTCAGCCTCGAGTGGGGGCCTTCGATGAACTGCATCTCCTCCGTGGGGGGCTTGGGGTTTTTCTTTCTGTAGAAGAAGTTTTTCAGGTCTTTTAACAAGTTCGTTCTATTCGAATGGATTTGTTAGCGGCACAGTCTCGAGCACTGCCGTATATCCTTTAAATACCTCAAGTCCATGGATAATGTCAATAGTTTCCGGATATAAATTAACGGTACCCGAAACCCTGTTTCCGATATATCAGTAGACGGCTTTGTCAGGCGCATTGCCGGGTTCGATAATAAAGCCGCTGATGATCGCCGTCACGTATTCCTTACCCTCTTTGCCGTCGTACGCGCCGCCTTCGGCCAGCCTGTCCGAGTAGTCGAAGAGGTACTCGTAGAGCTTTTTGTCCTGATAAGTATTGTTCAGTCTGAGGGTCGGGTTTGCTTTTATCGCGTCTTCCCAAACCTCTCTCACGTCCGCCCAGAATGGAGCCGTTCGCTCCCAGTATTCTTTAGCCGCAGTGTCGTTAAAATCGGATAACCTTTCGTACCTGTCGAGTCCGATCTCCTTTGCGAGGTAGGGTTCACTCCCGAGCTCCTTACCCTTCTCATCCACGACCATTTTGAGGTTGTCCTGCTCGTGCACCCACCCGTCCGGAGTGATCGTAATGCGGTTCACTCCCGAGAGCACGTTATAATCGTCCCTGACGCTGAATTCCCGCCTCGGCAGGGGTCGCCACGTGACGGGGCTCGTCCAGCTCGAATAATTGCCGTCATATTCCCACTCCCCGAGCGCCTCGTATCTGGGCGTGTCGTCTACCTGATACACGGCCTGGGACCACTTTCCCGCGGCCTCGCCCGCGGGGACCCGGACCGTCTGCCATGTGTTATTGCCTCGGTATTCGAGTATCTCAACGTCCTCGTAAGTCCAGTCCTGACGCCAGTGCTTGGTTACCGCCGGGCCTTCTACGTTCCCCTCCTCGTCGAGGAAATACATTACGAGTATATGCTGGAGGCTTATAAAGTTCCCCTTGTCCTCGATCACCTTTATGTATTCCGTCGCCCAAGACTGATAGGGGCGGTCGACTTTGTATCCGGTACGGAGCGGTATGGTTTCAATGAAATTGAACGTGACCCTGTATATTCCGGCCATGGAAAGTATAGCGCGCCTGTCACGCTCGTACTTCGTAATTCCCGGCTCCCGAATGGCGATCAAGCCGGGGTTGGGAGACTTGTCCAGGGTTACAGGCGCACCCGTAGTCACGCCCCCTCTCGGTTTCATGGTACCTACCTCGGAGTATGCCCAGCTGAATGTGAATTGCTCCTCTTCGGGCGGGTTCTGTTGAACGGCGTTCTTCGCGGCGCAGCCGCTTATAACGGTCAGCAGATAAATGAGCACTGGCAGAAGCCTTTTCGTCATGACCGATCTCACTCCAAGGATGTGTTGCCGGAAGCGGGAAGTGAGGACTTTTCATTCCCGTTTCAAGCCATTGAAAACATTTAAAGATTACCTAAACCGAAGAAAGATTCGAATTAACGCCTGATTTTTGTAAACATCCGGGGGAGTTAATTTTCACGATAAATATTATCCGAATTCTAGAAATTTGCCCCGGCCGGGGTCGCGGATTCGATTCGGCAGTATATTTTGAACTGAGTAATGGGATGAAATTCTGCAGAATGAACGTTTAAAGGAGAAAACTATGGGCTTTCGGAATTATTCGCTGGTTTTGTTTTCAATATTGATAATTTCTGTCTCCTCCGGGCCGCTGAGCGCGAGCGCGGAGGTGCTCTGCGCCAACAAAGAAAGCGGAATCGTAAAGCTCCGTCCCGAGGAATGCAAGCCCAATGAGATTGTTGTAGATCTGAGCGGCATCGCCCAGGCTCCGGGGGTCAAGCCCCCGCGGTGGAGGTGGCTCGGAGAGGGGGAGGGGACTTACTGGTACGTACCCAACGCTAACCTGCCCGCCGTAGAATGGGATTCGTCCGACCCCCAGAATTATTCGCCTATTCTGGACCAGACCGTCTGGCATATAGAGAATTACGAGGGCGGATATTTCTTCGGGACCGTCGTTGCGCAGCTCGGTCTGCATCCGCCGCAGTGTCAGTATTTCATAGGCTCCATAACGCCGAGCGGGAGCGTTTATATGTCCTTCAATTCTCTCACCGATCCGCCCGTAGGCTCGCCTTCGCTCACGACGGGGACGGGGGAAATGGTGCTCAAGGGAAACGACTGGACATTCAACATGCAGATGGCTTCCGGCACCTCTTCGAACCAGGTCACCCACTGGGCGTTTATGCTCGAATGCACGCCCGATGAGGACTGCTGGACGGACCTGCCGGGGGTACAGCAAAGCCTGCCCGATTTTCTTTCCAACTGTACTTCGGAATAGGTCACGCCCGGGTTCAAGAACCGCGACAGCGCGCGGGGAATATCTCCGACCCTGCCGCCCGCTTCGTCGTACAACCACTTCCCGGCCCTGTTATAGGGGGCGTTACTGCTCTTGTATGTAAAGAACATAAAAAGGTTCCGGGGTATTATTAACAACCTTACCGGAATCACTTATAATATTTCGGGGTTTGAGACACCGACGGCGAGGAATCGCCTCCGGTGACCTATGCCCGGATTACTATCAAAAGAGTAAAAGACGATATGAATACGTGGCCTAAAAATAAACGCGGTAAATCCAGGGACTCCGTCATGGATTCGGGATATCATCTGGCGGCGGTTTTGGAGACCGTGGGGGAAGGGATCGTCACTATCGATTCCGTGGGCACGGTCATAATGGTCAACAGGGAGTTCGAGAACATCTGGGGATATAAACGCGACGAGATAATCGGTATGGACCTGGCCGTCCTCATGCCCGAGAAGTACAGGGGCGCTCACAAAGCCGGAATGAAGCGCTATCTCGACACGAGAGAGGCGGTAGTCCTGGGTAGAAGGCTTGAGCTGGAGGGGCTCAGAAAAGACGGGTCGGTTTTTCCTCTCGGGATCCGCATAACCGAAACGGAGATAAACGGAATATTGTTCTTTACCGCCGCGGTGCGGGACCTGACCGACGTTAAAAAGGCTGCGAAGCTGCTCCACGACGAGGCGCGGCTGCGAAAGCAAAATGAAGTCCTTCTCGAGCTCGCAAACAGCGAAGCGATCGAAGAGGGAGACCTCGATGCGATCCTGATAAAAGTAACCGAAGCTGTAACGAAAACGCTCGAAGTCGAGAGGGCGAACATATGGTTATACAACGAGGACAGGACCAGGATCCATTGTATCGAGCAGTATGAAGCCGGGAGCGGAGAGCACTCGGACGGCGCTGAATTATCGGCATCCGACTTCCCGACATACTTTAAGGCCCTGCAGAACGAAAGGATAATAGCCGCGCACGACGCCTCGACTGATCCGAGGACTTCGGAATTTAAAGAGTCGTATCTGGAACCGTTAGGAATCGCATCGATGCTCGATGCCCCTATAAGGCTTAAGGGGCGGATGATTGGTTTGATATGCCATGAGCATATGGGCCCGCAGCGGACCTGGACCCTCGAAGACCAGAACTTCGCGGGGTCGATCGCAGACCTGATTTCCCTCGCCTTGGAAGCGAGGGAGCGGAAGAGAATGGAAAAATCCTTGAGAGAGAGCGAGGAAAAGTTCCGTACGCTGGTCGAAAATACTTATGACTACATATACGAAGCGAGCATTGACGGTAAATTCCTTTACCTGAGCTCCAAACACAAGGATATCCTCGGCTATGACCCTCAGGAGTTCATCGGAAGGGATATATTCGAGCTGATATACCCCGAAGACCGCCCGGCGGTGATGACGGAGTTCCAAAAGATAATCAGTACTTCGACCTCGGGACACGCAGTGTACAGGTACAGGCACAAAAACGGCAGCTGGCTCTGGTTCGAGGCCACGGGAAGGCCCTACGTCACGATGGGGGGAAAGACCCGGATACTCATATTCAGCAGGGAAATCACGGAGCGGAAGAACGCCGAAGAAGCCCTGAACGAGACGCTCAGCCATCTCTCCCGGAAAAACAGGTACGAGACCATAATCAGCGCGGTGACGAGGAGCGTCCACCAATCGACGAACCTCGAGAACGTGCTCGAAAATGCCGTACAGGCGATATCCGAGAACATCGAAAAGGCTGATAGCGTCTCGATATATTTTGTCGAGGGGGAGGAGGCTGTGCTTAAGGCCCACCGCGGTTACGTCGACTGGTATATAAACAGGGTGTCGAGGATCCCGTATCCCAGGGGGTATGCATGGAAGGTAATAATGGACGAGAAGCCCAGATACTGTCCCGACGTGG
This sequence comes from Thermodesulfobacteriota bacterium, assembly GCA_041753155.1. GTDB lineage: Bacteria > Desulfobacterota_D > UBA1144 > Nemesobacterales > UBA2774 > 2-12-FULL-53-21. The sequence goes on along the minus strand of JBGSVA010000004.1, from coordinate 63,483 downwards.
AAACGGATACTGCTATCGGGCCCGCGGGCAGGGAGCTCGGAATAAAATGCTATTTATCCCTGCCCATACTATACGCCGGAAAGACAATCGGCACGATAAATATAAACTCGTTTCAGACAGGCGCGTTCGATGATGAGGAATTGAAGCTGCTGGAAATCGTCGGCGACCAGATCTCCGTCGCGATAGGAAACGCAAGGCAGAAATGGGCGCTTCAGGAAGCGATGTCCGAGGTCGAGATGCTCAAGAAGCGGCTAAAGAGTAAAGAGCGGTATGCGGCCGAGGATGATGCCGGTGAATTGAAATTCGAAGGTATCATCGGCAAGAGCTTCCTGCTGAGGAAGGCGGTGTTCATGGTGGAGCAGTTAGCACCCGCGGATTCAGCGGTTCTGATAAAAGGCGGCGCCGGTACGGGCAAGCACTTGTTCGCCGAGACCATACACAAGATGTCGGTGCGCGCTGAAAATCCATTCGTCAGGATAAGCCTCAATGGTAACGATGAAGGTCATGCGGAGAAACGGCTGTTCGGTTTTGAAGAGAAGGGGGTCAACAGCAACGCGCTTTCTCTCTCCATAGGCAGTATAGAGCTTGCTAATAAAGGTACCGTGTACATAAGGAATGTTGACGGGCTTTCGCTTAAAGCACAGAGGTCGTTACTGGGAATATTACAGGAAAGGCAATTTGTACGGCCCGGCAGCTCGCGCGTGATTAAAGCGGACGTACGTGTCATCGCCGGGGTGAGCGGCGGGCTTGAGGGGTCGGTTGAGGACGGACTGTTCCTGGAAGACCTGTACAATGAGCTCAGCGGATCGCAGATAATACTCCCTTCTCTCAACGAAAGAATGGAGGACGTCCCTCTCCTGACCCAGCATTTTATACAGAAATACGGTAATAGGCCCGGGAAAGAATTAAAACACATCTCACAACACGTATTGAATAATTTCGATTCTTACGACTGGTCGGAAAACGTCCGGCAGCTTGAAAATATCATAAAAGAGGCCGTTTCCGCGCTGGGTGACTGATATGGGCATGGAGCTGCGACATCAAGAGTAAGGGTTCGATCCCGGGGAACGAGTACTGATGAAAAAGAGTCCCAGGAACCTGAGTCAAGCGGTCATACGGGCGTTCGAAGCCTATCCGGCGAGGGTCTGCTTCAAGAGCAAACGCGACGGAAAATACAGGGACATTTCATTCGAGGAGTTAAAGAATCTTGCCCTGCGGCTTTCCCTGCACCTTTCTAACCGGGGGTTCGCTCCGGGCTCGCGTGTGATAATCCTTGCGGAAAATTCTCCTGAATGGATGGCAGCGTGCATCGCCTCACTCCTCTCGGGCGGAGTCGTAATACCGGTTGACACGAACGTTAAAACCGAGCTCCTGGGACGCATACTGAAAGATTCGTCAGCGTCGCTGATATTCGCAGAGGACATGGATCAGGCCCTGGGCATCGAAGCTATGTGCGAAAACCGCCCGGCAATCGTGGTTATGGAGAAATTCGAGGGAGGCGGCAGTCCGCTGATCCCTTTAGCTTCCCTCACCGGGGGCGCATTCACGGAGGAGGACTTCGAGGCTTTGAAATCCCGCGCCGAAGGCATAGAGCCGGAATCGCCCGCGTTCATTTTTTACACCGCAAAGGAAACCGGAACCCCGAGGGGCGCTCTCTTTTCTCACGACCGTATTCTTCGTTCGCTCACGCATGTTTCCGAATGGCTGACGCTCGATGAATTCGACCTCGGTTTTACTACCTTGAGCTGGAGTAATTTCACGAGCTTCGTGACGGCTTTCAGGTACCTGCTCTCGGGTGTCGGGAACGCCCTTGCCGGGGGTGTGGACACTGTTTTTGAAGGCCTTCAGCAAACGAGCCCCACCGTAACGATGACGAGCCCCTTCGCGCTCGAGAACATCTACAGGCGTATTATGGACGAGCTTGACCAGATGCCCGAGTCGAGACGCAAGATCTTCCAGTGGGCGCTCGCTCTCGGGAGGCAATACCGTTCCACGGAATCCACGGCATCAAAGGAGCTCCGCGAGCGGTATACGAGGGCGGACATGGTTTTCTTCGGAAGGATGAGAGCTATCCTGGGAGGCAGGCTCCAGCGTATCTATTGCGCGGGGGCACATCTGACGAAGGAGCTCTCGGGTTTTGCCGAGGCGATAGGCCTTCTGCCGCTGAACGTATATTCGGTGGTCGAGGCGGGCGGTTTTCTCTCCGTCAGCCGCCCGTATGCGAGAAGGACGGGTTCCTGCGGACAGGTGGCGCCCGGGTTTCAGATCAGGATATCGGACGAGGGCGAGGTTCTGGTCAGGGGCGAGACGGTCGCAGCCGACTACTGGAATACCCCCAACGACGCGGGGAACTTATTCGACCCCGACGGATGGTTCCGCACAGGCGACCTGGGAAGGTTCGATCAGGACGGGTATCTGTTCCTGACCGGACACAAACAGTCTATTTTCCTCCTGTCCCGCGGGAATAAAATAGTTCCGTCCAAGATTGAAAATTATCTCGCCGACAGTCCTTATATTACGCAGGCCCTTATCTTCGGCGAAGGTAAATCATTCGTATCCGCGCTGATCGTTCCGAATTTTCAGGCGATCGGGGAGCGTCTGGCCGAGAATAACCCGTCTCATCGGAACGGCGGCCAGCCGCTCGATTCATTCCATCCGGAGGTTAAAGCGATAATCGACAGTTCGGTTTCCGATGTGAATAACCGGTTGAACGTCTGGGAGAGGGTAGAGGCATACACGCTGATCGACAAGCCTTTTAGCGGGTACGGCTCCGATACCGGGGAGCTCGAACGGAATGACCGCGCCGAGATACTCCGGAAATACTCGTTATACATCGACGCGATGTATCCCGATACTCACCGGATCGAAAAAGACGATATAACGCTGGTACAGCTCGATCCGGACCAGCTCCGCGACCTTCTCGAAAAACAGGACATACTGACGGCGTGGATGGAAGAGGCTGGTATCGGGTTTTTGCTCGACCTGGCGCGCTCGAAGGGGATAGACGCGCTGTCGATGGTGAATATTTGCGAGACCGCGGCCAGCATAGCGCAGATGCAGAGTGAGGAAAAGCCGATCTCCACTGCGCTTATCGTCGGTGACCCGACGCACATATCGAGCGTGCTGCCCGATAGCGAGATCCAGTTTCACCGGTTCGACCACATAAGGCGGATGCAGCAGGTGGTAATCGCCCTCGCGAAAATTGTGGACGGTGTGGTGCTGGGCTACGGCATAGACAGGTACGGGTATTTACGCAGGGTGCATAAGCTGGAGATAGATACGGACGGTCCGGCGAATTTCCTCCTCGGTCCGCAGTTCAGGAAGCACGCCGCGATATCGAGCAAATGCGACGCGATCGTATTTTTCGTGCCGGTGGGAGGGAGGCAGGTCCGGGTATTTTCAGGGGGGGAGATGGTGGCGCGGTATTCGAACGGGAACTGGATGGCCGAGAACCTCCCGCAAATCGATGAGACCGTGGACAGGCTCGCACTGAAAAAAAAGTACGACGTCCAGCTCCTGAGACGTATCTTCCGCTGCGCGTTTCTCATGTCGGAGAGGAACCTGGGGGCGATTTTCGTCCTGGGGGAATCCGATAAGATATTGAAAAAATCGGACCCTCCCGAGATCAGCCCCTATGCCACTATCTCCAATACGGATATAGCGAAGCTTACGGACAACGAGATCATAAATTATGCGAAACAGGACGGGGCGACGATCATCGATTCCCGAGAAGGCAAGTTCAGGGGCTGCATGGTGCTCCTCCGTCCGAGCGCTGACACCCAGGCCGAGATCGGCATCGGCAAGGGAGCCAGGCACTCGAGCGCGTCCAAGATGAGCGCCGAGGCCCATTGTCTCGCAATTACCGTCTCCCAGGACGGTCCGATTACGGTTTACGACAGCGGGGAGCGCATCCTGACCATCTGAAGAAATACAGCACTTAAAGATACTTACCGCGGAACGGGAGGGGGACGCGTTCCGGTTTGCATCAGGCCGATTTTTTAACAAAGGTTGACGGCCAGAATTAAACAAGTTAAAATAAAGTTAAGGTTGCAGTAGTTCTTGTCAAATGTAAGATCACCATCTGAAAGCGATTTTGAACCACTTGCACAACCCAATTTAAAATAGGAGGTAGCACCCTAAATGGCTGAACGTACAATTGGCACTGTAAAGTGGTTCAATTCTACAAAAGGTTTCGGTTTCATTGAAGTCGAGAACGGCGATGACGTTTTCGTACACTACAGTGAAATCAAGGCGACCGGGTTCCGCACGCTGGAAGAAGGTCAGCGCGTAGAGTTCACCGTTGTAAAGGGACAGAAAGGTCCCCAGGCTCAGAACGTAGTACTGGCTTAACGGTAAAAAAATAGTGAGCCGGAGTACCCGGCTCACTACTCCTTTAGTATCCATTCTTAGTCAAACGCTCTTATACTACCGATCTTAAACTTCTGGTTTCCTGTGATCTGATTGAATTCGACGCGGTTGTTTACGTCGGGTATTTCGGGCTTGAAGGCGAAGTTCGTGATCGGCTTCCCGAAGACCCAGTCTTTTATCAACGCGATGAACTGGGGTGATTCCGCCATGTTTTTATACGTGATCACGAGCTTTCTCGGGACCGGGCGTTTACCGACTTCGATCCATATCTGCCAGTCTATTTCCTTCTCGACGAATACCAGATGGTGGCAGTTTGCACCCATCACCTTGCTTATACCGAAATATGCGCCTGAAATTACGTTGGCCGTCATGACTTTGTACGTGTCTATAAAAAGGAATTCGCTCAGGGCAGGGGTAAACTGATATTCCTCTTTCAGCTTGTTAAGGGCCTGGTCAACGGAAGGTGGCAGCGTTGCGAGTGAAAAGTCGTTGAGCGGAACTTCGAGGAGCGTTGCCTGTCCCGCGTCATACCAGAGCTTATATCCCCCGAGGTCGGTTACATAGCCGGCGTAGAATTTGTCCGGCTTCTTCAAGTATACCGTTTCTTCCCCGTTGTATTGAATCTTCTGCTTTGATTCGAGCACGTCGTCGAACATCATATCCGCCTTGTATGTGTATTCGTACTGACTGCCCATGTAATAGCTCATGTCCTGAAGAATGCCTGCAGCCTTGGGGTCTATATTGGGATTTACATCCTGAGCAAAGGCTTTATTATTCGGCAAGAATAAGCAGCAGCTTGCGAATAACACGGTGATGACTATCGAGAGCGAGATTGGACTCAGCTTCTTTAGTAAAGTTTGTGCGGTTATGATCATAATACCCCTCCTTTTTCTTAATAGTAGGTACGTATTCTACCTCTGTAAAGCCTCCGGGTGTCGAATCGGAGATTATACAGTATATAATTCACCAGGCATTTTCAACAACCGGGAGTTCAGTCGTGACTTGAAGACAAATATACCGGGCGTTACGAATTCTCTATTAGACGGAGCAAGTTAAACCTTCCGATCCACTTTCTGAAATGAAGCCGTTTCATTGACCGTGTTGACATAAAATTGAAAGAGACCGATAATTTGGGAAATGTTTAATCAGCGCCGGATGTGAACCGCGATCGAGACGGACGGCAAGAGATTAATTTCGATAATTCAATGTCATAAGGAGATGCGAGTCATGAATTTTTTGCGTTCTTTTATAGTGGTTCTTTTTGCCGTCCAGTTTTTCTTTATCCCGCGATCATACGCGGGATTTAGCTTCGTGCCTAACGATTTGATGACTACCCCGTTCGGCCCCGCATTTGCCGACATACTGCTCGAACCCACGAATTTCCTGCCGTGCGAGGGCGGGCCGTTCGCTCTATGTTATTATTCCGGCCCCGATCCCGAATCATGCGTGCTTACCGGAGACGGTACGTTCGCAAATTGCAAATGCTTCGAAATCGCGTACGGGAAATATTTCGTCGATATAAACGCGATACTCGATCTCGACGAGTATCTTGAAACCGTCGATGCCTGCGGCGATGACGGGAGCGGATGTCAGGATACGAACTCGGCGCCCGTCTGCGCATCGATAAACAGCGGGAACTTCATTCCCGGATCAGACACCATATCCGTCTTCAGCTTCGACTGCGTTCCGGAAGAAGGGATAGGGGATACGAACTGTCCGCAGTCCCTCTACGCAGGATGCATGACGGCCCCCTGCCTCAGGACAGGAGAAGAGGGGATCGTCGAATGCACGTGCCCGACCTACGACGGCCCATATCAGGTGGGACTCGACGATCAGGCCTGCCTGCTGGAGGACGATCACATTTGGTCAGCCGCGTACAACCCCAATATTACCGGCACCGCTCCGGTCCCTCCGCCGGGAGGCTGTATTCCCGATGCGCCTGAATCCCTCGGCGGATGTCCGCTGATCACCGAGGATATTCCGCTTCCTCCGCCGAATGTGGACTGCGGCGAGGTATGCGAAGAATATAGCGGATGTCTGACCTCTAACGACGTTCAAGCCGGATACACCTGCGACGCGACATTATGCACGTCGCGCTGTAACGACAGGAATCTGGTTGGGGAAGCGTGCTCGGGGCTTCAGGGCTGCGACATTTCCGAGATAGTAAAGCTCGAAGCCGAGGTCGGATGCAGCTGCTGCGCGAGCCAGATATGCGGGTGCGAAGCGAGTAATAAAACCGACGAGGTTGTGTTCGGTCTTAACAAGAGACAGAGGGAAGTAGGGATAACGCCCCAGTGCGATATAAACGGCACTCTCTGCGGGGAGAGGAAAAATAGCGGGGGCTCAAGCTGCGCTCTCGCTGCTCATAGCGCGGATGACAGCTCTCAGATACTGATGGTCCTGCCGGCACTGGCGTTTGCCGTGATGCTCCGGAGAAGGTCGCGACGTTGACCGGCATAATGATCGGATAAATAGGGGAGGATATGATATGCGATATCTATTTGTTACTCTCTCGCTCATGATTGTAATTGCCGCCGCGGGTATGTACTTAAGCGCTCGACCCGTTAAGTGCGACGACTGCAATCAGGGTAAGAAATGCAACACTTCCTTCGACTGCGGGGAAATCGAGGTTTGCTACTGCCAGTCTAACCCCGAAGAAGAGGACGGCGAAGGGGTCTGTTATTTTGAATAGGCGCGTTAGAGGCGCGGTAGTGTAATCGGCTATCACTTCTCACTGCGAGCCGGTTCTTCCGGTTCTCACTTACACCCCTTTCTCCACTCTTCGAGGGCATCGTTGAATCCCCTCAGCACCGGAGGGACGTCTATGCCGAATAACATTATGTCTACGGGGTCTATGTCCTGCTGATACGCATTGAAAGTATCCCCGCTGGCATAGACGAGCGTGCTGCCTGACGCGTCGAACGGCTGTACCGTCCCGTCTGTGGGCCTGGAGTATGCTGAGAAGGATTTCATGCTTTTAACGTCCGGTTCAGCCCCGACTTTGCCGCTGCTCGTGTTGCCTGACGTCAGCTGCAGCTGATCGCCAAGAATCGACTTGACTCCGGCCCTGTCCATGACGAAAATCACGAGCCCCCCGCCGTTTTCATTGAACGAATCGAGGTTCGCGATTTGGAAGAATATGGGAGGAGCCGGCTTCCCGGAATCCGCATGGCGGCACCCGAGGAGGCCGGTGCCAGCAAAATCGTCCCTGCCGGAAACGACCTGGATGGACGGAATGACCAGATAACACGCGGCGCTGCATACAACATTTTGAGGAATGGAAGTCTTCGGCTCTCTCTTCGCATCAGCCGAAATTTCGTCGATCAGTTTAGATGTATTGTCGGATATGGTCTGAACTGGGGTTTTTACATTGAAGCCTTCCGTCTGCGCGTGTGATATTACTCCGGCATATATCGTGGTTAAAGCGGCGGATATTATCAGTATTGCGATATTTCTCATCGGCTCTGTCTCCGGGGATATGGGTTCTCAGAATTTCAGCGAATAATTACACTATATGAGAAAAATTAAGGAACCGTTAAAGCAGTGTTAAAATACTATTAGCGCTTCATATAGTTTTGGAGCGGCGGAACCTCCTCCGTCTCCGGGATATATTCGTATATCCCCCGGAGGTTAGAAGAAGGTCTATAGATCTTATATCAAATGATAGATGAGCATGAATACATACCGGAGGTTTTTCACTTTGTCCCTGACCTCGTGTGTGTCGCTCATGGTCCTGACCTGGAGCTCGAGGAAGCTGTTGTAGTGTCTGGCGACAATACCGAATTCATGAAAGTCTATTCTTATGGGGTCATGGATCATTAAGGGGCGGACGTTCAGCTTGGCGCTCTCCACAATAATGTCGTCCCCGTCGACGTGCGCATGGAACCAGCGCTCGGAATCCGGCAGGGGCAGCTCGATCCCTGTTCCGATTTTTGATCTCAGAAGCTCCCATTCTTCTTTTTTTGAATCGCTGAATTCAATCTTTCTATCGAATAGCACTATTCCGTACCTCCTTTATCGTTTTCCGATGTGTAGAGAATTTAACAGGTTTTTAAGGAATTACTACTAACTTATATACCTTCTTCTGCTTCTTGGCCGCGTAAAGGACTGCCCGGGGGCACTAACGATTACTCGTCATCCACTATCGGCGTGTCCTGGTTAACTACGGGGTCCGGCTCGTTTACGACGGCTTCGGGCTCTTCGATGGCGGGTCCCGGCTCGTCCTCGACTGCTTCGCTATCGCCGCCTCCGCCCTCGTTTATCACGTTCACGTCATCGTTAATTACCGGCTCATCGACGACCTCGGGCTCGGGGTCTATGATGTATGGCTCGGTCTGGTCGATGGGCGGGTCGGGCTCTGTGATGACGCTGTCCGGTGACAGCGCCGGGTCATCGATATCGCCGGGCCCCGGGGCCTGAGGCATGTCCGGCATGGGGGGGACCATGTCATCGTCGTCGTATTGTATGAGCGGCGTCTCTTTAGCGGATGAAAAGACAGACGCATAGGAGATATCGGCGCTCATGGTTAACGCGGTAAGGCCTATGAGGGCCAATAACATTAATACGTTGCTTCCCGGTAACATTCCGGGTTGGGTATTTTTCATTCTTTCTCTCCTGTTGTTACTTTTAGTTGTTATATTTACCTTTTGCAAAATTGTCAATAGGGCATTGACATACATCTCACGTAAAAACTTCCGGGTGTCATCAAGTCGTTGAGTCCGGCTTTCCTAGCGCACCAGGGGCGCAGGACGGTTGACGAGCGGAGCCGGCTGGCGTACGAAAGGCGCGGGCCGGTTAACGAGCGGGGCCGATTGCCGCACCAGCGGCGCAGGCCGGTTAACAAGCGGGGCTGATTGACGTACCAGGGGTGCGGGCTGATTTACGAGCGGGGCCGGTTGTTCAACGAGCGGCGGGTTCTGATCGACAAGGGGGTAGGATTGCTCGACTAGCGGCGCCGGATGGTCGAGAAGGGGATCAGGCATATCGACAAGCGGCGCGGGCTGGTCGACGAGAGGGTCGTCTTGCTCCACTAGAGGCCGTTGCTCGTCCGATAAAAATTCTTCCTCCTGATGGCTGTACTCCGGTATTTCTTCGTCCGGATAATATTCGGATTCATATCCATACGGATCGGGCTCAGCAATATAAGGCTCGGTTTCGTCCATAGCCTGGCCTTCGGGCGGAATAGCAATGTCATTTTCGTCATATTGAATAAAAGGCCGTTCGGATCCTGCGGATAAGTCAGCCCCGGATGCCGGAATGTAAAATGCAGGTAGAGTAAGCAGGGCTATCGCCGCTGTCCCGATCAGAGTGGAATAAAGAGACGATGTGCCGAGTCTTGAAATTTTGATAATATCTCTCATCGCAAATTAATATTCTTGTCCGGGCTTGACGGGTGTCGCGGACAACACAACTATATCGCTTAGCTTGTAGTTCTGGTTGCCCGCACCCATAGTTTGTCCGCCCTTTAAATAGGTCATTTTGCTCTTCGGGGGAAGGGTGACCGGGAGCATTCCGGTCGATGTGGCTATTATACCGGCGGCGGGCGCTGAATATGAGGTATATATAAGATTGACACGTACGTCTTTGTACGTCACGTCGGCGGTGTTTTCAATCGTGACGGAGCTCAGTATTGCGACCCTCGCAGCCGTATAGAACGACCAGTCCGTTATTTTTATGTACCATTCCGGGTGAAGGACCTGGTTGCTGTCATAGCTGAATTTATCCGAATCGTTCGGGTTCTGGGCGTAAGACTCCATACCGATGAACGTGATCATCAAAGCAAATAATAAATATCCCCTCTTTTTCATATGATAAAGTTTAATCAATGTCGTTTGTATATTCCACAATAATATATTCCGGGCATATAAATCAGCCCTCCATTGTTTACGGACACTGGGTTATAATGTACTGAATTCTACTCTATGAAACGGAAACTCCTGTTACTATCGATACTTGCAGCTGCAGTCGTCGGGTGGGCTTTCCTTGCGTACGTGCTTCTAAATTACGACCTTGCGGAGAAATACTTCGGTAAGACTTACAAGAGGCAGGCCCCCGAATTCAATCTGGTCGATCAGGACGGACGCCCCATATCCCTCAAAAGGTTCCGCGATAAGGTGGTCCTCATAGAATGGGGGTACACGAACTGCCCGGACGTATGCCCGGTAACCCTCTCAAAGCTAAATCAAGTGATGGAGAATCTGGGGGATAAAGCGAAAGACGTGCAGGTCTTGTTCATTACGGTCGACCCGGAGAGGGACTCGGCGGAAAGGCTCAAAACATATGTGCCATATTTTAATAAGAGCTTCATCGGAGTTACGGGCTCTCCGGAGGGGATTAAGAAGGCCGCCAGGGATTACGGCGTAACGGTTGTAAAGCACCAGGAGGTCTACGGGAGGAGCGAGAAGGACCATTGGGACAGGTATCTCGTGACCCACACGAACACCGTATTTCTCATTGACAGGGACGGGACGCTGCTTCTGACTTATCCTCACTATCTCCTCGAGCCCGCAAGTATCGCAAGCGATATAAAAAAAGTATTGCGTGAAAAATAAAATGTCCCTAAAATGTAGATAACCAAGGATTTGGACAGGAGGATGTATGCGAAATTATTCCAATGTTGCGGTCACACTGTTAATTGTTTTCTTTATTTCATTTTTGTCGGTAAGCGGCTGTGAGAACAACAAGCATAAGCCTCTCGGAGAGACCTTCCGGAACCCTCCCATCATATCCAGCGTGGGGGGTGTGATCGACGAAGAATTCGATGTCCTGTTTTCTCAGAATGAGGTGAACGGTAAAGAATTCATGAGCCCCACTTATAACGGTCTCTATACCCCCCCCGTGCTGAGGGTAAATCCTGGAGACACGATAAGGCTCAGGGTGAGAAACTTTATCGACCAGATGACCAACGTCCATTATCACGGCATGAACGTAAGCCCCTTAAGCCCTTCTGACGATATATTCATCATGATAACGCCCTCGGGAAGCTTCGACTACGAAGTCGAAATCCCCGAAGACCACCCGGAAGGAATGTTCTATTACCACGCCCACCTCTTCGGTCTCACGGAATATCAGATCATGAGCGGGCTTTCGGGGGGGCTCATCGTTAACGGAGTGCTCGCCCCATTCCCTCAGCTAGAGGGCATCAAGCAGCAGATCATGTATCTGAAGGACGTGCAGATAATAGACGGCGTGGTGCCGCAGGGGGCTGATATAGATATCAGCGCGCCTACGAACCCTACGGTCAACGGACAGACGAACCCTGTGCTTACTATACGCCCGGGCGAGACGCAGTTCTGGCACATCGCCAACATCGGCGCTGACCATTACTATAACCTCGTGCTCGACGGCCATATGTTCTATGAAATTGAACGAGACGGGAACAGGCATAACCAGACAGTGGTAAAGGACGAGGAATATATGCCGACCGCTTCCCGGGTGGGGGTACTGGTTCAGGGGGGCGAACCGGGGACTTACAAGCTCAGGGCGAAGAAGATAAGCACCGGGCCCCAGGGTGACCAGTACGGCGGTGAGACTGTGCTGACAATGGTCGTCGAGGGCGACCCTGTCGAGGACCCGATCGAGCTGCCTATTTCGCAAGCCGAATTCCCGGTCGTGGAGAATCTCTGCGATCAGCCGGTCCAGAGGAGCAGGAATTTCGTATTCTCAGAAACGGAGGACGGGGACACATTCTTTATTAACGGTCAGGAATTCGATCCCGAACGGGTCGATACGGTCGTCAGGATAGGAGACCTCGAGAGGTGGACGCTTCAAAATACGTCGCAGGAGCTCCACGTGTTCCACATTCACCTCACTGACTTTCAGGTGTGCGAGATTAACGGTGTGGAGCAGCCGTTCGTTGGACATCAGGATACGGTGAACCTGCCTTATCAGGGACAGGACCCGGACTTTGAAGGGCCGGGCGAAGTCGTGGTGGTTATCGATTTCACGAACCCGATCATAGAGGGCAAGGCTGTTTACCATTGCCACATCGGGCAGCACGAGGATAACGGCATGATGGCTGTGTTCGAGGCCTGTTTTGCCGACGATTGCCCTCCCGAGGAGATGTAATAGCGCCCGGATCTGATCTTACATGTTGGATTAAGATTGGCAGCTATTCCACCAGAAATATAATGATTCTTCGGGACTAAGGTTTTCTAGTTGTTGCAGATCAATAGTAACGACTAAAAGTTCTATTCCTGAACCATCAATTTAAACTGATAGCTTAACCCCCCTTGAACACTTCAGATTATTAAAGAACAATAACTCGTTGTAAGCCAAAATGTCATAAGGTTTAAATTCTATTTTTAGGAGTTGTTTTTAATCATGGGGAAAGTAGTATAAATTCTATTATAGAATGAATTAATTGAAATCATAGCAAAAAATTAGTCAAGAGTGATTCTAAGCAATAACCATGTTAAACGATATTGGGAAATGGGCTAATGAGAATCAAGGTCTACTTACTATAATTATTCCTATTCTATTAATTTTCTTTGGTTGGATTAGTGGACTATTTAAATGGATTTTCAGAAAATTCTTTGATAAAAAGCAAACTCCTTCTTTTGATGTGAAGGGCAAATTTAAAGCCGAAGGTCATATAGTTATCGGAAATAATAACACAATAATATTGGATAGTAGCAAGACTAGTCTAGAAAAACAAGTAGAAGAAATGGAAGCAAATTTGACAGAAGTGACAAACAGACTGGAACATGATCAGGTTGATTCTGATGTATCGCAATCTAGGGTCAATTTGGAGGAATATAAGAAGGTTTTAGACATTCTTGAAAGCGGTCAATCTTTAGAAAACAAAGCAAGATTAAGAGCTTTATATTATACAACTACTGATAAGGTCGCCCAGATACAAATTATCCTGTTACTTGCTGAATGGTACATGCCACAGGAGGATAATGAGGAAGATTTAATAGCCTTATGTGATGAAGGGATCGCGCTTGCGGATGAAATAAACGCGAAGCAAGAAAAAGCTGTTTTACTTGCTTATAAGGGAAATTTCATATCGATACAATTTTCGAACCTCGACTTTGAGACAGCTTCTAGCAATTTAATCGCAAATCAAGTTGGTATCTCATTGACTACAAAAGAGCAACATGATGAAGTTGTTAGAAAGTTGAACTCTTTATATGAATCATCTGATAAATGTTTTAAAGAAGCAGAGAAATTAGCAAAAGAAATTAACAGTTACAAAGCATTAGGATTTGTTTATAGACAAATAAGTGTGGCTGCAGGACATAGATATATCCATCTTAAGGCTTTTGGTGCTGGTATGGCTGAAGGTGAGAAACAACTTGCTAAGAGAGCTTTTAGGTTATCAAAAAATATATATGCTTCTGCAAATGATGAGTTAGAAATCGCATATACATATTATAACTTTGCTAATCAACTAAGGAACTTTGGAGAAACGGAGGAAGCTAAGAGATTATTGGAAGAAGCAAAGTCAATTGCTTTAAGATATAACGAGGTTTCACTAGTTAATGCCGCGAATCTTTTATCAGATAGAATTAGAACTGGGTATATACCGGATGCTGGCTCATATTAATATTATTTCATTCCTTCCAGCTCCTTCACAGCCGCGAGGACGAGCTCTTTTAATCCGTCTCCCGTCGCGGATGAAACCGGGTAAATCGTGATAACCTTCTTGTCGAAATATCTCTTAACCTCTACGAGCTTTTCTCTGGCCTCGGTAATGTCTATCTTATTCGGCGCTACGATCTGGGGCTTCTTGGAAAGCTCTATGCTGTAAGCTCCGAGCTCCCTGTTCAGGGTCTCGTAATCGTCGAGCGGGTCCCTCCCGGTGGCCGGTGAAAGGTCGAGCAGGTGAATCAAGAGCTTCGTGCGCTCGACGTGTCTCAGGAACTGGATGCCGAGTCCCGCGCCCTCATGAGCGCCTTCAATAATGCCCGGTATATCCGCGACAACGAATGTTTTTCCATCCCCGTAGCTGACCACCCCGAGGTTCGGCACGAGCGTCGTGAAGGGGTAATCGGCGACCTTCGGCCGTGCGGCCGATATCCTGGATATGAGCGTGGATTTCCCGGCGTTCGGAAACCCTATTATGCCCACGTCCGCGAGGAGCTTCAGCTCGAGGCGTAGTGTCCTCTCCTCGCCTTCGCCTCCGGGCTCGGCTATCTTCGGCGCCTGGTTGGTCGACGTCGCAAACCGGGCGTTCCCTTTCCCGCCCTTGCCGCCCTTCGCGACGAGAAGCGTTTCGTCCTTTTCGGTAAGGTCCCCCAGAACTTCACCCGTATCGAAGTCCCTGGCGATCGTTCCCACAGGCACGGGGATGTAGAGGGTGTCGGCGTTCTTACCGTGCATGTCCTTTCCCTTTCCGTGCTCACCCCTTTTCGCCTTATAGTGCTGCTTGTACCTGTGGTCGAGGAGGGAGGACATATTTTCGTTCGTTATCATGAAGACATCGCCCCCGTTTCCGCCGTCGCCCCCGTTCGGACCTCCGCGCGGGACGTACTTTTCCCTCCTGAAACTGACACAGCCTCTGCCTCCTGCCCCTGACTTCACGTATATCTTCGCTTCATCGATGAACTTGACCATGGGCTGATATTATAATCGAATAATAAAAATATTCCGGAGTGGAACGAATTGCGCCGTCACGGAGAAAGCGTCTCAAACGGTGATGTATAATTTAGAATGCTCTTGGGAGAGCAGGCTGTATAGCGCAGCTTGAAGTTTATTCATAAAATGAAACCCTTCGGGAGAGAAACAAAATGTCCAAACCCACTTCGAGACAGCACGGATGGACGTCGTCTTCGGAAATCCGGGAGCCTGCGCCCGAGCCTTCGTATGCGGAGCGGGTGAGGACTCTCGTTTACAGGAACAGAATGGGGACGCTTTCGACTAATTCGAAGAAGCACCCGGGCTCGCCATTCGGCTCGCTCATGCCGTACGGGCTCGACGGCAAAGGGCGTCCCATATTCCTTATAAGCACAATGGCCGTGCATACTCAAAACCTCGAGCGCGACCCGCGCGCGAGTCTTTTCGTATCGCAGACGGACTCCCAGGGAGACCCGCTCGACGCGTCGCGCGTTACGCTGATCGGCGGGGTGTCGAAGGTCCCCGAGGGCGAGCGTGGAGAGGCGAGGGGGCTTTATCTCTCACGCTACGGGAACGCGAGTTACTGGGTCGATTTCGACGATTTCTTCTTCTACCGCATGGATATCGCCGATATATATTTCGTGGGCGGCTTCGGCGCCATGGGGTGGGTGACCGCGGACGATTATTACGGGGCCGGAGTCGATCCGCTTGCCGACGACTCTCAGGGGATAATCAGGCATATGAACGAGGACCACCGTGACGCGCTCTTATTGCTCGCGAAGGGGTTTACCGGCGGCGGCGCGGATGAGGCCTCGATGACGTCTATCGACAGGCTTGGGTTCCATGTACGCCTCAGAGCGGGCTCGGAGGTGTTCAGCAGGCGGATCGGTTTTATCAGGGAGGCTCGCAGCAAGGAAGAGGCGAGGGAAGTGATCGTGGAGATGGTGAAGCGTGCGAGAGCAGGAGCGTAGCCGTATATGAGAGAAAGAAGCGCGATGATACTGGGCGCCGGGGTGTCGGGTCTCACATGCGGGGTCAGGCTATTGGAGGAGGGGGTGGATGTCAGGATAGCTGCCCACTCGCTCCCCCCGAATACAACTTCGAACGTCGCGCCCGCGTACTGGTACCCCTATAAAGTCGCGCCTCAAAACAGGGTTCTCGGCTGGGCGGCATTTTCGTACGGTAAGTTCGTCGATCTGAGCCTTATCCCCGAGAGCGGCATCTCGATGTCCCCTCTGCTCAAGATATTCGATCAGGAAGTTGACGAGCCGTTCTGGAAATCCGCTGTACGCGCTTTCCGAAGGGCAGAGCCGGGAGAGCTTCCTCCGGGCTACGTCGACGGGTTCGTCATTGAAGTGCCGCGAATAGAGACCCCGGTATACATGCGGTATCTCCTGAATAGATTTACAGAGTTGGGAGGGGTACTGGACAAGCTCGACAGGGAAGCGGCTTCCCTCGAAGAAATCTCGGGAGAACTGCCGTTACTCATTAATTGCACCGGCCTCGGCGCAGGGAAATTATGTCATGACGGAAATGCGTTTCCGATCCGCGGGCAGATAGTCATCGTGAAGAATCTTGGCTTCAAGCGTATCATCAGCGTCGAATCCGGGAAGCTCGCCCCTATCTACATCATGCCCCGGAACGAAGACTGCGTTCTCGGTGGGACAGCAGAAGAGAATGACTGGGACCTGAGTATAGACCCGGATACCTCTGAAAAAATCCTGGACAAGTGTATTGCGATCGAGCCCTCGTTAGCGGATGCGGAGATTCTCGACCATAGGGTCGGGCTCCGCCCGGGAAGGACGGAGGTAAGGCTGGAGCTCGAAGAACTGCCCGGCAGCAGGGCTCTGATTCACGACTACGGCCACGGCGGGGCCGGGTTTACGCTATCGTGGGGCTGCGCCGAAGAAGTGCTTAAGCTTGCGGAGGATTTCTTTTCCCGAAATGAGAATTAATAATAGACTCACTGGATTGGTTGCGTTCGCCTTTTTGTTCCTGTTTATCTCGGCGTCAGTCGCGAAAGCCGCTCGCCAACGACGATCTGGATGGTCTCACAGTCGAACTCATCTCGGGCGGGGAGACTCTCTATCGGGGCAGGGGACCGGACGCAATGGGCGGTCAGCGTGAGGCGCTCCTCTGGCTCGTGAATTCGGTGCTCGGGAACGGCTGGAAAATCGAGAAAGGGAATATTCTCATAACGGGCGCGCTGGGTAAGGTTGTGCCCGCGAATCCGGGACGCTACGAAGCGCGATACGGAGGGCTTGGAAATATTTCGTTCGAGATTAAGAGATAGATATCAAATGATATGCGGAATAAGTGTTCTAAACAGGCTATATCGCATTCGACTTGTCCAATTCAACGTTCACTGCAATAACTTTATGCTGACAGGTTGGTATGAAATGGGTGTATGGAGCGTTATTCCTTCCCGCTCGCCTGCTTCGCCGTTTCAAGCTGCATAACGTTCTCGAGCACGTCCACCCAGTAACGCCACCAGTAGGAGTTTTGCTTGTGCGCGTTCTTCTGGACGTCCGCCCATGATATCACCTGATGTATGGTTCCGTGATAGAGGAGGAGCTTCTCTGCAGCGTCCTTGGCCTCTTCCGGGTCGACCTGGAGCTTGTCGAGCTGTGTTTCTATCTGGTCTTTAATTTCTTCTATATATGGGCCTATCTTGTCGGCGAGCTCCTTTATGGCCTCGGAGGCTTGAACCAGATCGCCTTCGAGCTCTTCCGCGTTTTTATTGATTACGTCAACAAAATCGAGGATTTTATCTGCGTTGAGTCTGGCTTTCATGCTTTCTTTCGAAAGGTCTGTCAGCTCTTTTGCGTTAAGGGCCATTATATGCCTCCTTTCTATATCGTGTGGGAATTATAAGATTAGCATTTTTTATCGAAAATAACAGTTTCGATCAAGGGAGGAGAGCCTTTAGCTCCTCATCTGCCAGGGCCTTTTCTCCGAGCGACGGATCGAGCTTCAGGGCTCTTTTGAGGTCGGAGGCGGCTTTGTCGCGTTCACCCGCATTCAAGAGAAGGCCCGCACGGTTATATAGCGCGTCCGGGTAATCGGGGTTGAGCTCGAGCGTCCTGTCGTAAGCCTTGAGGGCGCCTTTCGGCTTGTCCAGATTGTGGAGCGAAACCGCCTTGTTATACCACGCTTCGACGTAATTCCCCTGTATCGCTATGGCCCTGTCGTATGCCTCGATAGCCTCGAGGTCTTTTCCGAGCGCGCTCAGGGCGGCTCCCTTGTTGCACCATGCAACCGGGAACCCCGGATTCAACTCTACCGCTTTTACGGCCGCTTCGAGCGCCTCCTCGTATCTGCCGAGCCTTCCCAGAGAGGAGGCTTTGTTGTTCCAGGCCTCGGCGTAACGCGGATTTATTGCTAACGCGTGATCGTAAGCCATTATTTCCTCTTCCACCCGGCCCATGACCGAGAACGTTATTCCCTTGTTGTACCAGGCTTCCGCAAAATCGGGTTTAAGCTCTATCGCTTTATCGAGCGCATCGATCGCGCGGTCGAATTCGCCCTTGTAATAATAATCTGTCGCTTCCAATACGAAATCTTCGGGCTTCAACTTATACTCCCATCACTTTGTTTTCATATTAATGTATCGGCTCACACCCTGGCTGCTTTGTCGTGCAGGGTTTACGAAAGAGCCAATAGTACTATCCGGATCAAGAGGACCAGATTCATAACGCACATTACGTAGAATACGATATGGTTGGCCTTCACCGACCGGTCTTTCAGAAAGCCGCGGGATAATTTCCTGGAAAAGTACAGAAAGGCGATGGCGATGATTATGACTATCAGGAACGAGTTCGAGCCTATGTTGCTTCCAAGCCGCTTGGATATGTAAACGGCATAAAAGATTACGAAGAAAAATAAAAAATTGGAAAGCAGCCATGAGGAGAAGATCGAGTATGCGTCTACGATTTTTTCGGGAGTATTCAGATCGGGTTTCAGGCGTTCGAGTATCATTCGTATTTCGTTATTTTACAGGCCTGTATACGACCAGACCCGGTTTATTTTTCATGTATTCGCTGAGATTTTCATCGACGACCTTTTGGTTCTTTTCTTTTGAGGAAGCGTGTCTTAAGAAAACTTTGCCGTCTTTTTTGATTATGATCCCTGTATGGGAGACGTCGAGACCTTCCTTATCGGTGTATATGCCGACGAAGTCGCCCGACATCAGCTTATTCAATACGGCGGAGTCGAGTGCGTCCGAGGAGATATAGTAAACGGTCCTGTTTATCACCGGGATTCCGGGCAGGTAATATGTACCGTCGCTTTTCAGGTTCAGGTTTTTAGAAACCTCCATCGTTTTTTCTCCGCCCAGAGCGGAAGTCACGTCCTCGACAAATTCATAGTTATTAATGGGCCAATCGGAGAAGAAATGATTCCTGTTCCTGAATGCTATTACGCCGTCACGGTACCTTATCTTCCTGAGCGTGTCCTTGAATTCCGGGAACGACCCGGAGAGGCTCATCGCCTCGACGTAATCTATGTACGTGAAGCAGTCCATGCCCTCGAGGTCGATCGTAAAGACCTCGGGAGTGTTGACGTCCCCGGTGAGTGTCGAGCCCACATATGGCGTGCCTAGAAATTTCTCCGATATAAAATTGATCCGTATGCTCTCGCCCCCGAGTTTAGAGGATTCGGTCACTGTTTCGGTAAGGCCTCGCTCCGTCCATTTACCGAGCTTGATGACCTCGGTCATGTTTTTCTCCGAATCGGCTTGGGCACCTGTGATAGTTGAGAAGTGGAAACTCGATAATGTGATGATTATAGTTAAAATAATTTGATAAGTATGTGAAGTGAGTTTGATCTTTCTCATAGGGGTATGTCCGGATACATATAGAATTCACTCATCCCGTATTTGTATTGTTTGAATTTAACGACTCCTAGTTGAATCTTTCTATTTAATAGGCGGGATCCCAAGGTCTTTACAGATTTTCTTTGCAAGAATGTCACTTATTTCCGTGTGTCTTGGAACAGCTGATCTCTTATTTAGCGTGGGGTTGAACCACCAGGAATGCCGTCCGCCTTCTCTAAGCAGGATGCAGTCGTTTGTTCGCAGATAGCGGACTAACTGATCCCGCTTCATAGAGGAATTTGCTCTTCCTGATATTTATCTCCTGCTGCTGCGATAGCGTCCTGTCTATTAAACTCCAACGCTTCCTCGAGCGTTATTTTCAAACTTTCCAATAACTCTTCGCGTGTCGGTTCTTGGCAGTTGACGCCGGGAATTTCTTCTACCCATCCAATCCACCAATCCCCGTCTTGTTTTATTACTGCGTTATAAACGTTATTCATGATCCTACCTTGGTTCTATTGTCCGTTACTCTCGATAAGAAATAGTATAAATTGGTTTTTCATACTAGTAAATCTGCCGTTTTTGTTTGAACTTTGGAACTTTCACTCAGGCTCGTTGAGAACTCCTTTGCTTATTTTTAGTCCAGAGTATCGTCCAACCAGTCAAGAGCGACGGCAGCTGCGTAGGACGGGTTCCCTACCTGACAGTGCGTGTCGGCCCCTTCGAATTCCGTGAACTGGTATTTCGTTACGGGACCCGGGACTTTTTCGGCGAACTCGTTAAATTGCTTCTCGGGCTCTCCGCCCTCGCCCGAGCCCACGAGCGCAAGGCAGGGGCATTTGATGTTCTTTACTGCGTCGCCTACGGCGAATTCCCTCAAATAGATAAACGTGTCCCTGAACGTAGTCTGTCCGTATCGCACAATCAGGTTCGTCGTCCTCGATTTCGCTTCGGGTGGAAAAACTTCGTCGGGTATATTGGGTATATCCTCCACCGTGAAATTCTGCTCGTCCGGTATCTCCGCGGGGTCGTATCCGATAAAGGCGCTCAGGTAATCGTGCAGGTTTAATATAGGGGAATTCGGGATGAGGGCTTTTATTCTTGGCTCGTGCGCTGCAGACCTCGTGGAGAAGTATCCGCCTACACTTATTCCCATGAGGGCGAGCCTTGCGGGGTCTACCTCCGGCCTGTCGATAATAAAATCTATTACAGTTTTTGTGACGTTCTCGAAATCGGGCTCGAAATGCGTGTTCGTAAAAAATCTGTAAAGGTCCATCTGTCCGGGCCCTGCGTAGTGGACGACGTTGTATCCCCTCTCGAGGGCGGGGTATCCGTGCATCAGGTATTCCTCTTCGAGCGTTCCGTCGAAGCCGCTCACGATGAGAAGGGTCTTCCTCTTCTGCGCCTCCGGGCTGGGGGTCATGACATAGACGGGGAGGTCGATGTTCTTATATGTAAGCATCGTTTCCTCGAACGTATGCCAGACGTACTTCATGGCTTCGATGAAGCAGTCGCGGGATTTTACACCTAGGTCCCTGTGCCTGGGGTCGAGGGGGCTGGTGTAATACTCGGCCGCGCGGAAGGAGTTCGAGGCCTTTAAGAACAGGTCGCGGGCGCTCGTAGTGTGTCCCTTGGATGCGCGCTTGTGCGCGTCCTTCTGCTCCCACTGGGCGAGCTTCGTGAATTCGTCCACCCAGCTTACCGGGTCTCCGTCCTTTATGCGCGCTGCGGCAGAGAGGCATTCGCCGACAGACGCCCCTCCGAACGACGCGGAGCCCAATTGCCGCATGAGCTGAAAGTCCATTTCATCGTTCTCGAAACCTCTGACCCTGGTCTTACTCCGTGTTATTTCCGCCATGGTTATACTCCGGAATGTGCTTTTTTCTCGTTCGGATATTGATAATGCGCTATTAACTATACTGTCTTGACAGTTACATAACAACAATTTCGTAACGTTCACGCCAGGTACATTGAACTATCTCGTCGATCTATCCCGTTCGGCTGACGCCGGAAGATATTTTATAATTATGGTGTTATGATTTATGTATGAGGTTAAAGGAATTTTTTGATTCTATAACGGAGCGGCTCTACGGTGGAGCGGCGGTCAAGGCCGTTTACGGAGAGCCTATAGAGGCACAGGGGAAGACGATTATCCCGGTAGCCAAGGTCATATACGGCTTCGGCGGGGGGTTCGGGGAGACCGGAAAAGATAAGAAAGAGGGTGCTGACAGAGAGGGCGGCGGCGCGGGGGCTGGGGTCCGGACAAAGCCCGTCGGGGTTATCGAGGTGACCGAAGAGGACACCCGCTTCATTCCCTGTTGCGACGGGAAAAAGTATGCCGCGCTCCTGGCTCTCGGTTTTATCGCCGGTTTTTTTATCGGCAGGAGATGAATTCGACTTATTGATTCATATCACTATCGCCACGCTTCACTATACCTTTCTCTCACCGATAATCGTAACAATCAACTTCCTCGGTCCGCCGTGGTTCCGGTGCTCGCATAGATAGATACCCTGCCACGTGCCGAGATTGAGCCCGCCGTCCTTCACCGGGACGGTCACCGAGCTTCCGAGTATCGACGCCTTAATATGAGCGGGCATATCGTCCGGGCCCTCGAGCGTATGCTCGTAGTAAGGGGCTTCTTCGGGTACGAGTTCATTGAAATGGCTTTCGAAATCCTCCCTTACTTCCGGGGATGCGTTTTCGTTTATCGTGAGTGAAGCGGAGGTGTGGCATATGAATATATGCGCGATGCCGGCCGAGTATTCGGAAAGCTCTTTAAGGTGCTCGACGATCTCGCGGGTGACGAGATGGAACCCGCGCCGTTTGGGGGAGAGCGTGATTTCTTTCTGTACGGTGTTCATATGCGGGGCAGGGGATTATACTCTCAGCCCCCTTTTTCTTCAATTACGACTGCGCCGAGCCTCTTTGCTAATCCTTCTCTACCCCAGCTCATCACTATGTCGTGGTTCCACTTGAAGAGCGGCCTCGCGAGCGGCGCTAACAGGTTCATCCAGGCTTTCGTTGTATCCACTCGCCAGTCGTAGCGGGCTGTGACGTAATCGCCCTCGACTTTTATATTCCAGACCCCGCGGCCGGAGAGCTCTCCCTGCGCGATCCCTTCAATGACGGTCATGGGCTCGACACGCACCGTCTCCATGTCGAACGTAAGCCTGTAAGGCAGCATGCTCTTCCATGTGTAGCGGCGGACGCTGCCTATGCCGAGGTCGTCTCCCTTCTTAAGCTCCGTGACTTCTTCGACCCCCCTCCACCATTCGGGCCACTTCTCCGAATAGTAAATTTCATTCCAAACCTTATCGAGGGGGGCTTTAATGCGCCAGGTTGTCACGAATTCATAAGCGGGCATAACTCTTCTCACCTGAGCGATGTGAATATATCTATACTACGGTTTCGGGCGTCGGCCGGATCAGCCGATTATTTTTTTCACCGCGTCTGCCATGGCCGCTATGAATTTGGGGTCGTCATTCACGGTTTGGGCGCGGATGAGTGTTATCCCCGCCTCGTCCGCGGCTTCCTTCGCCTCGATCCCTATGTCGAAAAGCACCTCCACGTGGTCGCAGAGGAACCCGATCGGCTGTACTATCGTATACCGCACACCATCATTTGCGACCTCTCGTATGACATCGCATACGTCGGGCTCGAGCCACGGGTCCTGCGGTCGTCCGCTCCTGCTCTGATATACGAGCCTCCATTTATCGTGACCGAGCCTCTCCGCGATGAGACGTGCGGTGGTCATTAGCTGCTCCACGTAGGGAGAGCTTTCCGCCATCGGGACGGGGATGCTGTGCGCGGAGAAAAGTATCATCGTATCCTTTCTCTCTCCTGGCGGAATCTGCTCGAAGCATTCCGCTACACGGTCGGCGGAGTCTTCGATGAAAAGAGGGTGCTCGAATAGGGGCGCCGTGTATTCGAATTCGATGTGGGTCGCGGCTTCAAACTGACCCTCTCTTACGTTCAGCATGTATCTTTCCCAGCTCGCTTCGCACTGGTGCGCCGACATTATCATCCCCAGAGCCTTTTTGACTCCGTTTTGGGCCATTTCCTTGATTGTGTCTCCCAGGAGCGGATCCCAGTTCCTCATCCCGACATATACGGGAATTCTGTAACCCTCTTCGGAAAGTTTGTTTTCGAGGGCCTTTGCCTGTTTGAACGTAAGTTCGTTGAACGGGGATCTTCCACCGATAAGTTCGTAGTGGTGAGCGACTTCCTCAAGCCTTTCTTTCGGTATCGGACGTCCCATTGCCACAATGTCCAAGAACAGGCGAATATCTTCGGGTTTTTCGGGACCGCCGTATCCTATCAGCAGTACGGCGTCGAATTTATTCCCCATCGTTATCGATCTTCCTTTATTTCCGAGATTATATTATTTCCCGGCTGTGTATTCGTGAACGGCGTCCACGAGCGCGAGCACGTTATCTACTGGCGTCCGGGGGAGTATGCCGTGGCCGAGATTGAATATGTGCCCGGGCCTTCCCGAGGCTTTGTCGAGGATGTCTTCGGCTTTTTTCCTTATCTCTGCGTGACCCGCATGGAGGACTACCGGGTCGAGGTTCCCCTGTACCGCTACGTCGTATCCGACCCTCTTCCAGGCCGATGCCAGGTCGACCCTCCAGTCAAAACCCATAACGGAGCTGCCGCATTCCTTCATCATCTCGAGTAGTGACGACGTTCCCGTGCCGAAATTTATCACGGGGACTCCTTTCTCGATCGAGCCAATGAGCTTCTTCATGTGAGGTAATACGTATTCCCTGTAATCGTCAGGCGACAGGCAGCCGACCCAGCTGTCGAAGAGCTGAACGGCGTCGGCGCCCGATGCTATCTGTCTGTTGAGGTATTTCCCGGTTGCATCCGTCAGTTTTTCCATGATCGTGTGCCATGCCCCGGGGTCCCTGTACATGAGCTGCTTCGTGTTCTCGTAATTCCGCGAGCCCCCTCCTTCTATCACGTAGGACGCCACAGTGAAGGGCGCGCCCGCGAATCCGATGAGCGCCTTTTCCGGGTCGAGCGCCCGGCGCGTGGTGCCGACCGCTTCGTATACGAATCCCATGGTCTCAGGCTCGAAATCCCGCAAGCGGTCGACTGCGTTTCCAGAGCGGACCGGCCTTAATATTCTGGGTCCTTCCGCTTTAGAGAATTCGAGCTCTATTCCGAGGGGCTCGATTATGAGCAGAATGTCCGAGAATATTATGGCCGCGTCGACGCCGAGCCTGTCTACGGCGCTCAGCGTAACCTCGGCCGCAAGCTCGGGTGTCTTGCAGAGGTCGAGGAAGGACACCTTCGCCCGGAGCTCCCTGTATTCCCGCATGAACCTCCCGGCCTGGCGCATGAGCCATACCGGCGTGAAACCGGTCTTTTCCCTGCGGCACGCCTTCATGAACGCCGAGTTATCTGTAATGCTCTTTCTCGTTTCAGCCTTGTCCCCGTTCCATATCATCCGAACGCGGCGCCAGCTGTTGGTGTCCACGCCGTTTTTGTGGGCCGTCCTCTTTTTTCTTAGAAGCTCGCCGCCGCTCCTCGCCATCTCGCGTATGAGGTTCCCCATCTTCGGGCTGTCAGGCTCATAATCGGCCGCGAGTCCGAACCTCGCGAGCGCCTCCGTCGTGGTCGGTCCTATGGAGCCTATGGCTACCTCTTTAAAGCCCTCTCTCAGGCGGTCGGCGAGACCTTCTTCAGCCGCTACATCGAACAGATGGTAAATCTGCTGGGAGCTAGTGAAGAGCGAAATATCTTCATTCATAGCAGTTATCGATTTGATTGCCTCGCGGAGCGGCTTTGTATCTTCGGGGAGGGCCCATCTATATACAGGCACGGCTGTTACAATAGCACCCCGCTTCTTGAGCTCCTCGATGAACTCTTCATTCGAGATACCGTACTCCTGGACGGCGACGTTTTTGCCGCTGACCCCGAGCTCGTTGTCGAGAGTGGTCAGGATATCATGCCATGTGTTGGGCTCGGGGACCGTGATGTCGGGAGTAAGCCCGAGCTCCCTTAGGGCGGCCACGGGTTTCGGACCGCGTGCGACTACTTTCGTTTTAGACAGGGCTTTCGTGAATTCATCGAGCGGGTATTTTTTCGAAACGGCCTCCGCGAGTGAGCGCGTACCGACGCCTGTCATGAGGATTACGATGTCGAATTTGCCATGGATAAGATTCCCGGCGAATTTGAGGGCGTCGCCTGACTCCGACAGGGGGACTTCCCTCATCGAAGGCGCAACCCTCGGCACCCCTCCGTGATAGAGTATCAGCTTCTCTATCTCCTTCGCCCTCCGGCTTTCAAACGCCGTGACCCTCAGTCCGTTGAATGAAAAATTGCTCGTCATTTTGGCTGGTTATAATTATATATCTGAGTTTATCACAGGAGCGGGCTCGGTCAATCGGAAAGGGGGCGGAAGATGCGGAACCCGAACGGATTCCCGCAGGCTTGATATTAAACCCCTTATTTCATATAATCCCATCTACACTAACGCGTACCGGAGACGAAGAATGGGTAAGAGGGTCGAATTCTACTATGATTTCAGCAGCCCTTATACATATATAGCCTCAACCAGGATTGAGAAAATATGCGAGGACAACGGCGCAGAGCTCGAATGGAAGCCCTTTTTACTCGGCGGACTCTTCAACGATACCGGTGTGAAGCCGGCAATTGAGATCGGCAACAAATTCGCATATATAAAACAGGATACCCGGGACTCCGCCAAACATTTCGGTGTGGAATTCAAATTCCCCGCAATATTTCCCCTGAACACCGTAAAGGCAATGAGGGGGGCTTTCGCAGCCGCCGAAAAGGGTAAGTTAGCGGAGTATAACCATCAACTGTTCAGGCTATACTGGACCGAGGGACGGGACCTGAGCAAGGACGACGCGCTCAAGGAGGCGGTCGCAGGGATAGGCATCGACCCCGAGTGGTTTATCGCGCGCATAGGGGAGCAGGATATTAAAGACAGGCTCAGGGAGGAGACCTCGAAAGCGGCTGCGCGGGGGGCGTTCGGGGCTCCCACCATATTCATAGGGGAAAAGATGTTCTGGGGGAACGACAGGCTCGATTACGTGGACGATTATTTGAAGGGGAAGCTGTAGAACGCCGCGGCTATTTGCTAATTCCGGATAGATTCCGGCTTTAATCATCCCTGTTTTCATTTAAATTAGTTTGTGTAAATTTTTCCCAGTTTGCTCCAAGGAGAATTCGTACAATGCACCATTCCTATCAATACAGAGACGGTGAGCTCTACGTCGAGGACGTCCCGGTAAGAAAGATCGCTGAGGCCGCGGGGACCCCTTGCTACATATACAGCTACGCGGTGCTGAGGGACGCGTTCTTGAGCTACAGGGACGCCTTTTCCGGGATCGATACGCTGATGTGCTATTCGGTGAAGGCGAATTCCAATCTCGCCATACTGAATGCGTTCGCCGGACTCGGGGCGGGGTTCGATATCGTTTCTCTGGGCGAGCTCGTCAGGGTGATGCGCGCCGGGGGCGACACGTCGAAAGTCGTATTTTCAGGCGTGGGCAAAACAGAGGAGGAGATGAGGGCCGCGATCGAGGCGGAGATACTGTTCTTTAACGTGGAATCGGTCGAGGAGCTTCGCCTTCTGAACAGGGTGGGGAAAGAGCTCGGCAGGAAAGCGCCCGTTGCTCTCCGCGTGAACCCGGACATAGACCCGAAGACGCACCCCTATATCTCTACCGGATTTAAAAAGAGCAAATTCGGTATCGAGATAGGAAAGGCGGTCGAAGTCTATGAGGAAGCGAGCTCTATGGACGGTATTCGCGTCACCGCCATAGACGCTCACATAGGCTCCCAGATATTCGAGCTCACTCCCTTCGTCGATTCTTTAACGAAGCTCGTGAATCTGGCTGACGATCTCATAGATAAAGGCGTCGGTATAGAATACATCGACATCGGGGGCGGCCTCGGCATAAGCTACAAAATGGACGAGGTGCCGCCCCATCCGAAGGAGTACGCCCAGGTGATAACGGGGCTCGTCGGCGGAAAGCCCTACAAACTCGTGCTCGAGCCGGGGAGGTCGCTCGTAGGCAACGCCGGTATGCTCGTGACGAAGGTCTTGTTCCTGAAGGAAGGGACGGCGAAGAAGTTCGTTATAGTCGATGCGGCGATGAACGACCTCATACGCCCTGCGTTCTACGAGTCATACCATGAGATCCTTACGGTGAGGGGACCCGCCGGGGCCGTCGAAAAGGTCGACGTTGTCGGGCCTATCTGCGAGTCAGGCGACTTCCTCGCGAAGGACAGAAAATTCCCAAAGGTAAGGAACGGAGACCTGCTTGCGGTCATGAGCGCGGGCGCATACGGTTTCGCTATGTCCTCCAACTACAACACGCGGCCCCGAGTGCCCGAAGTCCTGGTAAAAGGCGGTGATTTCCGAATAGTCAGGAAGAGGGAGACCTACGACGAAATGCTGAGCGGGGAAACGATTCCGGAATTTAAGGATTAGTACATAACTCCGTATATAACCCTCCCTTCCGCTCTAACGGCCGGAAATGTCATATTTCGATTGTACGCAGATACGGGCAAATTCCCTTGCGGATATTGCCGACCGAGGGGACTACATGCTGCCGTTAGTGTCGATGAGCTTCTCGGCTTCCTGAATCACTTCTCCCAGCCTCTCTTTGAAGAGGTTGATTCCGCCGAGCGGGATTACGATGCAGGACCTGCCGCCGCTGAGCTCCGTAATTCTCAGATATTTGCCTTTGTGATTTTCTTTCACGTCGAAGAAGAAACGCTTCGATTCTATGTCGACGTGCTTGCTTGCATGTTCCTTCTCGTCTTTCTCAAGTCTGTCCATTATCTGTCTACCTCCGCCTCTTTCCCGCTCGTTTTGGGGGGAATTCGATGTTGTGGTGTATTTGGGTAGGAAATAATAACTCTTGGTTTTACAAAAATCAAGTTAATAGTTTAAAATACTTTTGTGTATAATTCCTGAGCTTTATGTGAAGAAAAGGGGGCTCTAAAAATGGCTAAAAACATCAGGTTCGGCATTACTGCGCCCGTCCCCGGAGAATCGGTCGAGGGGCTGATCCGGTTCGCGAAAACCGCCGAGGACGCCGGGTTCGACACACTCTGGTTCCCGGACCATATCGTATTCATGGCCAATAGAATAACCCCTGAGGTCTGGTCGGTGGTGACCGCTGCGGCAATGAAAACCGGGAAAATAAAAATGGGCACGGTCGGCGACGCCCACAGGATGCACCCCGCGGTATTCGCTCACAGGCTTGCGACCGTGGACAGGATTTCGAACGGAAGGATTTTCGTCTGTGTCGGGTACGGGGAAAAGATGAACCTCGATCCCTACGGCATAGCGTGGGACAGGCCGCTCACCCGCGTCGAGGAATCGATCAAAATTATGCGCGCGCTCTGGAGCGGGGAGCCCGTGAATTTCGACGGAGAGATATACAAGCTTAAAGACGCGGAGCTCAGGATACAGCCCGTGAATGATAAGCGGGTCCCGATATACGTTGCCGCCACGGGGCCGAGGGCCCTCGGGATCGCGGGAAAATACGGTGACGGATGGGTGACGAACGCCATGCCGCCCGGGCTCTTCGCCGAGAAAGCCCGCGCGGTCGGGGAGGGGGCGCGGGAGAGGGAGGACGGTTCGGCGGGCCCGGAGAAGACGCTCTATATATTCACTTCCATTGCGGGGAGCAAGGACGAGGCCTACAAGTCTCTCGAGCCTATCAAGCACGCGCTGATATGGCCCGAGCTCCTCACGCAGGCAGGGTACGATATCAAGATCGACGACGAATACAAGGGACTCGAATACACGAAAATCATGCCCAACGATACCGGGATGCTGAAGCGGTTCAGGGAGATGGGCGATAAATATTATTCCCGCGAAATCGTATTCGATTTCGTAGCTGCCGGCTCGGTGAGGGACGTAATAGGGAGACTGGAAGAGTATGCCGACACGGGCGTCGAGCACTTCATAATGAGGGACTTCAGCCCGGATAGAGAAGCGTCGATGAATGCAATATCCGGTGAAATAATCCCGTATTTCAGAAGTTGATCGACGGCAATATTACCGGCGCGCGGGTCGGTATATATCTGAAAAGCCTCAGTGCCTGATCCTGGAAAGCTGGGCGGCGAAGCTCCTGTAAGGATCCTGATGTTCGGGGCCGAAATAGACCCTCCTCATGTAATCGAGCGCGCCCGAATAGAATTCGAACTCCCTCGACAGCTTGCTGAACATGATGGGGTTCCCTTCGCCCCTCTCTAGGTCGAGCTGTGATACGACGAAGTATGACTTCATCCCCTCGTTCAGGTAGTAGCGGAGGTATGAGCCCCTGTTCACATGGTCCCTGAATATGCCGCTCATGAACAGTGCGAAATCCCCCACGTACTTCCTCACTTCCCTCTCATACCCGGAGTTGTCGGCCTGAGTGTTTTTGCTTTCGAGCAGGATTTCTACGATAGTCTGGATATTCTTACCTTCGGAGTCGTGGAGTTTATAGAGGCTCTCGGTCCGGGCGAATTCGGTCAGCATGTCGATCAGGTACCCGGCCGCGTCCCTGTCCTTTTCCTTGCCGAGGTCGAGGAAGCTCATATGGACGAGGTTCCCGAAGAACGATTTTATGGAAGCAGAGTTGATTTTGCTGATCGTCATCGCTTGTTCTACACCCGTGTCGCTACTTTGAGTATACTACAAATTTAGCAAATGATTCGGCAGGATGTCAACCGGTAATTTAAGCAGTCCGTGAAAATGGAAATAAATCGGCGGCCTGACGTGTATCCCTGTCCGCAATCGGCTCCGAGAATAGATAATCGATATTTAAAAGGAAACTCTAATGGCAAGGATAAAGATGGAATTCCCCGGGGGCTCGGTGTTCTCTACGGAAATCGGCCTGAGGATAAGCGATATAAACTACGGCGGGCATCTCGGGCATGACTCGATACTCTCCCTCACGCACGAGGCGAGGGTCAGGTTCTTCAGACATTTCGGCTTCTCCGAGCTCGATGTGGACGGGCCCGGGATCATATTGTCGGACGTCGCGATCGTCTATAAATCGGAGAGCTTCTACGGTGAGACCATGACCGTAGAGGTCGCTGTGTGCGATTTCGTCAAGTACGGCTGCGACCTCGTTTACAGATTGAGCGAGAAGGAGACGGGGAGGGAGGTCGCGCTCGCCAAAACCGGGATCGTGTTCATGGATTACGCCGAGCGGAAGGTCGTTCCCATTCCCGGGAAGTTCAAGAAGCTTTTTAAAGAGCAGGGGTATTTTTTGGAGATTCAGCCTTAGTCTTCAATTATTGAAAATAGATCGACAATAGCGATATACAACCGCACTTCGACCCTTCGACTAGCTCAGGACAGGCTCCTGCTCAGTGCGAACGGGGCTGCGGACCGCAGCAGGCATACGATATTACCGCAGTTGTTAGTCTGAGCGGAGGGCGCGGTATGGAAAACGAGATTGCTTCGTCACTTCGTTTCTCGCAAAGACAGATTAAAAAAACGCTGAACTGGTTACAGTATGAAGGGGAAGGTAAAAGGGGAGGGCGTTTACCCTCCCCCGGTTGATTGTCTTGAGTTAACTCTTTTCCTTTTCAACTATGATCGCGATACCCATACCGCCTCCGATGCAGAGGGCGGCGAGACCGCGCTTCGCCTTCTTCCTCTTTCCGAGCTCGTGTAAGAGCGTGACGAGGATTCTCGTACCTGAAGCGCCGATCGGGTGGCCGAGCGCTATCGCGCCGCCGTTCACGTTGATCTTCTCTTCGGGTATCGGGAGGTCTCTCAGCACCGCTAAGGACTGCGCAGCGAAGGCTTCGTTAAGCTCGAAAAGGTCGATGTCGTCGAGCGATAGCTTGGCCTTGTCGAGCGCTTTCTGAATCGCGGGAACCGGGCCGATGCCCATGATCGAAGGGTCTACTCCGCCCACGGCATAGGCAATGATGGATGCCACGGGCTTGAGTCCCAGGTCTTTCGCCTTCTTTTCGGACGTGACCAGTACGGCCGCAGCGCCGTCGTTGATGCCGGACGCGTTACCCGCGGACACGGTCCCGCCCACTTTGAACACCGCGCGGAGACCCTTTAGCGTCTCAAGGGTCGTATCGCCCTTCGGGTGCTCGTCCCTTTCGAAAGCGATGGGGTCGCCTCTCCTCTGAGGGATCATGATCGGAACGATCTCGTCCTTGAACTTCCCCTCATCCTGAGCGGCCTTGCACTTCATCTGGCTCTTGTATGCGAATGCGTCCTGCTCGTCTTTTGTAATGTTGTAGGATTCCGCGAGGTTCTCCGCGGTTACGCCCATGTGGTAATCGTTGAATATGTCCCAGAGGCCGTCGTACACCATGCCGTCTACGATTTCGTCTTTAGGCATGCCCATCCTGTACCCGTAACGGGCTTTCTGCAGATAGAAGGGGGCGAGGTTCATGTTCTCCGAGCCGCCTGCGATTATCGCCTCGGCGTCCCCTGCCTTGATAGCCTGTGCGGCCAGCGCAATTGACTGGACGCCTGACCCGCACACCCTGTTTATGGTGAATGCCGGGGTTTCTACGGGGAGTCCCGCCTCTATTGCGATC
The DNA here is from genome assembly GCA_041753155.1 of Thermodesulfobacteriota bacterium. Classification (GTDB taxonomy): domain Bacteria; phylum Desulfobacterota_D; class UBA1144; order Nemesobacterales; family UBA2774; genus 2-12-FULL-53-21. Next base: position 31,189 of record JBGSVA010000004.1, on the reverse strand, counting down.
TGTCTCGATATATTCATTCCCTGGCCCGCGCTCAGGATGTTCCCCATTATGCAGTCGTCTATTTCTTTCGGATCGATACCTGTACGGTCGAGAATTTCCTTTACTACCGTAGCTCCCATCTTTGCCGGACTTATTTCTTTCAATGTGCCGCCAAAAGCCCCAATAGCAGTTCTTAGCGGTTCGCTAATTACGACTTTCTGCATATTTCTAGCCTCCTTGATTTTTATTCCCTTCCAATGCCGTGACTGGATTTTACATTAAGACTTTTTATTTGCAAGCAAGCGGGACCCGGTCTTGACAATGATACGGGGTTTGGGTAACCCGTTAGTAAATTTTAGCTGATAATCTATATATCCAGGAGTATAGCATACTTGTCAAAAATAATTGTGGGAGTGATATTCGGCGGGAGGTCTGTGGAGCATGAGGTGTCGCTCCTTTCTGCAAGGTCAATAATCAGGAACATCGATCCCGGAAAATATGCGATATTCCCTATATTTATAGAAAAGAGCGGGATGTGGCGGAGGGCGTCCGTGTCTTCGTGGCTCGAAGAGGGCGGGCTCGAGTTCTCGGGCGACTCTTTCCTCACCCCCTCTTTAAATCCGGCAAGCCCGGCGTTCTACGAGATCTCAGGGCGGGAGCTAGTTAACGAGCACAAGGTCGACGTAATCTTCCCTGTCCTCCACGGCACTTACGGGGAGGACGGTACGGTGCAGGGCATGTTCGAGCTTATGGGGATTCCATATGTAGGCGCATCGGTGCTGGGCTCCTCAGTGGGTATGGACAAGATAGTGATGAAGACCCTGCTTAAAGACTCGGGGCTTCCCGTTCCGGAGTATCTGGGTTTTTATAAACACGACTGGGAATCCGGGAAGAAGCAGCTCAGGGCGAGGATACTTAAAGAGATCGGGCTCCCATGTTTCGTCAAGTCGGCCAACCTCGGTTCGAGCGTGGGCATAACGAAGGTCAAGTCAGGGGACGAGCTTCCGGGCGCGGTCGATTATTCGTGCCGGTTCTCGGAGAGGGTCATCGTCGAGCGCGCTGTGAAAAAACCGAGGGAGATAGAGGTGAGCGTGCTCGGGAACGACGACCCGCAAGCTTCCTGCCCCGGCGAGGTCGTACCCCACAGGGAGTTCTACGACTACACCGCAAAATATCTCGAGGAGGGGACCGGGCTCATCGCCCCCGCCGAGCTCGACCGGGAGACCGCGGAGAGGCTCAGGGACTACGCGGTGCGCACGTTCAGGGCGCTTGACTGCAGCGGTATGGGAAGGGTGGATTTCCTCCTCGAAGACGGAACGAACGAAATATTCGTGAGCGAAATAAACACGATTCCGGGGTTCACCCAGATCAGCATGTACCCGCGCCTATGGGGGGCGAGCGGTGTGAGCTTTCCCGAGCTCGTGAACAGGCTCATCGAGCTCGCGATCGAGAGACGGAGGCGGGCGGACAGTCTCGAATCGGACTATTCTGAGATTGGCAGGAAGGACTAAAGCCGTTTCATGGGCGTAACCGCCCCCATTATTAGTTGAATCCTCCTTCATCCAAGAATACATTTTCCAGGAAATATGCTTTCAAACTACGGGCTGAGTCCGTATCCTTTATAGCTTCGGAACCGGGGCGTCCGGTTTCCTGAGGTATATTTTAATGATATTGAGTTTATATTTTGAGAATATATTTATATATCGGCGGGAGTCCATTGGCGCAAAAACTGCTTAGTGCATGTTCGGCCTCTCCGCGAGGCTATCAAGTGAAAATGATTTTGCCGGCACTGCTGTTGTGCTTATTATTAGGGATCATGTCCGCCTCGGCCGAGCCCGCAGGCGAGGGGGCGGGGAAGGGGAAGGGGAAGGATACAACGCCCGACGCGCTCATGCTGCGCTTTCCCGATGTGAGCGCTGACAGGATAGTCTTCGTCTACGCAGGGGACATATGGGTCGTCCCGAAATCAGGCGGTGTCGCGAGCAGACTGAGCTCGCCCAGGGGCGGGGAGCTATTCCCGAAATTCTCTCCCGACGGGACAGGGATCGCATTCAGCGGCAACTACGACGGCAATACCGACATATACGTCATCCCGGCCGGGGGCGGCGTCCCTAAGAGGCTCACCCACCACCCGGACGACGACCTCGTCGCGGAGTGGTACCCGGACGGTGAACACATACTCTTCCGCTCGAACATGCTGAGCCCGACACAGCGCTACAACAGGCTCTTCAAGGTGTCGAAAAAGGGCGGCATGCCCGATGCCCTGCCGCTCCCCTACGGCGAGCTCGGGAGCTTCAGCCCGGACGGTAAGAAGCTGGCATTCGAATACATGTCACCCATGAGGGGCGTATGGAAAAGGTACAGGGGCGGCATGGCGAGCGACATATGGATATACGATTTCACGACCGGCGCGCTCGATAAGCTGACCGATTTCCCCGGCACCGACACGCTCCCGATGTGGCACGGGGACAGGATTTATTTCCTCTCCGATAGAGGAGAGGAGAAGAAGCTGAACCTGTGGGTTTACGAGACCGGGACGAAGGAGACGAGACAGGTCACGGATTTTACCGAATTCGACGTGAAGTGGCCGAGCCTCGGTCCGGAAGACATAGTCTTCGAGAACGGCGGCAGGCTTTACCTGCTGAGCCTCTCGGGCGAGACTGTGAGCGAGGTTTCGGTCGAGGTCCCCTACGACCTGCCCGAGGTGCGTCCGCGGCAAAAGGACCTCTCGGGCAATATCTCGGATATGTCTATTTCCCCTAACGGGAAGAGGGCCCTTTTCGAGACCCGCGGCGAGGTGCTGACAGTCCCGGCGGGTGAGGGGAGCGTCCGCAACCTTACGAATACATCCGGAGTAGCGGAGCGTTTCCCCGCGTGGTCTCCCGACGGAAAATACGTCGCATATCTCTCCGACAGGTCGGGCGAGTACGAGCTTTACATGAGACTCAGTAACGGCCTGGGACAGGAGGAGAGGATAACGAAGGACGGAAAAGTCTACCGATATCACCCCGTCTGGTCCCCCGACAGCAAAAAGCTCGCGTTCAGCGACAAGACCGGAAGGCTTTTTATCGTGGATACGAGCGAGAAACTTCCCAAGGAAGTGGATAAGGACGAATTCGAGAACATCGGCACATATTCGTGGTCGCCCGACAGCAGGTGGCTTGCATACTCGAAGAACACCCCGAATAATCTGAAATCCATATTTATATACGATACGAAGGGCGGCGTCACCCGCAGGGTCACGACCGATTTTTATAACGACAACGGCCCTGTGTTCGACCCCGAGGGGAAATACCTCTATTTCTATTCCGACCGCAGCTTCTCACCCGTTTACGGCGACATGGACGATACGTGGGTATATCCGAACTCGACCCAGGTCTATGCCCTCACCCTGAGAAAAGACGCGGCATCCCCTCTCGTTCCCCGGAGCGACGAGGAATACTCCCCGGCTAAGGACGCGCAAAAGGAGGACGCGGGCAAGGACGGCGCTGTCCTTATCGACTTCGACGGCGTAGAGGGGAGAGCGGTTAAGATACCGGTCGACGCGGGGAACTTCGGGCCCCTCAATGCCGCGAAAGGCAGGATCGTCTATCTGAGGTTCCCTCCCGCGGGCAGCTCGCAGGACCCGCCTAACGGCACACTCCAGTTCTTCGACCTTGGGGACAGGAAGGAAAAGACCGTGATGCCCCGTATAAACGATTACGCCCTCTCATCGAACGGCGCGAAAGCGCTCTACAGGTCGGGCGATACCTACGGCATAATCGACGTCGCGGAGGGGAAAAATCCCGGCGACGGGAAGATCGATACGGGTGGAATGAAGGCCTTTATCGACCCGAGGAAGGAATGGGCTCAGATATTCAACGACGCCTGGAGGATAGAGAGGGACTTTTTCTACGACCCCGGTATGCACGGGGTTGACTGGCAGGCGGTAAAGGAAAGGTACAGGATGCTCCTGCCGTTCGTCGTAGACAGGGAAGACTTGAATTACGTGATAAGCGAGATGGTGGGCGAGCTCAACTCCTCTCATACTTACGTGGGCGGCGGCGACATGGATGAACCAGAGACTGTGCCGGTAGGTCTCCTGGGGATAGATTTCGAGCTCGACAAAAAGAATAAGGCGTACCGTATAAAGAAGATTTACAGCGGCGGGGAATTGAACGCCGATATATATTCCCCTCTCGCGGAGCCCGGAGTTAAGGCCGGGGAAGGGGACTATATTCTCGCCGTGAACGGCAAAGCCCTCGATCCCGCGAAGGACCCCTGGGAGGCGTTTCAGGGACTTAACGGGGGCCCCGTGACCCTTACCGTTAACTCCGCACCCGATATGAAAAACGCGCGGGAGGTTACTGTAAAGGTCATATCGAAAACCGAGGAGCAAAAGCTCCGATACCTCGACCGCATCGCGGAGAATAAGAAGAAGGTGGATAACGCCACGGGGGGGAAGGTGGGATATGTCTACGTCCCGGACACCGGTTTTTTCGGCCAGAACGAGCTCGTCCGACAGTTCACCCCTCAGACGGAGAAGGAGGGAATGATTATAGACGAGCGGTTCAACGGCGGGGGGCAGGTGCCCGACCGCTTCATAGAGCTTCTCAACAGGCCTCTTCTCAATTACTGGGCGGTGCGCGATTTTAAGGATTCGAAGACCCCGACAGTCACGAATAGCGGGCCCAAGGTTATGATGATAAACGGATGGTCGGGCTCTGGAGGGGACGCCTTCCCCTATTACTTCAGAAAGGCCGGGCTCGGTCCGCTCGTCGGGACCAGGACGCTCGGCGGGCTGATAGGCATAAGCGGGAACCCGGGTCTCATAGACGGCGGGTACATTACGGCGCCGGGATATGCCTTCTGGAACTCCCACGGGAAGTGGGAGGTCGAGGGTTACGGAGTCGACCCGGATTACAAGATCGAGGACCTGCCGCCTAATATCAAGGGTTCGGCTGACCCCCAGCTCGACAAGGCAATAGAGATAATCACGGACCTGCTAAAAAAGAATCCTCCCCAAAAGCCCGAACGTCCCGAGTACGAGGACAGGTCAGGGGCGGGATAAGGAGACCGTGAGGAAGATACTCGGTTTGTTTATCTGCTGATAAAAGACCTCAACATGCGGGAAAGTCCCATGTAAGCCCGGACGTCTCCTGCCCCGGCCCTTATTTATTCCCTATATCAAAAATATCCTGAATCCCTTCCTCCGGTCTCAGCGTATAAGTAAATGCCGGGCACGGCTTTTTTACCCGCTTCATACAACGTATACTTTTTTACATAAAGACCGTCAGTTTCTCACGGAGACAAATACTACGGAGACGAATACTATGGAAATGACCGATAAGAAATATGAGAAGGCCACCTTTTCGGGGGGCTGCTTCTGGTGCATGCAGCCGCCTTTCGACAATTTTGAGGGTGTTATATCCACTACGGTCGGATATACCGGCGGAAAGGAGAAAAACCCGAACTACCACGAGGTTTGCTACGGCATGACGGAACACCTGGAATCGATAGAGGTCGTGTACGACCCGGAGCGGGTCTCGTACGAGAGCCTCCTCGACGTGTTCTGGCTGAACGTCGACCCTACGGACGACGGCGGGCAGTTCGTCGACAGGGGCAGGCACTATAAGACCGCTATCTTTTATCATAACGAGGAGCAGAAAAAAATAGCCGAGGAGTCGAAGAGGAAGCTCGGGGAGTCGGGGAGGTATAAGGCCCCTATAGTGACGGAAATAAGGCCCGCAATGGAATTCTATCCCGCCGAGGAGTACCATCAAAAATATTATGAGAAAAATCCCATCGGTTACTCACACTACAAGGTCGGCTCCGGCAGGGAGAGGTATATAGAGCATATGAAGAATATGAAGTAAATGCGTATTCCCCGCCCTCCCCGGGTGAGCTTTGTAGAATGAATGCCGAATATCACGAAGGAGGACATGCGAAATGGCTGACGACAACAAGATATGGTTCGAGAAGAACGCCCCCAAGATGGCCGAAGGCTGGTGGAGCTTCTATAACGCGGTCGAAGGGGAGACCGTGCTCGACAAGAAGACCAAGGCGCTGATAGCGGTGTCGGTGGCTGTGCACGGGAGGTGCCCTCACTGCACGGAGTCCAGGATAAAGAAGGCGCTCGCGCTCGGCATCAGCAAGCAGGAGATAAGCGAGGCAATAATGGAGACGGCCCTTCTCTCATCGGGGACGGAGATATTCTGGGCGAAGGACGTTTACGACAAGTATCTGGGGTAGCGGGTGTCCTGACGGAGGGACTCTTACTCCGCCTATAAGAATAGCCTTCAGGGCCTTATGATGGCGTCCGTTTTGCGGCTTGTTGTTTTCACCGGCATGGGTATAATCATTTTTCCTCTGTCGGGGTGTAGCGCAGTCTGGTAGCGCGCGGCGCTTGGGACGCCGAGGTCGGAGGTTCGATCCCTCTCACCCCGACCAGAATCATTGAATTTTAGCTCTTCTTATAGTTTTAATCTGTCGTTATGCGTAACACTTTCCTCTTGAAAAAGCCTATTTTCAACTACATCGCTTAACCGATAACAACTTTTTCTTTTTGATGTCTTCAAGTAAAATATTAAACAAAATTGAACCTAATTAGATCAATTATGTTTGTAGATGTTCAGCAATGAAAGGGAGAAAATATGTATGACCGGAGTATTTGGGTTCTTCAAATATAATCGATAGTAGATTTGAAAAATGGTATGCCAGACAGGATCAAAATTGCTCTAGCGAGGTTGATCCTGCTTCGCACGATGAGAAAGTTAACTTTACGCGATGAGTGGCCTCTCAACTTTGATCGCTTATCTAGGTCACATTGTTGTTTTCGTGATAGGTAAGAATTTTTCCTGTCTGGCACTTTAATGATGACAAAAAAATTAACTGATATAAAAACTCCGCGTGAATTAGCATCTTTTTTAGGAATACAATATCAAAAGCACCTTATTTATCATATCTACCGAGTTCCAGCAGAAAGAAGATACATGAATTTCGAAATCCCCAAACGCTCAGGCGGAACTAGGATAATATCATCCCCTGCAACGCATTTAAAAACCATCCAACGCCATTTGGCTAAAAAACTTGCAGATATATATGTTCCACAGAACCCAGCACACGGATTTGTATTATCCAAAAGCATTATTACAAATGCGGATCAGCATATATCTCGGCGCTATGTCTTGAATATCGATTTGGTTGATTTTTTCGGCACTATTAATTTTGGCCGTGTTCGTGGATTGTTCATGGCCCAGCCCTACAACCTACCTGAAAAATTAGCCACAGTAATTGCACAAATATGCTGTAATAATAATGCATTACCTCAAGGCGCACCTACATCGCCAATAGTTTCTAACATGCTGTGTAGTAAGATGGATAGTGATTTGCGTAAGCTCGCCAAGAAATTTCGTTGTCGCTACACCAGATATGCGGATGATATTACTTTTTCAACGAATATCCCTCAATTGCCGCGTGCTATCGCATACATCAAAATTCATGGTACTGAAGGAAAGGAACTCGTAGTAGGACGTGAATTACAGCATATAATAGAAAAGAATGGATTTAAAATTAACGAGAGTAAGACTAGATTACAGACCCGTTCGAGTAGACAAGAAGTAACCGGACTAGTTACAAACAAAAAGCGTAATGTAAATCGTAGATTTATTCGGACAACCCGTGCCATGTTGAATTCATGGAAAAATGAGGAGTTAGAAATAGCCACTAAGAAACATTTTGAAAATAACCGATCACATTACATACCGGATTTTAAAACAGCGCCTGATATTGAGAAAATTGTGCGTGGCAGGCTAGAATTTATTAAATCCATCCGTGGAATAGGTTTTTCGACGTATATTACTTTGGCAAAAAAATATAATGATCTTAGGGAACCGTCTATAAAGAAACTTCCCGTGCCCACAGATAGCTTTTTAGATCTCATAAACCAGAATGTATTTGTTATCCAAAACTCACGTGACTTCGGTGGAGGAATGCGTATGGGTACAGCGTTTTATCTTGAAGATGTTGGCGGGTTTGTGACCTGCGATCACGTTCTGGATAAAGACCCTAATCCTGATATAAGAGATGATTGTGACGACTTTTGGTTGATTCATCCTAAAGAACCGAGTAAACCATATCCATTGATGGTCAGGATAAGGAGGGGTGATCCATTTGATATTGCAATACTTGATTTACAAGATCCCGAAAGTTTTTTTGCGGACCATAGCGCTCATAAACCTTTAAAGCTTAGAAAACCATTTGTAGCACCAAACACTGATGAGGTGATCACCTTAGTTGGTTGGCCTAAATTTACGCCGGGTGATACAATTGCGATTAAAAAGGGACATATCTATGCAACAAATGTAAAATCGACTATAAATCGATTCTATATAACTGAACAAATTATTGAGGGAAACAGCGGCGGTCCTGTATTCGACAACCATAATAATGTGATTGGAATAGCAGCAAGGGGTAATAATTCGCGAAACGCGCAAGAAGTTGCCGAACACATAGCCATTTCGGCAGATCACGTTTTGATGATTCAAGATGTTGAACAATAGGTAAAGTCATGCAAAATGTCCCAAATCCACACAAGCATTACTTTTCACTTGGGACGCCGAGGTCGGAGGTTCGATCCCTCTCACCCCGACCACATTCCTTACCCCTTGTCACACCTCAATTCATTACGGGCTTTGAATATCCCTCGCTTAAGTGGTTAGGACAGCTATATGTCGTTTGTCCTATAATCTTACACTCGCGGGTGCCCGTAAATTTATTATAACTTCCTGTTAATATACGATATAGATGGATGGCACCTGTCTTGCCATTCAGTTTAGTATTGAATAGCGTTATCTATGCATTCTGCATATACGCCTGTGCATCATAATTGATGTTTTTTTTAAATACCGCCATGAATCCGGAGTCAGCATTGAAGCTCGAAGGCAACCCCGAGATGGACGAAATAGCAAAAGAGGTGAGAAAAAGGATCGAGAATGCGCTCGGTAAATTATAAGTAACGGGCTTGAATTATTCGACGAAGTCAATGAAAATCAAACGATGAGGATAGACATAAGAAATATAGCGAATTTGACGGTTTATTTTCTTTTCCTTTTTCTCCTCGCCCGCATCAGTATTGCCGATGAGGTCGTGTTCAAGCTCAGGGACGCGGTCGGCACCGCGCTCGAGAACAACAACGAGCTCAAGTCATACGAGAGCTCCGTTTCCGCGGAGAAAGCGGACATAGGCATATCGCGGAGTTATCTGCTTCCGCAAATCAATCTCGAAGAAAGCTTCGTCCGCACGAACAACCCGACAGGGGTGTTTTCGATAAAGCTGAACGAGGGGCGCTTCAAGGAGTCCGACTTCGAGATATCGAGCCTCAATAACCCTGATCCCGTGAGCGATTTCGAAACGAACATTTCGGTTGAGCAGCCCATATTGGCGGTGCAGGAGGCGCTCGCGCTGAAGTCCGCTAATAAAGAGTATATGGCAAAGAGAGAAGAGTACGGCAGACAGAGGGAGTACGTCGCTTTCAGGGTGGTGGAAACCTACGTTCAGGTCGGGACTGCAAAGGAGTTCGTCCGTGTGGCGCAAAAGGCGCTCGAGGACGCGAGGGAGCAGCTGAGAATAGCTAATTCGAGATTCAAATCGGGTATGGGTCTTTACTCGGACACTCTCAGGGCGGAGACCGCCGTAACGGAAGCCGAGCAACAGCTCGTAAGCACGGAAAAGAATCTGAAAGTCGCGAAGCGCTCACTCGGACTCCTCCTCGGTCTCGACGAATCCGTTGACACGGAAGGCGTGACGGAGGAGATAGCGCTCAGGGAATTCGACTACTACACCGAGAAGTCCCTTTCGCGGAAGGACGTGACCTCCCTCCGGTACCGTTATGAAAGCGCCAGGACGAGCGTGAGCATAGCCGATGCGGGATATCTCCCCAGGATCGGCGTTAGGGGGACGTATCAGCTCAACGACAGGGACGTACCCTTCGGCTCCGAGGGCGACAGCTGGTTCGTAGCGGCTTTTCTGAGATGGGAGATATTCAACGGGGGAAGGAGGGAATACGAGAGGGCGAGGGCGAGCCACGCCGCCTCGCAGATAGAGCAGAGTCTCGAAGGCATGAAAAAAAGCGTATCCCTCAGCGTGTATGAATCATATCTGGCCGTGGAGGAAGCGAAGAAGAACGTAGAGCTTGCGGAAAAATCACTCGAGACGGCCTCGGAAGGCACCCGGCTCGTAAGGAAGAGGTACGAGAACTCGCTCTCGCCTTTCTTCGACCTCCTGGACTCGCAGCTCAACCTCGACAGGACGAGAGCCAATCTCGTCGCGAAACGGAACGGGTATCTGATCTCCGTCGCGAGACTGTCGTTCGAGAGCGGAACGATCATGGAGGATTTAGGAATAACGGATTAAACCCATCCTAACGACATGAAACATATAAAAGCGCTTTTAATCCTGATTCTATTATTTACGTCCTGCGGAGACGGCTCCGATAAAAAGGGCGCCGACAGGGAAATCATCAAGGGTGTGAGGACGGAAACCGTCCGAAGAACTGAGGTCGATGAGTATTACAGGACATCGGGCACGGTGAAGGCTAAAACTGTAAGCGACGTCGCAAGCAGGGTCATGGGCACGGTGACGTCCGTAAACGTAAAGGAAGGCGATCGGGTAGCCGAAGGGGACGTCTTGATGACGCTCGACGACAGGGACTTCGAGCAGAGGGCTCTCGCGTCGAGGGAAGCATACGGAGAGGCGCGGCATTACCTGGACGCCGCCGCCAAGAATAAAGATCTGGCCGGCCTCACATACGGCAGGTATAAAAGCCTTTACGACGACAGAGCGATCTCCGCTCATGAAATGGACGAGATAGAGACCCGGAAGGAAGTAGCGGCGTCCGAGTTCGAGCGTGCGCGCGCGGCCCTCGGCAGGGCCAAAGCGAACATGGAGGAAGCCGAGATAAACCTCGGGTACACGGAGATAAAGGCCCCTGTTCCGGGGATCGTGACCGGGAAGGACGCGGAAGTCGGCAGCATGGCGGTGCCCGGCCGGGTGCTTCTCAGGGTGGAAGACAATTCTTCTTTCAGGCTCGACGTGAACGTTGACGAGAAGATGGTTGGCAAACTCGAGCCCGACGTGACCGTGTATGCGGACATAGACGCCCTCGGCACTCGGACGGAGGGAACTATTACGGAAGTCGTTCCGGCGATCGACCCCGCTACGAGGACCTTCCTCGTGAAGATCGGACTCGGCGGCGAGTCCCTGAAGACGGGACTCTATGCTTCGGTCCTCATACCGTCGGGCAAACGGCATGCGATACTCGTTCCCGGCCCGGCCGTCGTGAAAAAAGGTCAGCTCGAAGGGGTCTACACAGTGGATGAAAACGGGATCGCGACTTACAGACTCGTCCGTACGGGAAGGGAATATGACGGCGGTATAGAGGTGCTGTCCGGGCTCAGGGACGGCGACGTCGTGATAGTGGAAGGGGCCGAAAGAGCGACCGACGGAGGAATTGTCGAAGGCAACTGACTGTTATGAATATGGGAATAGCAGGCAGAATAGCCCGCACGTTTATAGAGTCCAAGCTCACGCCGCTGGTTGTAATCGCGTCCCTCGCCCTCGGAATATTCGCAGTAATCGTCACTCCCCGCGAAGAAGAACCCCAGATTGTCGTCCCCATGGTAGATGTTTTCGTTTCCTACCCCGGAGCTTCGTCCGCCGAGGTGGAAGAGCGCGTTACCAGACCCATGGGAAAGCTTCTATGGGAAGTCGAAGGCGTCGAATACCTCTATACCATGTCCAAACCGGGGATGAGCATTGCGACGGTGAGGTTCTTCGTCGGCCAGGACATGGAGGACAGTATCGTAAAGCTCTATAACAAGCTCATGTCCAATTACGACATGATACCTCCCGGAGTATCCGAGCCGCTCGTAAAACCGAAATCCATAGACGACGTGCCGATCCTGACGTTCACATTGTGGAGCGACAGGTACAGCGGTTATGAGCTGAGAAGGGTAGCTTACGAAGTCGCTGAGGAGCTCAAGAAGGACAGCGAAGTCTCGGAATACAAGGTGATCGGGGGACAGAAAAGACAGGTAAGCATTACTCTCGACCCTGTTAAATTGAAGGCGTACTCGCTCGCCCCTTTAGGCATAGCAGACGCGATCGATAAGGATAATTACACACTGAAAGGCGGCACTTTCCCCTCCGCAGGCGGGGAGTACGTGGTCGAGACGGAAGGTTTTCTCAGGAACGCGGACGAAATAGGCGGGGTAACGGTAGGTGTCCGTGACGGACGCCCGGTATATCTCCGTGACGTAGCGGCGATAACAGACGGACCCGAAGAGCCGTCCGAGTACGTCTTCATAGGGTTCGGCAGCGCATCGGAAAAACACAGGAAAGGGATTTCGGAAGCGGTCACCATATCGTTCGCTAAGAAAAAGGGCACGAACGCTACACATATAGCCGAGAGACTGCATGACAAGCTCGAAGCGATGAAAGGGGGCGTCATACCCGAGGGAGTGGAGATAGAGACGACGCGGAATTACGGCGAGTCGGCGAAAGAGAAGTCGGACGAGCTCCTGAAGCATATGTTTATCGCAGCCCTTTCCGTTACATTCCTGATCGCCCTCGCCCTCGGATGGAGGGAATCTATCGTCGTGCTCGTTGCGATACCGGTGACTCTAGCCCTCACGATATTCGTGACATACATATTCGGCTACACCCTCAACAGAGTGACCCTCTTCGCGCTTATATTCTCGATCGGCATACTCGTCGACGACGCAATCGTTGTCGTGGAAAACATTTACAGACACTTCAAGATGTCAGGCGTGAGCGCCGAAGTCGCGGTAAAAGCGGTCGACGAAGTGGGGAACCCGACTATACTCGCGACGTTCACGGTCATCGCCGCGCTCCTTCCGATGGCTTTCGTGTCGGGTCTCATGGGCCCCTACATGAGACCTATACCTATAGGGGCGTCGGCAGCGATGCTCATCTCGCTCTTCATCGCGTTCATAATAAGCCCGTGGCTGAGCTACATCGTGCTCAGGGGCGTCAGGAAGTCGGGTAAGCCGGAAGAGGAAGAGGGCCGGCTGTTGAAAAGGCTTAACCGGATATACGAGGGGAATTTGAGAGGGCTTCTCGGAAGCGGTAAAAAGAGAGTCAAGGCTTACGCCCTGGTAGCCATACTGCTTGCGGCCTCATGCCTTCTCGTACTCTTCAAAGCCGTCACTGTGAAGATGCTGCCTTTTGACAACAAGAGCGAGCTTCAGGTGATAATAGACATGCCCGAGGGGAGCACACTCGAGGAAACAGCCGCCGTATCCCGGGAGATAGGGGATTACCTTGGGACGGTGCCTGAGGTCCTGGACTATGAGCTATACACCGGAACCGCCGCCCCCGTTAACTTCAACGGCCTCGTGAGGCACTACTTTCTCAGGGAAGGCGGCAACGTCTCCGACATACAGGTGAATTTCGTTCCCAGGGGCGAGAGGGGCGCCCAGAGCCACGACATTGCCAAGAGGATAAGGCCCCGCATTAAGGAGATAGGGGATAAACGCGGCGCCAGGGTAAAGATCGCCGAAGTGCCGCCCGGACCCCCTGTGCTGAGCACTCTCGTCGCCGAGATATACGGACCGGACCCGGAAAGACAGACGGAGATTGCCCGGGAAGTGATGAAGATATTTGAAGGAACCGAAAGCGTCGTCGATGTGGACTGGTACGTCGAGGACGATCAGAAAAAGGCCGTATTCGAGGTGAATAAGGAGAAGGCCTCCAGGAACGGCATAAGCTCCGAGGATATTGCGAGAACGCTCCGGATACTGCTCGCAGGAAGCCCCGTCGGACTCGCTCACGCCGAGAGGGACAAAGAACCGGTCGAGCTCGTTTTGAGGGCCCCCCTCCCCGAGAGGGCCGGTATAGAAAGCCTGAAGGAGATAGGGGTCACGACGCCCGAAGGCGGCCAGGTGAGCGTCTCTGAGCTTGTTGAGGTCAGAGAAACGTTCGAGGACAAGACGATCTACAGTAAAAATCTGAAGAGGGTCGTCTACGTGATCGGGGACGTCGCCGGAAGGGCGGAGAGCCCGGTCTACGTGATTCTCGGGATGGGGGACGCGATTAATGACCTCCAGCTGCCGGAAGGATATGTACTGAAACAGTATTCCTCCGTCCAGCCCCCTCTCGAAGACGTGTACTCGATGAAATGGGACGGAGAGTGGCAGATAACCTATGAAGTGTTCAGGGACCTGGGGATAGCTTTTGCCGCTGTTCTCGTGCTGATATACGTGATGATCGTCGGGTGGTTCAGGTCTTTTGTCGTACCTCTGGTGATTATGGCCCCGATACCGCTTTCTCTCATCGGGATACTGCCGGGGCATGCGCTTTTGGGCGCGTTCTTCACGGCTACGTCGATGATAGGCTTCATTGCCGGCGCGGGCATAGTCGTCAGGAACTCGATAATTCTCGTAGATTTCATAGAGCTCAAACTTTCGGAGGGTACGGCCCTCGGGGACGCCGTGGTAGAGGCCGGAGTGATAAGGTTCAGGCCTATGCTGCTTACTGCATCGGCCGTAGTCGTCGGGTCGTCCGTAATCCTTTTTGATCCGATATTTCAGGGCCTGGCTATCTCTCTTATGGCGGGGGAGGTTGCGGCGACGCTTATATCCAGAACTATGGTGCCGCTCCTCTATTACGAGTATAAGAGCAGGGTATCTTAGAACCTGTCTAGTTCCTTACCTGGTGGTTCCCGTACTATTGACAACCGAAAGCGGTTTGCTTTATATTGGGGAAGTGGCGCATCGTATCATATTTAACGGATTGGCTTACACGGTCGAGACCGATAAGGCTTTTTCAGAAGCTATGACATGACCACCAGAGCCGCTTCCATTTTGATGTCGCTTATTTCCCCCGTTATTTTCTTGTTCGGCTGCGCGTCCACAAAATATGTGCTGATAGAGGACTCTTCGGAGAGGGTAGAGAGGGGCTGTATATCGATGATCCCCCCCGCGGAAGGGGAGTGGTACGTGGACAAGCACTGGACCGAGAATCTCTACGGCGCCGAGCTTTGCACGAACAGGCTCAGGCTCGCGAGCGGGGACGAGGAGGATTTATACTTTATCTACATCACTACCGGGTTGAGGAAATGGAGCGATAAGCTCGACAACGAATATCTACGGAACTGGGTTAAGAATTACCATGACAGGGAGTTAATAAAGAATGAGGAGCTCGGGATCGAGGTCGTAAATTATGAAGCGGTAACGTGTGAGGGTATCGAAGGTATCTGCGCCGAGGCCGGTTATGATTTCATATCGTCCAAGCGCCTCCAGTTCAAGGCGGGCGGCCCTACGACGACGTTCCGTGATAAAGAGCTCAGGCCGAGCGATAAATATTTCTATGAGGTGGTCGAATTTTACGTGTTCGAGGGTCCGTATGACAATCTCGAGAAGGACAGGAACGCCTTTTATTATGAAGTAATGTTCCTTCATGTTTCTGTCGATGAGAAAAAAGACCCCGAATTGAGAGAAAAAGCCTATGAGGTGGCCGAGAATATAGAATTTAACGAGGATTGGTATAAAGAAGGGAGTAGATGAGCATGTTTTATTTTCTGCGAACTATTGGAAACGTCTGAGCGGTTCGTGCCAATATGTCTTTCGAGACATCCTTTTTGTCGCTGATCGGATATTCATCGGTCTACCTATCGCAGCCGATACATTAAGACAGTTTTATACACATTGCTTTATTATTAACACTGCCCGTGAAAATATATGTGTAAGTTTTCAGGACACTCGGCACTCGACTGCATTGAATTTATAAAGTGGTATCGATAAGTTATGTACAGAAATGGTTTGGTATGAAACTTGCAAATCGGTAATATGATGACCGTAATATGATAGCTGTGTCTTCATCGTTCTAGACCGGAGACGTGAAGAAAATGAGATTTGTACACGGCTTTTACGTGATTCGGAAATAGTGCACGTACTGGTGCGGTGTTTGTAGATGTGCGCCGATTAACTACAATAGAAGAGGTGAATATATGAATATCGAGCTCATTGGAAAGGGAATCGAGATTTCGGAAGACATAAGGAGCTTAACGGAACACGGCCTCTCGAAACTGGAACGGCACTTGAAAGAGATGGGAGAGGGAGAGGTCGAGGCAGTAGTAACTTTCACGGTGGAGAAGCACAGGGAGAGGCACCGTGTCGACATTGACCTCTACCTCAAGACACCCGGCGGCGGGGCGCTCCACGCATGGGAGGAGTCGAACGATACGTTCATGTCGCTCGAATTCACACTCGACGATATCGACAAGCAGCTCAACCGTCTCAAGGAGAGGCGTATCGAGGTAAGGAAGGACATCGCGCGGGAGAAGGCGAAGAGGAGGAGCGAGGAGCCTCCTGTCCGCGAGGCGGGGCTGATATCGGAGGAAAAGCTCTCGGTCGAGAAACCGCTTACGGCGGAAGAAGCGTTGATGGTGCTCCAGGACGAGGACAGGTTTTTTCTCGTCTTCAGGAACAAGGACACGGGGAACTTAAACGTAATCTACAGAAAGAAGTCGGGGAAATACGGGATTATCGCGCCTTAAATGCGAACATGCGTAAGAAAGGCGGCGGAATTGCAATAAATTACTTTTAAAGAGAAGCGTCCGGTGAATGACAGGATAGAAGTAAGGAAGATACACGACTACCTCTGGGAGATCCCGCGCACGGGAGGCATGCTCGTACCCGGGAGGGTCTACACGACCGAAAAGATGCTCGAAGCCATAAGGGAGGAAAAGGCCCTCGAGCAGGTAATGAACGTGGCTTATCTCCCGGGGATACAGAAATATTCGATCGCCATGCCCGACATACACTGGGGGTACGGGTTCCCTATCGGGGGCGTCGCCGCGTTCGATGCCGAGGACGGGATCATATCGCCCGGAGGAGTTGGTTACGACATAAACTGCGGCGTGAGGCTCATGAGGACCAGCCTCACTGAAGCGGAGGTGAAGCCTCAGCTGAGAGACCTCGTCACCGATATATTCAGGCGCGTCCCGTGCGGGCTGGGCGAAGGGGGGAAGATCAAGCTCTCTCAGGAGGATTATAAACAGATAATATCGAAGGGCATCAAATGGGCGATAGATAAAGGGTACGGCGAGAAGGAGGACGCTCAAAGGGTAGAGGACTACGGCACATTCGCCGGGGGGGACCCGGCCGCCGTGAGCGAGAGGGCTTACGAGAGGGGAAAGGACGGGATCGGCACCCTCGGCTCGGGAAACCACTTTCTCGAGATCGACGTGGTGGACGAGATATTTAACCCGTCCGTCGCCAACTCCTTCGGCCTTTTCAGAGGTCAGGTGTGCGTGCTCATACACTGCGGCTCGAGGGGTTTCGGCCATCAGATTTGCACGGATTATATAGACGTCATGCTTTCATACATGAGGAAGATAGGCCTCGAGCTCCCGGACAAACAGCTCGCCTGCGCTCATATTAGATCCGAAGAGGGGAGGAGGTACCTCTCGGCATTCGCCGCCGCCGTAAATTACGCCTGGGTGAACAGGCAGGTGATTATGTCCTTCGTCAGGGACTCTTTCTATTCCGTATTCCGTATCGGGCCTAACGAGCTCGGCGGCAGCCTCGTTTACGACGTTAGCCACAACATCGCCAAGTTCGAAACGCACAAGGTGAACGGTGAGAGGAAAAAGGTGTGCGTCCACAGGAAGGGCGCAACGAGGGCGTTCCCCAAGGGGCATCCCCTGATCCCCGAAATATATAAAGACGTGGGCCATCCCGTGTTCATACCCGGGGACATGGGCAGGGCGTCATACGTGCTAGTGGGCACGGAGGCCGCGCTCGACGAAACCTTCGGCTCCAGCTGCCACGGGGCGGGCCGAGTGCTCTCGCGGACGAAGGCGCTCAAGCTCGGCAGGGGGAGGGACATAATCGGGGAGCTCGGGGAGAAGGGGATAATAGTCATGGCGAGGGGCAGGAAGACTGTATTCGAGGAAATGCCCGAGGCCTATAAGCTGATAGACGACGTCGTCGACGTGGTCCACAACGCAGGCATAGCGAATAAGGTCGCGCGCCTGAGACCGATAGGCGTTGTAAAGGGGTGAGTATTTTTCGCTGCGGCCCAGGGGAACTTCCTAATTTCGCCGGGGCGGCGAAATGATATATAATAATTATTAGGATAACGGCTGAGGTTAGAGGGAGGTGATAAACATGGGTGTGCTTAAAAGATTAGAGGACTATCTGGACGGCAACACGGTCAATTACCGGAAGCTTCATCATAGTCCGGCCTTTACAGCGCAGGAGACAGCGGCTTCCGCGCACGTCCCGGGAAAGGAGCTGGCTAAGACGGTGGTCGTAAAAACAGACGAAGGCTACGCTCTCGTGGTCTTGCCCGCGTGTTTTAAAATCAATCTGAAAAGCTTGAGGAGCGCTATGTCCAGGAAACATATCGAGATCGCCGAAGAGAAAGAGTTCGAAAAAATGTTTCCTGATTGCGAGGTGGGCGCGATGCCTCCGTTCGGGAACCTGTACAGCCTGCCGGTCTATGTAGCAAAGGCGCTCTCGGACGATGAAGAGATCGTGTTCAATGCCGGGACACATACCGACATGATAAGGATGAGTTACCGGGATTTCGAGAAGCTCGTCAAGCCGGTAGTGGCCGATTTTTCGGAACCGATGAATTAACCCGCTCAGATTAGTTATTTAAGCCTGGCGGACTGATAGAGTGCGACCGGCTCACTGCTCAGGATGAGCGGGCGGCGAGTCGCCGCTGACAAATGAAAACATAGTTAGAGCTGAGGAGGAAGGGTGGGATCGTATCTGAGCACACATTGTGTGCCACACTGTATGTGTGTGAGCGGATTAATTCCACCCCTCTACGAGCTCAGGATGAACAGACCATCTCCATAGGTGGATTAACTGTTGCAGATGGATAGAATCATAGAACACACAGTGTGTGCGCTATTCCCCCAATCCCCTTCCCTCGGCTTCCCTGTCGCCGAGAGGCATCTCTTCCTGAACGGGCGCCTGGTCTTCGAGTGGATATTCCTCTCCTTCAGGAGCGGCGGGGAGTATCTCGGAAGCCTGCTCGGCCGTCTCTGAGTCCGCGCCAACTTCCTCTGAGGCCTGGTCGTCGGTCTCGGAAACCTCATCGAGCGGCTCGGTGGGGGCTATGTCGTCGCCTATCTCTTCCGAGGCCTGGTCGTCCGTTTCCGATACCTCGTCGAGAGGCTCAGTCGGTACCCCTACGGGCTGCTCGGATATATCACCCACCGGCTCCGATACCTGATCGAGGTCTTCCGTCTCCGGGTCTATCTGGAGCGTCATCCCGCCGCCGGGGGCTGCCGGAGCGAAATCCCCGGCCAGGGCGCCGCTAACCGTACAGGTAAGACCGGAACCGAGCACGAGCAAACATACATAAATCCCGGCCGTTCCCAATAGACTTTTCATTTAGAATCTCCTTTTCGTATCGTCTTAACGATTCCTTAACATTGACCCGTATAATTCTAATGATACTGCTTATATGCGGATTCGGCAACGGATTGCCGGGCTTATCGGCGGCCCGGGCGGATGAAAGCGTGAAGCCGGTCACGCTCGGTCTGCGCGTGTCGGCCTGCGAATGAACAAGATGGGAATTGAAATAACAGGTGTATTTTTATATAATAATTGACGCAGCGAATCCAACCTGCCGAAGTGAAACTAAACCGTGTCTGTATGTAAATTAAATCATACTCACCGCCCCGAATTTAACTACGAGGGGAGAGTTGCAATCGATATATGTACGCTTCGCGGAACCTGTTCGGAAAATTTTTTCCGGGAATGACCGGCGTCAGGGAAGATACGGAGGAGTTACTGCATGAAAAAGATTATGGGTGACAGAGTAGAAATGATCGAATCCCCGTATGAGGGGATCAGCCTCAAGGACTATTATATCGAGAAGAGGCGTCTCCAGCTCGAGCTGCTCCTGATACAGCAGAGCATAGCCAAGAACGTGGAGAGGTGGTGCATTTGCTTTGACGGCCGCGACGCCGCGGGCAAGGGTTCTACCATACTCAGGTTTACACAGAACCTCATGCCGAAGTACTACCGTATAGTGGACCTGGATGTGCCGACGCCAAAAGAGTCCAAATACTGGTTCCACAGGTACGAGCAGCACCTGCCGGAACCGGGCGAGGTGGTGTTCTTCGACCGCTCTTGGTATAACCGCGCGCTCATAGAGCCGACAATGGGCTATTGTACGCAGAAACAGTACGAGTATTTCATAGGCAAGGTGCTTGACTGGGAGCACGAGCTCATAGACGGGGGCCTCAAGCTTGTGAAGTTTTACCTGTCCGTGGATCCCGAGCACCAGCTCTACCGTTTCCAGGAGCGCCTGACCGACCCTCTTAAATTTTGGAAATTCTCGGAAAACGATTACAATGCTCGGAAGAAATGGGAGACTTTCACGAAGTACAAGGAACAGATGTTCTCCCATACGGCGTCCGAGAAGTCGCCGTGGGTGCTTATAAACTCGAATTCGAGGAAAACGTCCAGGCTCACTTGCATGCTCTACACGGTCAGGCTCTACGGGAACAAGAAATTCGTACCCCTCACCGGCGAGGACGTGACGGAGACGCATACGATAGAGATAAGCGGAGTCGCGTTCGACGGACTCAACAAATTACAATACTCAGTGCTGAAAGAACTGGCCGACGAGCAGAAGCTCCACGCTCAGGACGTACTGACGGGACCGCAAAATGGATGAAGATATTACATTAGCCAATACGTTAAACCTGCCTCGTGTCAGGTCCGCCGGAGGGCTCGTTTATAACGACAACTACCACATCCTCCTCATATTCAAGCGCGGGAAGTGGGACCTTCCCAAGGGCAGGTTCGAGATGGGCTCTGACCCTCTCGAGACCGCGCTCAGGGAGATAAGCGAGGAGACCGGGCTCGACAAGAACAAGCTCACTATTCAAGGGAAGCTCGTGTCCACATGGCATACCACGAGGCACGAGAAGACAAAATATCTGAAGAAGACCCACTGGTATCTCGTCCACTATCACGGCGAGGATTCGGATGTAGCCCCACAGTTCAGGGAGGGGATTATAGAATGCCGCTGGGTGCACCTGCCTGACCTGGACAAGTACCGGTCGCTGCTGCTTCCGAGGATCGAGTACGTGATAGATTTCTGGCTGCAGAACCTTGCGTACGCCCCTAGGTTTTAGGATGCAGGCGGGACCTGAAACGGCTTTTGGCTATAGCGCGAAAGCGAATGTACTTATATCTATGGAAAACGCCCGGTGAGGGTAAACGGTCGGCGATGATTTAGAAGCATTACTCTTTGATAAGCTTACTGATCTTTCCTTTGTAAATGTTTTTGACGGCCTCCCCCGAGTCGTCGATTATCTCGACCCCCATTTTTCCGGACAGGCTCCCCACCAGCCGGGTGCTCCATTTGACGACGGCATTTACCCGTATTTCCTCGATGTCCTTTCCAATATCGCTCTCGTCCTGGAAGCTTATTACTATCCTCGTACCGGCGGGGAATATATTTCGGGCTTCTATCTCGAGGCCGCGCTCGGAAATGTTCACGGCGTACCCCATGTATGTCGGGCTCTCCTTACCCAGCCTTATCCTCTTCCTGTAGGGAAGTCTCCTGGATTTTCTTTTTTCGCCCATAATGCCGCCTCTGCCAATTATACCCCCATTTTTATCCGCTCATAAGCAGGAGGGACAGGCCGTATAATCAGTCAGCCCCCCGATTTACACGCCATTACAATATAGTTAATATTCATGGAGGTAAGGGGACTCCCGGTTGCGGCATCACCGATATCTTATATGAATCACTACAGCCCTCTAATTTATAAGGCAGGGGTCTTGGCATCCTTATTCGTCGTACTCGCTGCCTGCTACCAACCCTGCACGGCCGCTGAAAAGCACGACTGGAGGAACGATTGGGGTCTCCGGGAGGATTTCGATATGGTCATAGACACCGAGGGCTACAGTTTCCCCACCTCTATCGCATTCGTCCCCGAACCGGGGAGCGGGCCCAAGGACCCCCTCTACTTCGTATCCGAGCTCAGGGGAAAGGTTAAGGTCGTCACAAACGACCGGAGTGTATATACCTTCGCCGAGGACATCTTTCGGTTTGAACCCGCTCAGGAGCTGCCCTCCCAGTCCGGGGAAGCCGGGCTCGCCGGTATCTGCCTCGACCCCGTTCACGGATATGTTTTTATTACATTTGCCTATGAGGACGATAATAAAGTCCTCAGGAACAATGTAGTCAGGTTCCAATCAGAGCCGGGAACGTTTTCTCTCTCCCCGAGCTCGATGCTCGCATTTACGGAGATCTTTTATAATGCGGTAACCGGATTGTCCCATCAGATAGGGCCGTGCCAGGTCGATAAAGAAACGCTCTACGTAGGGGTAGGTGACGGATATACAGTATATAACGCGGACCCGGACGGACCAAATACGAGCCGGAGCATCGACTCCGTACTCGGAAAGATACTCCGTATGAGCCTCGACGGGAGGCCCCTCGAGTCGAACCCCTATTACGTGGATGACGACGCCGGGAAAGCGAGGAATTACGTTTGGGCAAAAGGGCTCAGGAACCCGTTCGGGCTCAAGGTGGTCGACGGGCGAGTGTTCGTTGCCGACAACGGCCCGTCTGTTGACAGATTTACCGAGGTGCGTAAAGGCGAGGACTACCTCTGGGACGGGAGCAACTGGAGTATCGGGTCTAATTCGGCGCAGGTTTTTTCCCCTGCTACCGGAGTGACACAGCTCGACTACCTTCCCGAAGACCCGGCGATTTTCCCCGAGGAGTACAGTGGGAGGTTTTATCTGACGCTATGCGGTTTCCCGAGCACGGAAGTAATAAGGGATGCCGATAGGGGCATAGTCAGTCTCCGGTACGGATTCGAGGATAACGAGATGCTCAGCCCGCCGAGTTACCTGTTAAAGTACAGGGGCGAGGGTTTACAGATGATAGTCGGCCTCGCCGTGGGCCCGGACGGTCTCTATTTCCTCCCGCTTTACCCCGATGCCGCGGGAAGGAGTTACGTCCTCAAAATCAGTTATGAGAAGGGCAGCCGCTATCCTCTCGGTCTGGAGAATGTCACGAACGTCTTCGGTTTTATTAAGGACCGCGGCTGTCTCACATGCCATACGTTTGAAGGACACGGATTGGGTGGAGACGGTCCGGGTCTTGATAAAGCGTCCTTGATTGCGAGGATAGAGGAGAGGATAACGTCACCGGAATATTCCGACTTTGTGAGGGAGCTCGACAAGATCGACCGGGAACCCTACAGGAGCTTCAAAGAAGCCAGGAGAGAGGTACTGGAGAAGCGGGGGCTCGATAAGATCAGGACCTGGATGAAGTACCGTATAATGGAGCCCAGGTTCGACAACCATCATGCGCGCATGCCGAATATGGGTATTACGGAGCGTAACGCGCAGGTGGTCGCGGACTTCCTCCTGAGTGAGGAGAGGGTCGATAAAAACAGAGCGGATATACGCGTAATGAGGTTTATGAAGAATTTTATTCCGAGGCTCAAGTACAGGTATCTCGTATATTCCTTCGCGCTCGGTTTTTCATTGTCGTTCCTCCTTCTGGGCGGTTATTCGGTGTTTCGAAAAAGAGCGCGCCGTTGATCCTTCGACAGGCGGATTCAGCGTCTGCCCGGGAATACGGGGGCTTTGATTATTTGCAACATTCGACAGAATAGTTCATATTGAATCCCGGCTAGGGATCTCGATATTGGAGGATTACGGATATAACGCGGCGGTACTGGTTTTATCCCGACCCCCTTATAATAATGAACGTTTAAACGATGAAGACAGGTGAGTACTCCACATTTCTCCGGGCCGGGGTTTTCATTTTCTTACTTTTGTTATTACAGTATCGTCCTTCATGCTTATGGGCCGATGAAAGTAATGACTGGAGGAGCGAATGGTCCCTCGACGATAATTTCGATATAAGTATCGATACCGAAGGGTACAGTCTGCCCTCGGCTATAGCGTTTGTCCCCGATCCGGGGAAAGGCCCCAAGGACCCGTTATATTTCGTCCTCGAGCTGAGAGGCAAGGTGAAGGTCGTTACGAACGACAGGAGCATTTATACGTTCGCCGAGGATTTCTTCAAATTCACTCCCGCCCAGGAACTCCCTTCATTCTCCGGTGAGAACGGGCTTGCGGGCATATGCCTCGATCCCGAAAACGGCTACGTCGTCGTTACTTTCGTCTATCAGGACGAGAATAACATTCTGCGGAATAATATCGCGAGGTTCGATTCCACTCCCGGCACATTCTCCCTGAAGCCGCAGTCGATGACCGCGTTCACTGACATATTCTCCAGGGAAGGCTCGAGCCCCTCCCACCAGATAGGGCCCTGTCAGGTTTCCGGCGGCAATCTCTTTGTGGGGGTCGGCGACGGATTCGATGTAAGGCATTCCGAGGAACATTATTACGAAAAAAGTCAGGATAAAAATTCACTCCTCGGAAAAATTCTCCGCATGACCCTCGACGGGAAACCCGTAAGGTCGAACCCGTATTACGTCGACGACGATATAACGAAAGCGCGGAACTACGTGTGGGCGGTCGGATTCAGGAATCCCTTCGGGCTCAAGATAGTCGACGGGCGCGTTTTCGTAGCGGACAACGGTCCTTCCGTGGACAGGTTCGTCGAAGTTCACAAAGGGGGTAATTACCTCTGGGACGGTTCGGATCTGAGTATAGGTACGAATGCGGACGTGGTATTCGTGCCTGCTATCGGTGTGACGCAGCTCGATTTTTACCCGGAGGACCTGAGCATCTTCCCCGAAAGGTACAGGGGGAAGTTCTACCAGGCCCTCTGCGGCAGCCCCGATGACGATCCGATATTGATCAAGGGACGGGGTGTGGACGTGCTGGATTTCAGCTTCGAGCGAAACGAGCTTATCAGCCCGCCTTCTCGGTTTCTCAGGTACAGGGGGTCGGGTCTGCAATCGCTCGTGGGGCTCGCAATCGGCCCGGACGGGCTTTACTTCGTTCCTATTCTGCCCATTTCTGACGGCAGGAGCGTCGTGTTCAAGGTGTCATACGACCCGGAAACAAAACACAGTTATACCCTAGCCAACGATAAGAGTGCGCCGATGCTCCTCGAAGAGTTCGGCTGCTACGGCTGCCATACCTATGGTGAGATAGGCTGGGGAACAGTAGGCCCGAAACTCGATTCCGAGGAGCTCGTCACGAGGGTCAGCGAAAGATTGGACGACGGCATGTACGGAGACCGCGTTCGGGAGCTTGACTCGCTCGACGCCGAACCTTATAAAAGCTACAGGGAAGAAAGAGCCGACGTTATGCAAAAAAACGGTATCGAGAAGGTAAGAGCATGGATAAAGTACCATATCATGGAGCCCAAATTCGATAACCCTGATTCGGGTATGCCGAATCTCGGCGTGAGCGAAGAGGAAGCGGAAGTGATTACCTCTTACCTTGTTCCCGAGGCGCCCGACCCGTTGACGCGTGTACGTATCGAATTCAAAAAAATGATTCCGATGCTCAGGTACCGGTATCTGGTCTATTCTTTTCTCCTGGGGTTTGCCATAGCCCTTGTAATCGCGGGCGGCTACACATTTGTAAAAAGGCGGAGATAGATCCTCCGCTCGAATGCAGATGCATACTATATAAATAAGGCGGCGGTAACCCTCCCCGCGTCGTCCGCACGCACCTTTACTAATATTGGTTTACTAAATATCATCATGCGGACGTAACCGGTGTTGCCGAATTCCTGTGCAGCTCCGCTTATCGCGATATTATGAGAAATAAATATTTGCTCAACACGGTACTATGGGGCTATCTGATCCTCTATACTGCCACTTCTGCAGGGCAGGAGGAAAGTCCCGGACTCTCCCACCCGGAGACCCTCGACCCGGTCGTCGTAACCGGGACTGCGTACCCGGCCGAGCTCAGCAAGAGCACGGGGAGCGTCACCGTCATAACCGGGGAGGAGATCGAGGCGAGCCACGCGGTGAGCGTGGGCGAGCTTCTGGAACAGGTCCCCGGGCTCTACGTCGATCAGCCCGCGTCCAGGGGAGGGGTGACGTCGGTATATATACGCGGCGGCGACCCTAACTTCACACTCGTCCTCATCGACGGGGTGAAGGTGAACGACCCCACGAACAGCCGGGGCGGGTCGTTCGATTTCTCGGCCTTGAGCACCGACAACATCGAGCGTATCGAGATCGTGCGCGACCCGATGTCGTCCCTCTACGGCTCTGACGCGCTGAGCGGCGTAATCAACATCATCACGAAAAAGGGAAAAGGGAAGCTGAAGGCGACTGCCGAGGCAATGGCCGGGAGGTACGGGCAGTATCAGCTCCTGGGCGGTTTCTCGGGCGCGGGACCCTGGTACGATTACTCTGTCACGGGCTCATGGCTCGACGACGGGGAGCAGGTGGAGGGGAGCACGTTCAAAAGCCCGAGCGTGACCGCCAACCTGGGATTTCTTAACAGGGACGATATGGAGATAACGTCCGTTTTCAGGTATTCGCACATAGACAGCACGAGCTTCCCTGACGACAGCGGCGGCCCCGAATTCGCGGTGCTCCGCACTACGGACGACAGGAACATAGACCAGCTCCTCATTGGGCTCAATTACACGCACAGCCCCGCCCTGTGGTGGGAGTACGGCATCAAATTGAGTTATTACAATACGAAAGAAAAGTTCTCGTCCCCGGGCGTGGCGCCGGGCGAGCGCGACCCTTTCGGCATACCTCCCAACGAATCAGACAGCGATTATAAAAACTACGATGCGAATATTACGAGCACATTCTCCCCTTACGAGGGCCTCGATATCGTCGCGGGGTTCGAGGCGGAATACCAGGACGGGTCGAGCCGCGGGACGTTGCTCGGAGAATTCCCCCTTCCCGCTGATTTCGACCTCAGCAGATACATATTGTCCCCGTATCTCGAAGTACAGTTCGGCATGGTAGAGAACCTTTACGTCGTGCTCGGCGCGAGGGAGGACTTCCCGGAAGGGTTCGATCCGGCCTTCAGCCCGAGGGCGGGCGTATCCTATAAAATCGCCGCGACCGATACCATACTACGGGGGAGCTTCGGGGAAGGGTTCAAGCTCCCGTCCTTCTTCTCCCTGGCGAACCCTATCGTGGGCAACCCCGACCTCGTACCGGAGGAGAGCAGGAGCCTCGACCTCGGAATAACCCAGAATCTATGGGATGACAAAATCGGCGCCCAGTTCAACGTCTATTACAACGAGTTCAAGAACCTCATAGACTTCGAGGAAGGGCCCCCGCCTATCCTCGTCAACCGCTCCAGGGTGACGGTCAAGGGGTTCGAGGTTATAGGCAGCGTCCGCCCGTGGGACGAGCTTAAGCTTAACGGGAGCGTGAGCTACGCCGACAGCGATATAAAGGGCACGGGCGAGGAGCTAAGGAACCGCCCGAAGTGGTGGGGAGAGCTCTCCCTCCTCTACAGTCCTTCGCCTACCGTCGAGTTCAGCCTGGACGCGGTCTTCACAGGGAGCGTCCCCGATTCCTCGATACCGACCGGGGACGCGACTCTCGACCCCTACGACGTTTACAACGTCGCCCTCACCTGGACGCCATTCGGGAGGGTAAGCGCATACGTCGCCGTCGAAAACCTGTTCAACGAGGAGTACGAGCAGTTCGTGGGCTTCCCCGCGCCGGGCGTGAGCCCGAGGGCTGGTCTGAAGCTCACCTTCTAACCCACACACGCACATAGTGCGGCACACAATGTGTGCTCATATACGATTCTTCCGCTACTCCTCTGCCATGCGGGTATATTCATATGTCTGCAGCGATTTGCCGCACCGCGCGTCCTGATAACGTCGAACGATGATTGGGATACTACTATCGCACGGGGTTGGACGGGAGGGATTCGATTTTCAATCATTCCCCTGCATTATTGAAGAGAGGGGGCTGTTTGGGTAGTATTTTCAATTCTTTACTCCGAGATTCACAACTTGCGCCCGTAGCTCAGTTGGATAGAGCAACGGACTTCTAATAAGATTCTCCTATCAAATAGGGTTAAAGTGAGTTAAACAGGATTAAATAAATATAGTAATGTTGATAACCTGTTATGCTAATAATTTATGGTCATTTCTATCCTTACTTTAACTTATTTTAACTCATATATACTAGTATTTCATTGACATTCTATTGACATTGGCGGGTCTGGGGCCTGCATTTGCTTACCCATTATTAATTCAAACCGAAGTGATTATATAGCTGTAGTTAGGTATAAAGACGGCGACGGTAACGTGCATATTATGGACGAGCTTACCGGATGGTATATAGGAAAAGACGGGAAGATTAATGAGCCTGGGGACTGCATGAATTAACTAAGCAGCATGCGTTTTAATGTTCCTCACAACTTAGTCCAGTGTGGTTTATTCGGATAACAGAGCAGGTGCGTAAGATAAAGCTATGTTTAAAAAAGCTGTATTAAAATAAATAATATATATGGAGGAAGTAAATTGAAACAAGAAATCGTTGTTAATATCCCGATTCCCGCGGGAGAAAGAATATATGTGAGTATAATCAAGGCTTGGATTCATGGGGGCTCATTACACATCGTAGTCGAGGATAGTCAGTATAGAGTAGCAAGCGGTGAGTTCCCCGCAGAGGCAACTGAGGACAATATCACAGCTCGATTACTGAAGTCTACAATCGGCAAAATCAAACCTGTAAATCCTGATGTCTTTGTAGGAAGACAAATAGAAGTAGACGTGGCCCATAAATGCCTCTTTCGCGTGGGTGACATTCCAATAGGCATCACGGCCGTAATCGATGATGTTGTTTATTACGAAACAGATCAAGAATACGAAGAGAAGTATTTACAGGTGGTAGAATCATAAGAAAAATTAGGAAAAAACCGGAAAATACTGGTCTCACTCCGAAACAGCATCAAGCAGTGGTCGAACTCCTAAAGCCCCTGCGGAGGTCGTATAAGGAAGTAGCTAGAGAACTCGGAATCAGCTCTCGTTGCCTCTTCAACTGGCGACGAGAGCCTGAATTCCAAAAGGCTTTAGACCAAGCACAGTCAGAACTAAAAGAACGTGTCTACTCGTCCTCGGAGTTCGCTCTACAAATTCACACTTTGGATAGCATGCTCGACACTGAAATTAAGATTCTTAGTGCAGTTGATATTACTGAGGCTATTATTAAGATAGCAGAGAATCAGGTAAGACTGCGGGAGAGACTAAAAGCCCTAACAGAAGAAGTTGAGCAGTTGAAAAGCAAGGGTCTAGAAAGGGGTTAAGCTTATCTTACCTTAGTGAGTATGCGTTTTCTGAGCGCAATTACTCCGACCATCCCAAGCTAAAAGCAATGATGAGAAGTTGATGTAAGTCATTAGAATCATTAGAGCCGACGAGAGGATTTGAACCTCCGACCTGCTCATTACGAGTGAGCATACGGCTGTTTCGAGGCATGTGTTTAAAGACTACGTATTAAAGTAAAATATCGTTTCATTCTTGGGTCTTGACTTACTTTATTAGCCGTAGTACACAAGCGAAACATTAAGGTTTTGCGAGTTTCTAGGGGTTGACTCTTTGGTTGACTTACCTCCTCTTCCCGACCCGACCCACGGACTAAATCCGACTCACAGTTCCAGCATATAAGAGTGTTGTTAAGGTAGTAATCAACGGACTTACCTGGCGGAATGTGGAGTTATCCCCCCGCCCGGTGAGGGGAGAAGGCATTAAGCATTTTGTAGGTATTCGCTGTCAATTATCCCCTCGTTTTAAAATCATTTCTATGAGCGTTTAACCTTGAAGGAATATTTAATCTTTCATAAAAGCTATCTACAAAATCAATCGCTGTGTTTATTGACCATTCTGCCAATCCATGACCGAAACATTTATCTGGGAAAAATGTGTTGGCAAGCCCATCAAAGAAAGGGTTGAGTTGCATATTATAATTTCTAAAATTCTCTTCAATTTTTCCATGCTTTTGTAAATTATTACTAGTCTCAGGGTGATAATGAGTTATGGCATCGCGCAATGTGCGAAGATTTAGGAATCTCTTAAATGGTTCATTACTAATATTATTGTCATCATTAAATTTGGGTTGCTCCGCAGTATGCAGAGCGTACTGATATTTCGTTAATGTATTATTGCGTCGATATTTATTTAAAATATCCTTATTTGCCCTGTTGTCCCAGTATGCTATCAATAATTCTTTTTTATTAACATTTAAAATGGATGATAAGGTAGTCGATTGAACGTTATCCTTGATATCCTGGTAGAATTCATTTATTGAAGAATCGATAGCAGCGAAGCTGAGCATCACGGCGCCTATTGCGAAATACCTATCTGCCGAAGCTAATTCTTTATTGCCATCAAGTTCAATGTTCCAGCTTTCTCTGCAGTACAATGATGCCGCTAATAATAATTGAACGCTCATATAAGAGCGAGAATCAATCACCAGTGTCTCGATCATTGCTATAGTCTCAGCCAATTCGATTTTCTTAAATCCTGATGACTTATGTGAAAATGTTTTTTTGTCGGTTTTGTCTCCGAAATTAGCTGATTCGGGTACAGCTACAAACCTATCCCCCGACCCACACTCCGGGCAGGCTGGAAGGTTTACGTCAAATTCCGCTCCGCAGGCGTTACATTTGGTTTTATACGACAACTTTACACCTCCTAAAATCTGATTCTATAATGTCTCGGCATTTATGGAAATGAATAAAGCCCGGAAGAGACTTGTCAAGTTTTCACATATGATACCTCACGCATATTGGTGTCAGAAAAAGCGCCTTGCGCGGTTCCTAGTATTAATTTACCCTTTGTCTTATCCCCCCTGATGGTCTGGAAAGGAGTAGAACATGAGAGTTTCCGAGATAGGAATACTTGACCTGTCGGTCAATAATCCGCTCCCATTGGCGAAAGTCAGAATCCCCTGTGGGACCGGCTTCCCTTCGCCGGCTGATGATTATTTGGAAGAACGGCTCGATCTGAATAAGCACCTCATTAAGCACCCGGCAGCGACGTATTACGCCCGCGCGGGAGTAAAGGTAACGATCTGTTTTCGCAGCCGCCTGTTGCCTGAAGCAGAACCGGAAATCAGCGAAGCCCTTTCAGTATATTTCAGGGTGGAAGATATTACCGTTTTACAAAGCATAGAGTATAAAACCATAGAGAAGACAGATAAAGGCATCAAACTCTTCTACCAAACACGAAATGGTCTTGAGTCGATAGAGGCGGAACAGGTGCTTGCCGCAACAGGCCGAAAGCCGAACAG
>JBGSVA010000003.1:0-43006 GCA_041753155.1 Thermodesulfobacteriota bacterium | reverse complement strand
GGTTATTCGGACATGGAGGAGTGAAGGCGCTGATCTAACCCGCAGCCTCTTCGGACTAAGGGAGGATTGAGCGTCTCTTCGCTCCTCCTCTTATTTTATACTCCTTTACCAATGTTCTTAAGATACAAGGGAGGATTTTTCTTTTTGTCATTCTGAAATTGATTCATGACCTCCTTTTTAACTCTCCTTCCACCCACAATATAAAATTAAGACTTGCAAACGCGATGATTTTAATTAATCCTTTTACATATCGCAGGGGGTGCAAGAATATGAGAAATAAAACTTCCCTTCTTTCCTCATACGCAATCTTAGTAATCTTGTTAGTAAGTGGAATATTCTATCTAGGTAATCAGCCTGCCGAATCACAGCAGCCTCAGGGCGTGAGCTTTGTGAATTCCGGATTCGATCCCGACTCGTATTCGTTCGAGGAGTTGACGCCGATATCCGGCATCGTGGTCGCCATGGCGAACTGCGGGAACGATACATGCTCTGACAGCCAGTGCTGCTGCCTCAATACCGACACGGGCGCGCAGTGCTGCAGACCCAACAGCGCCGGCAACTGCGTCCAGTCCTGCAAGAAAGGAAGCCCCTGCTAGTCCGAGAAGCAAAGCGGCATTTATTCATAGTTAAAATAAGCGGCAGTACTAATATTGGATTATCCATGTCTTTAGTAATGGCTATGCAGTTCGGAGATCGTACCTGTATCCTTTCGGATTCGATGATTTCCGATACCAAAACAACCGATAATAATGTCATCCCCGGGCAGCTGAAAACGATAGTCCTCAATAAAGAGGTATCTATTTCGTACTCGGGTTCGACTAATAAAGCGATATCCAAGATTCGCGAGATACGGACGGATCTATCGAAGAGGATATATTTCGAAGAAATCCTGGAATCCTTAAACGAGTTCACCGCGGACGAGAATGGAGAGGTCGGTTTTATCGTCTCCTCGCACATGGGCATACCCAAGCTGTATAAAATCGCGGACGGACAGATTCACTACGGGCTCGACACGTATTGGCTCGGCAATGAGGATGCAGCGGCGCGCGTGCTCGAGGAATTCGAGAAAGACGACCGTGTTATCGGCGAGCTGCCGAATAATATGACGCTTGAGGAATACAAGCTCAGGGACGCATTTAAAAATGCGGTGTACGAGAAGGAGCTGCCCCATGCCGGGGGGCTGATATTCGATTGCATAGGGACCCCCGGGGGATACCGTTACAATAGTCACGCCATGGTGCACGCCGGGGACAGGATGGCGCTCGATATTACACAGGATTATACCGCGCAGTGGGCTTATGAAAATTCCGGCATGGAGAGCTATTCGCTGAGCCTCGTCTCTCCGAACGAGCGGAGCCTCGCCGTCACGGGTGCGTTCTTCGAGCGGAATAATATGGGTTTCATCTATTCCCCGCTCGACCCCGATCTCGATTTAAAAGGCGAGAAGGTGCTCGGAAAACCTGAAGCTATTTACCCGGTAACTCTCAAGGGGTTCGTCAACGAGGTTGCGAGATACGCATCGAGACTGGAGACGTATCTGGGGGGATGAATGGACGATGTAAACCGAAACAGGATGGTTTAGAGAATAGTATCAAGTCCTCCGATTCCGGTCCACCTTTTAATCTGGGGCATTTATTAAATACGTTGCGTAGCTTATTTGAATCTATTTACTTTTCACGTACCAGTCCTCGATTTCTGATAGCGATTCGAACTTTCTAATATACCCCTTCTTGCTCAACAATGTATGAATTTTATCTCTAGCATTCGTGCGGTTATGCTCGCATGTGATAACTCTGAACTGATATTTGTCAAAATTAAAGTTATTTAGGATTTCAAATTCGCTACCTTCGGTATCAATCGATAAATAGTCTATTTCGTTCGGGGCGTTGTATTTGTCAAGTAAATCCGAAAGAGAGATGGTTTTGACGTTGTACGTCTTGCCGCTTTTTCTTAGTTGACTGTATGAATCGGTTGAACTGTATGTGTCGATTGTTGAAAATTCAGCGATATCAGCTTCTTTAAAGATTAAAACGGAATTTGATTCTCGCCAAACGCATTCGGTTTCAATATGACAGTTTCGATTCATGCGCAGGTTTTTATGCCAACATCGTGCTGGTTCAGCGAGTATTCCATTCCAACCAAATTCCTTTTCCAGCAGATAAGAATTACTTAGATCTACGCCGTTAGTCGCACCGAATTCGACGAAATACCCATTCCTTTTGAAATTTAACTCGGATAAGACATAAAGATCTTGTCCTAGTTGTGAGTTTGATTTGCGTAATAACAATAATAGTTGGGAAACATAATTGCCTGGTAACGCCAGAAGGAGCTCAAGGTGACCGCCGGTGTAATTATTTCGCATGAACATTTCGAAATTAGCATGTCGTCTTATAGCGCGCCTAAATACTAATTCGCAGTAGAGGTAATCGAGATTTTTGAGCAGTGATCTGTATGAATTTTTTAACGTTTGCTTCATGCCTTAGCTCGGCTCTTACTCATTAAGTTCGTTATATTACGGTTGTTAATCGTGTGGTGTCAAGCCCCCGGTAGCTCTCAAGGGGTTCGTCAACGAGGTCGCGAGGTATGCATCGAGACTAGAGACGTATCTGGGGGATAGGCCGCTTAATCTCAACACATGAAATTTTAATACAAGATATAATTATTATCCTTATGACTTTAGTAATGGCTAGGCAGTTCGGAGATCGTATTTGTATCCTTTCGGATTCCATGATATCCGATAGAGAAGCACCAAGAGATAATGTTATACCTGGTCAACTAAAGACAATAGTTCTTAATGACAAGATTTCAATTTCTTACTCAGGTTTGGTAGATCATACGATTCTGGAAATTAGAGAAATTCGTAAAAAGATATATAAGGGCGTTCCTCTTGAAAGAATTCTGGAGACTCTTTCGAAATTTACTCTCGATAAGAATGGTGAAGTGGATTTCATTGTAGCTTCCCACATATCAACACCAAGGTTATATAAAATTGCTAACGGGAAGATAAATAAAGACTTTGAATACTATTGGATTGGCGACGCGGAAGCTGCAAACCTAATTCAGCAGGAAATTGATAAATTGAAGAAAGATGTTGAGGGGTTGCCTGATTATGTGTCACAAGAAGAGTACAAATTTATCGAAGCTTTCAGGCAATTGGTCGAAGACCATAAAGTGCCAACGGTGGGAGGTGTTATGTTCGAAAGCATAGGATCACCATATGGCTATTGTTATAACGATAGATCAATTATGGTGGCTTGGGATACAATAATACTCGATGATAAGTTTGATGAAAAAGCTCAAAGAGAATATGAAAAAACCGGTATGGAATGTTATAAACTTGCTGTATATTCCGCTCATGAACGTGGTCTTGCAGTTACGGGTGCGTATTTTGAGCAGAATGAAATTGGTTTTTTATACTCACCTTTAGATCCCCTTCTTGATAAAAAAAGAGAACTCGGCAAGCCCAAAAAATATCATCCTATCAGTCATGAAGAATTTAATAAAGAGATACAGAATTATGCGGCTAGGCTGGAAAAAAGCCTGGGTAGCATATGATCCAATGACTCATTTCTCCCAAAACTCTATTTCTACGAATTTCCTTAATTCAGCTTTGTTCCTTGTTGGATAACTTTTGAGATTAGGTTCCAATATACGAACTAATGTCTCTGTTAAAAAATTTACATCACTGGGATGTAAGTAGTAAACATTCAAGTCGCCCTCTCTATTAATAAATAAATCGTCTGGGATATCAGTATGTAAATTTGCGGACATGCAGTATGTCGAAAGAAGGCCGCCAATTATAAATCTCGCCCATTGTACTCCTCCTTTCTCAATCAGTGAAGGTGGTAATATTATTTGACGTATTGGACCTTTGTTTTTGCTAATCAATGCACAAACAATACAAGCATACTCATTTGGGTGCCCAGGATCCCCATATAGTAGTTTCAACCTTAGCTGTTCTTCTATGGCTTCATGTAGTTTGATTGAGGAAAATTCGGGCAATGTGGATATACTCGCGATCCATAAGACAAACAATTGATGTAACTTGAATTTATTGTAATCGACTCCTGTTATCTTAACCCCACCCGAGAATGGCTCATATCCGAGTTTTATGCCCCCATTTATTACAAGACTCGTATATCTCTCACTTTCAGATCGTAGATTTTCACATTCATTGCATAGAAGTTTTTCCCGTAAGCCCTTTTGAAGAATTCCAGGTTTGATCTTCTTTGACGAAATCCTATAGAATCTGTGCTTTTCGTCATATAAGGGTTTATACTCATATTCGGATAAAATATGAGATTCCCTGAGTTCTCTAGGTTGGAGGCAAAGTTTACATAAGTTCTGGTTCATAAAAATATTATCTCATTCGACAAAGCAATGTAAATACTTATAATCGATACCGTTAATAATGAGTTAATTTCCCAAAAATCCAAAATTCCCCCTTGAAATGTGAGAAATAGTGCTTATTATATCCATAATTAATTTCCGTGAATGGGGTGAAATAAATGATTAATACTGACAACTTAAGTCACACGGGTACGAAGTTCTCCCGGAGTTTCTACCTGGGGAACATTAGAAAGGCCACATTACACAAGCCTGTGAACGACTTGAATGAGAAGGAGCACTATCAGTTCACCTGCCTTTCCGAGCAGATGAAATGGGGCAAGGAGAACGGCTACAACCTCGTGCTGACGCGCGACAGCGAGCAGATCGACTGCTGGATGATAAGGGACACCTCCATGGACGACTTGAACCCGCTCTTCAAAAAGACAATACTCCAGGTTTTCTGATACTACCTAACAGCCAAAAGATAAAGACGATTTTTTTGAGATGAGCCTGAAGGCTTCCGGGCGAAGCCTCCGCCGGATTTCGCGTGAGCCGATTTTGGTCGTTGCTTTTCTAAATCCCTAAATAGTGTTAGTATAATGGATAGTTTATCGCGATGCGCGCCGGAGCAATATATGAGTGATTATGACGCAATTATCGAAAAATTAAGGATCAAAAAAGCAGAGCTCGAAGACAGGCTCAACAGGGTCGAGACGTCGCTCCGGAAGACGTATGCCAAGGACTGGGCGGAGCAGTCTATCGAGCGTGAGAACGACCAGGTCGTGGAGGCTCTCGACGAGAGCATCCGGACGGAGCTTAACCTCGTTAACGCCGCACTCGCGCGCGCGGATAAGAACGTGTACGGAATATGCGCCGTCTGCGACGAGCCTATACCCGTGGCGCGTCTCGAAGCGCTCCCGTATACCGACCGCTGCGTGAGCTGTGCGAGCGAATCCGAGTAGTTTTATACACCTCGAAAAAACCGATTTATCACTTATTAGGTATGTTTATCCCCCCTATTGTTAAGCTACGGTTAACTTTTTTGACTTGAAAATGCTTTCGGTTTATAAAATTCACTGAATATCGCTCGGTCGATTTTTCTCGTATAGGCGGAGGTATAGCTATATGAACATGAAGGTCATAAGGGAAGACGACGAATTGACTCACGTAAAGCTTTCCGGAAGGGTCGATCTGGAAGGCATAGGGGACCTCGACCTCGAGTTTACGAGGCATACGGTCACCCGCAGGAAACCGACGCTCGTGGATATATCCGACGTCGATTATATCGCCTCCATAGGTCTCAGGATGCTCGTGACCGCTGCAAAGGCGCTCAACAAATTCGGCGCCAGGCTCGTCCTTCTGAACCCCCATCCGGACGTCGAGGACGTGCTCAGGACTGCCGGGTTCGATAAAGTAATGCCTATCGAGCACGATTACGAGAGGGCGCTCGAGACCCTGAAAACGGCAGCCTGACCCAGGGTGAAATCAATCGAACCGTTTCTCCGGATAAAAAACAGCAGCTAGTCGAGGAATTCATAGGATGCGGAGCGCGCCCGGCGTTCCATTACATTTCGGACCGGTGCTCTACTATGGAAAATCAAATTTCAGACGACCCGGTAGCGGTGACTGAGAATGTGCCCGCGACCATACTCGTCGTAGACGATGACCCTGATCTGGAGCTCCTCGTAACTCAGAAGTTCAGGAGACAGATAAGGAACGACGAGTTCCATTTCATATGCGTCCGCAGCGGGGAGGCTGCGCTCGAGAAACTGAGAGAGAACGAGATCGATGTGCTGCTCACCGATATCAAGCTCCCGGGTATGGACGGCCTCACCCTGATATCGAGACTGAAGTCGGATTACCCGCTTATCAGGTCGGTCATCATCTCATCCTACGGGGACATGAGGACGATCAGGCGGGCGCTCAACCTGGGTGCGTTCGATTTTCTCACGAAGCCGATAGACTTCGACGACCTCGGCATCACCATTACGAAAACGATTGAAGAGGCGCTTGCACTGAAACAGGCCGTGAAAGACAGGGAGCGCCTCGCCGCTATACGTCAGGAGCTCGACATTGCCCGCAGGATCCAGCTCTCCATGATCCCGGGCATATTCCCGGCGTTCCCGGAAAGGGGGGAGTTCGAGATATTCGGAGAGATAATTACAGCCCGCAACGTGGGCGGCGACTTCTACGATTTCTGCATGATCGACGACGACAGGCTCTATTTTGCGATCGGAGACGCGTCGGGTAAGGGAGTGCCGGCGGCCCTTTTCATGGCGGTGACGAGGACCATGGTCAAGGCGGACGCGGTGAAGGGTCTCCCGCCGGACA
Source organism: Thermodesulfobacteriota bacterium (assembly GCA_041753155.1). Classification (GTDB taxonomy): domain Bacteria; phylum Desulfobacterota_D; class UBA1144; order Nemesobacterales; family UBA2774; genus 2-12-FULL-53-21. The sequence continues at coordinate 36,346 of JBGSVA010000003.1, read as the reverse complement.
GGTGCCTTTCCGAGGCGAACAAGATACTCTGCATGGAGAACGAGTTCTCTATGTTCATCACCGTATTCACGGGAGTCCTGGATACGAGGACGGGTGAAATAGTATATTGCAACGGCGGTCACAAGCTTCCTTTCATTATCCGCGCGGGGAGGGGGCCCGAGCTGCTCGATAACACGGAGGGTATTGCGCTCGGCGTTATCGAAGGCGATTCGCTCTACGGTCTCGGTAATGTGAAGCTCGAGCCGGGGGACGGTATTATTCTCTACAGCGACGGCGTGACCGAGGCGATGGATAAGGGCGGGAATCTATTCACCGACAAGAGGCTCAGGGATTTGCTTGCGGACGACAGTTTTGAAAACCCCCGTGATACGGTCGGGAGGATATTGAGGGACGTGGAGGAGTTTTCCCACGGGGTACACCTGAAAGACGATATTGCGCTGCTCGCGATCAGATATAATAAGCTATGAGTTCCGATCTCTCGATCCAGCTCAAGAACAGTTTCAGCGAATTATCACGGCTGAAAGACGCGCTCCATCAATACTGCGAGTTCAGGGAGCTGCCTTCTAATATAGCGTTCGCGCTTACCCTCTCGCTCGACGAGGTCATAACGAACGTCATTTCATACGGCTACGACGACCACGACGAGCACTTCATAAACGTGACGCTTCGTTCGGGGAGAGGGGTGATCGAAGTATCGGTCGAGGACGACGGGAAGCCGTTTAATCCCCTCGAATTCAGCATGCCCGATCTCAAATGCCCGATTGACGAAAGGCCCATTGGCGGGCTCGGCATCTATCTGGTCAGGACTTATATGAACGAGCTCGAATACGCGAGGGCAGGGGGAAAGAACCGCCTTACGATGAGGAAGAGTATTTGACCAGCTGCTAGTGAAAGTGATCGGCACTCGGCTCATCACAGTTGCGGGCACCTTGTAAGCGTCCTCATTCATGATTGAGCATCGTTCCTGTTAACTTCTCAGATTTCATATGATACCTACCGGGTCGAATTATGCTGATTCATAGATTATCTAGAATCTCGATTTAAGTAGTTTATGTTATAATAATTTTTAAATTCTAAGCATAGAGAAGAGCATTTAATGGAAATAATTGTCCTGGTAATAGCAATCATATTAATCTATGGTCTTTACTCAGTATTGAGAAAGCCCAAGAAGGGAAATGTTCCGGAACAATTTCCTAAATCCCAGATCGGTATTTCATTCCCAAATGTTGCCCATCGTGACGATGAAATTAAGACGGTTCACGAGAACGAGGCGTGGACATCACAGCAACGAGATATGCTGATTGATGCATGGTGGGGCAAGGTTTCATCCCCAGATAAATTGCAGATTCTTCAGGATCAACCAGATAAGGTATGGATACCCCAGAATCAATCTGTTAACGTCGCGGGTTATAACATTAATGGCGGATTTATTTATGTCGGAGATAAGTTAAGCTCGGTAAGAAATGGTTATCGCCCGGAGCCGGCTCTGATTAACCCAAATCTTCACATTAACAAAGCTAATCCGGATTATGCGGGATATTCAATGACCTATTGGCCTTCCTATAGTGAAATCACGCCTGAAGCGCGTGCAGCATATCTTGAGTGGTTGATGACTGGCAGAAAAAATCCTAATGCCAATATAGGATATGTTTTTTTATACTTCTATGGTCTAGAGCGTCGTCTCTTGGTAGATTCCGATTCGTCCGAAAAAGCACGTTCAGAGGCCTCAGCAATATTTACTGAAGTTGAGAGATTGCTTGAGTTATACGGAACTAACGCGTCATTCAATAGATATGCTTCAAATTTTTTGGATTTAGTGCGTTTGAAATATAAACAGGGAGATTTGTTTTCGATTAAAGAAAAACCAGTACAATGGGGTGAGTTTCCCCTTTCATTTAAAATAGCTTTAGCGCAACTATCTAAGAGCAATGAACCCATACCAGATAAATATGCTTTATCTTGGGCTGAATATAGTCCGGAAACCAATCTGCGGACGCCTGTGAAGCGCTGTCGTGATGAATTTGAAAAGCTTTTTGCGATACGTTACAGAGAAAAGTTCGGTAGTGGGCTTATCGTTCCTCCCAATAAATCTTTTATAAAAATGGATTATAGACCTGCAACCAGTTCAATTTATCCAATGACATGTGAAATTAATGATATGCCTGACTTAACTCGTCTTACGAAGCCTGTTTCTCAATTCCGCGAAATCATTGATAAATGTACAGAAGAGTTAGATTCATATAGTCGTTTTGTTGGCCGAAAACCCGAAGAAAAACTAACCATATCCGCCATTTCATTACTTCCTAAAGAACTGATAACTCAAATGAAAATCGATAAAATAATTAGTTTACAGAGCTGGCTAGGAAATATGCTAAACAGCGAAGCAATTAGTGACATCGAAGCTAAAGAGCTTTTAAGTCAATTGGAGTTGAATGATAGTAAAAGCTTGACGAAGACTGATTGTGTGTCAGTCGCGCAATTGCTGAAAACACTAGGTTACGGTATAGAACCGGATATTCGATTTGGCGACAATAAAATCGATCCAGGCGGTAAAGTAGTACTTTTCTTATCAGAAGGAGATGAACCTCGAAATCCAAGCGTGACCTACAAAGCAGCATCTACAGTGTTACATCTAGCATCTGCAATAAGTGCTGCAGACGGTGTTGTATCGGAAACAGAAGAATTACATCTTGAGAGACATCTCGAATCCTCTTTGGAACTATCTCAGCCTGAACGGAAGCGTCTACGTGCATATCTGAGATGGTTGATTTTATCATCACCGGGATTTTCATCTCTGAAAAAACTTTTAATTACACTCGATGAAAAATCGAGAAAATCAATTGCATCGTTTTTGATAAACGTAGCCTATTCCGATGGTATTATTGATCCTGCCGAAATAAAAACACTAAAAAAGATTTACAAATTGTTGGAACTCGATGAAGAGTTAATATATTCTGACATCCATAGTTTGCAAACCAGAGCAGCTAATGAACCTGTTACTATGCAGAAAGGGTCTTCGGACTCTACAGAATATTTGATACCCGCAGATGATTTAATTCAACAAAAGACTGGAGATAGGGCGTTGATTTTGGATCATGCAATAATTGACGATAAACTGAAAGATACACGGCAAATACAGGAACTTCTGGCTGGTATATTTGTGGAAGAAGAAAAAGTAGCAACACCTGTCGATATGGGCGGAAAATCCACGGACGTTAGTATAGAAACGGTCCTTGGTCTTGATGAACTCCATTCAAGACTAGTAAGAGATTTGATAGGCAATACTCATTGGTCTCGGTCGGAATTCGAAGGGCTTTGTGATAAATACGGATTAATGCCTGATGGGGCTATGGAAACCATAAATAATTCCACTTTTAAATTATATGACGAATCCTTGATTGAAGAAAATGGCCGTGTGGAAATAAATCAAGAAATCAGTAGGGGGGTAGTGTTGTGAAAGAGAAGAAGATTCGTTCGAGGGAAAGAGATGCGGTTCTTCAGTCGTTGCGTGCGGGAGTAGTTCCCCGTGTAGGCATACACCATATTCAAGTAGGAAGAATAAAAGAGGTTCAAGCAATATTAAAGGACATTGAAAGGATTTCGGATGGAGGCTCGTCAATACGTTTTATTGTCGGTGACTATGGAGCGGGGAAAACTTTTTTCTTATACCTTATAAGGTCAATAGCTGTTGAGAAAGGACTAGTAGCGGCTCAAGCTGATATGACACCTGATCGACGTATTCACGCTACTGGAGGACAAGCCAGGAACCTATACGCCGAATTAATGCGCAATCTGTCCACACGTACCAAATGGGATGGTGGAGCACTGCCTAGCGTTGTAGAAAGGTTTGTAGGTACTGTAATACAAGAATCGAAGGACAGTGGGAATCGCGTTGAATCAATTATTCAGGACCGTTTGCAAAAATTATCCGAAATGGTGGGCGGGTATGATTTCGCTGAAGTTATTGCTGCCTATTGGAAGGGTCACGATACAGGCAATGAACAATTAAAATCCGATGCTGTGAGGTGGCTTCGAGGCGAATTTACTACGAAAACCGATGCTCGTAATGCCCTTGGGGTTAGAACAATAATTGATGACTCAAATGTTTATGACCATTTGAAGTTAATGGCTCTTTTTGTCAGGCTAGCCGGCTATAATGGACTTATTATAGGATTGGACGAAATGGTCAATCTATATAAGCTTTCAAACACCAAAGCACGAAACTCTAATTATGAGCAAATTCTTCGAATTCTAAACGATAGTCTTCAAGGGATGGCAGGAGGACTAGGATTCTTGATGAGTGGGACTCCAGAGTTTTTAATGGACACGAGAAGGGGCTTGTATAGTTATGAAGCACTGCAATCACGGCTCTCAGAAAATGTATTTGCGGGTTCGGCGGAAATAATTGATTACAACAATCCGGTTCTACGATTGGCGAATTTGTCCCCTGAAGACCTTTATATCTTGCTATGTAATATCCGTCACGTATATGCCGAGGGTGAAGTTGAGAAATATTTAATTCCTGATGAAGGTCTCAAAGCATTTATGGCACACTGTTCGAACCGCATCGGGGATGCGTATTTCAGAACTCCAAGAAATACTGTGAAAGCTTTTGTCGATTTGTTATCGGTTCTGGACCAGAATACACATATATCATGGAATAAGCTTGTAGAAGAAATCAATGTAGATGCCGATACAAATCCGGATATTGAACCCTTATTAGATGAAGAAAATACTGATGATGAAGATAACCCTAAAAGTTTAACAAATGAAAGTGGTGTAGACGATGGACTTAAAACATTCAAACTCTGATAAATCTACTGATCCAGAGAAATCCAGCGCGTTTTTTCTTCTACATCAGAAAGTCCAACGTTGGATTTACAAGCAAGGGTGGAAAGAATTACGTGATATACAAGAACAGGCTGTTGTACCAATAATATCAGGTACTACCGATGTTATAATTGCATCTCCAACCGCAAGCGGAAAAACAGAGGCAGCATTTCTTCCTATCTGTTCCGGAATCATCGACGATTCTGATCAAAGCGTCAAAGTGCTTTATATAGCTCCATTGAAAGCATTAATTAATGATCAATTTGACCGAATATCAGGTTTATGTGACCAATTAGATATTAAAGTGCACAGATGGCATGGCGATGTGCCTCAGAATAAGAAAAAGAATGTAATTGAAAAGCCGACTGGTATTTTACTTATAACTCCCGAATCACTCGAAGCAATATTTTGTAATCACGGAACGAAAATTAGTCGAATATTCTCGCACCTATCATATATCGTTATAGATGAATTACATTCTTTTATAGGCTTGGAGCGTGGTCGTCAATTACAGTCATTGATACACAGGTCGGAAACATTTATCAAAAAACGAGTTCCCAGAATAGGACTGAGCGCAACTCTGGGTGATATGCAAATTGCGTCTGAGTATCTGAGACCCGGAAACATATTCCCTTGCTGTTTAATTGACTCTCGCGAGAGTCGGCAAGAAATTAAGTTGCAGTTGAGGGGATACAGATTTAAAGCTCTTGATAATAATCCTCAAGATAATAAAACAGAAACGACTATAGTGGATTCTGATTCAGGCGATACTTATCAAATATGCAACGATTTATTTAAGACACTGAGAGGCACCTCAAACCTGATTTTTGCTAATCGTCGAACAGAAGTGGAGGTCTTTGCAGATCTTTTAAGACGTATGAGTGAATTGAAACATATTCCCAACGAGTTTTTTCCTCATCACGGAAGTCTCTCGAAGGAGCTTCGTGAAGACGTCGAGATGCGACTTAAGGATTCATCGAGGCCTCTAAATGTCATTTGTACTACTACTTTGGAAATGGGGATAGATATTGGCAGTGTAACAAGCATTGCTCAAATTGGTTGTCCTCCATCAGTCGCCAGCATGCGGCAAAGGTTAGGTCGCTCAGGGCGGCGTGGGGAGCCGGCTATTTTACGTATATACGTACAGGAAGATGAAATTACTGAAAAGACCCCTCCCCAGGACCGGCTCAGACAAAAGCTTGTTCAATCAATTGCAATGGTGGAATTACTTATAGAGAAATGGTGCGAGCCGCCAATCTCAGAACGCCTTCATTTGTCCACGCTGGTTCAGCAATTATTGTCGTCGATTGCACAATTAGGAGGGATAGGCGCATCCGATGCTTGGAAAATACTATGTGATAAAGGTCCTTTCGCGAATATAAGTCAGGAAATGTTCATAGAGTTTTTGCGGAGCCTCGGGAAAAACGATCTCATTACACAGATGTCCGACGGCACTTTAATCCTGGGACTCACAGGCGAGAGATTAGTCAATCACTATGACTTTTACGCTGCGTTCACAACTTATCAAGAGTATATATTGATGAACGAAGGTAAAACACTCGGTTCTATTCCAATAACTATTCTTCCTAAAAAAATAGGAGATTATATTATTTTTGCCGGAAAGCGTTGGAAAGTGGAGAGTGTCGACCAGGAAAGGAAAGTTCTGGATTTAATTCCTGCAGTGGGGGGAATACCACCTTGTTTCTGCGGTTCCGGGATAGATGTACATGATCGTATTAGACAAAAAATGTATGAACTCTATAAATCTTCAGAAATCCCTATATATCTTGATAGCCGGGCTGTGGATTTGTTGCAGGAAGCCAGGGATAACTTTTACAGATTCGGTTTGGACAAAAACTGGTTCATTACTTATGGTAGAGATATAATAGTCTTTCTATGGAGAGGAAGTAAGGTGATGGATACTTTCCGAGCTCTGCTTTATTCTAGCAACATTGCAGCACATCAAAGGTGGGCGGCTATGATAGTTTCTGCAACAACAGAAGAAAAATATATTTCTCATATAAGGGAAATTATAAAGGATGATAAGGTAGATGAGATTGAGTTGGCTAGTATGGTTGATGATAAGATGAATGAAAAACATGATTGTTATCTCAGCGATAATTTGTTGAACGCCGAATATGCTGCTAGAAGCTTTAACATAGAAAAAACCAAAAAATTATTATCGGAACTTGTTGGTCGATCCTGAAGGATACAGGACGGTACTCCGGGAGTTCGAATTCAATGTAATATCTCGAATAATCAAGTAGCAATCGTTCGGACTGCGTGACAATTTCACTCGATCGATAATATAATTAATCGGCAAATTCTATTTTCAAAACCGGAGGTCATTAATTATGGGCAAGTCTGCAAAAACAAAATCCAGGAGCAGTAATGGGAAGGCCGGCAAGAAATCGTCAACGGGAAATCCGTTACAGTTCACATACGACCTCGAGGGTCAGAAGCCCGCGGTATGGAAGGCCGGGAATTCAAGAGAGGTTTCCGTAAGGGAGCTGCCCATTTCGAAGGGAATCGCGGGCGTTTCGATGCGGTTGAAACCGGGCGGCATCCGGGAGCTTCACTGGCACGCGATCGCGGCCGAGTGGGGTTTCTTCATCACCGGTAACGCGAGGGTCACGGTTCTAAATCCCGAAGGCCAGTGGGATACGCAGGAGTACGGGCCGGGAGATATATTCTTCATACCCATGGGACATGCCCATTATATTGAAAGCATCGGAGAGGGCGAATGCCATTTCATCCTTGCGTTCAATAACGGGGCCTTCAACGAATTCAGCACGTTCAGCGTTACGGCGTGGATCGCGCAGACCCCCAAAGAGGTGCTGGCCAAAAATTTCGGCCTGCCTCAGGAGCTGTTTGACAAATTTCCGAAGAAAGAGGTTTACATGGCTCTGGGAGAAATTCCCGGGAAGAAGTCTCTCAAGCAAAGGGGAGCGCAGAATACGGCTACGCTCAGCCACAAGTTCCCCCTTCGGGCCCAGGAGGGGAAGGTCTATCCGGGAGGGACGGTTAAGCTGGCTACCGTGGATAATTTCCCCGTATCGGAAAATATGGCGGGGGCATTGATGACCCTCGAGCCGGGCGCACTCAGGGAAATGCACTGGCATCCGAACGCCAACGAATGGGGGTTCCTATTGAAAGGCAAGATAAGAATCACTCTATTTGCGGCGGACGAGGGATCGTTCACCGTAGAGATCGGACCGGGCGAGGTGTTTTATATCCCTCAGGGGTGCGGTCACTATCTTGAAAATGTCGGCGGTAAAGAAGCCGAGATTCTGCTGGTATTCGATAACGGCGCGTACCAGGAAATAAGCATATCGGAATGGATAGCGGATACGCCTCCCGATGTCGTTTCGGCTGTTTTCGGAGTGCCCGGGAAGGTCGTTAAGGAATTCCCGAAAGAGGAGGTATTTATCTCCGGCGGGAGCCGCTGAAATTGCCGTCACTCGTCCCGGTAATTGAGGAGTAAGTTCTTAACGACGTTGAACGAATTCCTCGCGACTAACGAAAGGAATTTATTGAAATCGGAGGCTGCGGTCCCGTCCGCCCTGTCGGAGACCGTCCTGACTATAATGAATGGGACCTTATTGAGGGTGCACACCTGGGCTATCGAGCCGCCCTCCATCTCGATCGCGTCCCCGTGAAGCTCGTCTATCAGGTATTTATGCTCGCTCATCTCTTTCTTTGTGATGAACTGGTCGCCCGTAAGTATCCTGCCCGAGATTATTTTCTTATTTCCCAGTTTCGTACCTTGCGCGATTTCGAGCAGCTTCTCGTCGGCTTTGAATTCCCTGAGCTCCGTGTACGGTATTTCACCGCGCGGAAAACCGAGCGCCTCTGCGTCGAGGTCGTGCTGTATGCAGGTTTCACTCAGGACGACGTCGCCGATGTCGAGCTCGCTGTTAAGAGCCCCTGCGACCCCGGTGAATATTACGGCAGAGGGGCCGAACACGTCTATCAGCCTCTCGCATACCATCGCGGCGAAGACTTTGCCCACGCCGGACTTTACGATGACTGTACTTTTACCGAACAAACCGGCCTCGTGGAATGTAATCCCGTTCCAGTCCGTCGTTTTTTTCGGCTCCGAATTCTTGAGATAGTGCTCGATCTCGGCATCCATAGACCCGATTATGCCGATAGATTTCTTATGTCTGCCCATGAATAAATTTCGAACGCCGATCCGGCTGATTACGGGTTGAGCATTTTACTCGGGATTGATCTCATACCAGATGTTCTTCTGATACCCCTGCTTATCGACGTCCGCGAATTGTTTTCCGGCAGCGGGTGTCGTCCCGTCGCACTTCCATTCATATACTGTCGAATGACCCGTTACGTACATCGGAATAAAATCGGCGCCCGAGTTCTCCTTGCAGTAATCCTTCATTCCCTGTGTCGGCTCCTTGCTCACGTCCGCTTTTTCATCGCAAGGTAAATTGGCCCCTACGTTGCAGGCATAGACCCGACCGTCCATGCAGCGCCAGTACGTCCCCTTCACGAACGTGTCGAGCGGGGCGGAGTCGGGCGAGCCCCAGGCCTTCTTGAGCGCCTTGGCTACGGATTCGGGCACAGGGGGGCCTGTATATTCCTTCCCCGGCGTATCGACCGTGCCGGCGGCCTTACAATAGGCAGACGGGCTGTCATAGGTTTTGCCGGCGACGGAGCCGGTCTCGTCCGCGCTGCACGAGAGCACAGTCAGTATCAGCACGGCGGGGAATGTCAGTACCAGTCTGATTGTATGGGATCTCATCTTTTAGCCTCCTTTGCTTCCGGTGAGTCCGAACCGGCTGCCCGGTGGAATTACAGCGTATCAATTATATCGCACGAAGCTAATTTTCCTAAATCGATTGTAAAATAATCCGTTTTGTTCACGGTTTACGTAACTGTAATATCCGGGGCTTAACGGGCTATCTTATTTATTCGTCACGCTATATAATTCAAACGGGATGAAGGTAACAGCAGTGCGTATATCCGTCTTCTGTGTCTTAATAATAGGGCTCCTGGCCTGTGAAGAGCATGGAGGCGGAGACAATCTCCCTCCCGACCCCGGTGACTGGATATGCGAAAGCTCTCTTATAGAGCCCACTCAGGAAGAAATAGAGCAATTTTGCTTGTCTTCTAATCACGGGCTTCCCGCTCCGGATTTTCTTCGGAACCCATCCCCTATTTCACGTCTCGACGATAAGAATATATATGACACCCTGATGCAGGATTTTCTGAGGGTAAAAGATTACGTCAACGAGCTTGGCTGGCCGGGCGATTTAAACTGGCGTCTTACAGGGCCATATGTCGGACCCATAGGGAGCGGGCAGGCTTACGGTGTGCACCCCGCGGTCAGACTATTCTATTCCCCTGAAGTGGTAGAGTGGCTCTGCGGCGGCAGGGAAGGCGAAATTCCCGACGGCGCCGTTATAGTGAAGGAGATGCATTCGATTAACTCAAGTCTCGGCATCACTCTCGATTCCGAAGGGTGCATGGTGATCAACGCCGATGTCGAACCCGATTCATGGACGATAATGGTCAAGCAGAAGGACGAATCCCTGGACGGCTGGTACTGGGGGAATTATATAATAGAATACGACCCACCCACGTCCAGCTGGCAGGTCGGGAACCCGCCCATCTTCGACATTTCCGCCGTCACCAGCGATGATTTTTTCGGAGGTCAGACCGTACCGCTTGAACCCAACCCGCTCTGGTACCCGACGGGCTACGTATACGAAAGCAGCAACAAGATACCCGACATCGTTCCGGCGTTCAGCGATTACGGGAACTATTGCATAAACTGCCACGCATCCGCCGAAAGCGAGCAGACTTTTACATCGCTCGACAATATTCTGGGACCCGGATTGAGGTACAAGCACTATGGCCGGCTCGGCAATGACGGAGACCCGCCCGATGATGACCGCGAACCTTCCCATCTCCCGGGCGAGAGCACGCGTCAGAACTTCTCGGCGGTGAGGGGAGTGGGGATGGTGGATAACTATATATCGCCATTTTCGATGGCTTTACCCGGGCCCTCTCCCGAATTCCTCGCATTCTATGATCAGCTCGGCATGGTGACATTCCCCGATGTGTGGGACCTTCGTCTTCCAGCGGAAACCTACGACCATGTCGTTTCAATGGATTCAGTCGTCAGCGAATTCAATACGTCCGACCAGTGTGCGGGCTGTCACGACGCGACTATATCGAATTCCTCTCTTCCGAATATGATCTTTGAGGAGCCCGGTCCCGACGGCACGAATAATATAAACCTCTCGCCGTACGGTGAATGGAAGGCGTCTCCGATGGGTCTTGCGGGCCGCGACCCGGTCTTCTTCTCGCAGCTCGAGAGTGAAACGAACAATCTGCCGGAGCTGACAGAATGCATAGAAAACACATGCCTCCACTGTCACGGCGTCATGGGACAGCGCCAGCTGGCCATAGACACGGAAGGGCAGGACAACGAGGACTGCAAGAGTCTCTTCGCGATCGAGCCCCCTCCTGAAGTCCCCTTCGGAAAGCCGTTCAGGCTCGACATGGTCAAGCAGTGGCCCGGCTCCCAGGAAAACGAGTTCCAGCAATACGGGGCGCTCGCCAGGGACGGCATATCCTGCAGCGTATGCCATCATATATCCGAGACGAATCTCGGGCGCGAGTCAAATTCCACCGGTAACTTCGTCACGGGCCCCCCGGACGAGATATACGGCCCATATGAAGATTCGACGATCGTCCCGAAGCCGATGGTTAACGCTCTCGGTATCACCCCGAAGCATGCCGATTATTTCGCGAGCGGGGACCCGTTCAGCTCGCATATCTGCGGGAGCTGTCACAATATTCTGCTCCCCGTTTTCAGCAACGAAGGCGAGCTTCTCGGTGCGAGCTACGAGCAGTCCACCAACCTCGAATGGCTGAACAGCCAGTTCGGCGCGAGCGGAGAGAATTTCAGATCGTGCGCGGGTTGCCACATGCCCACTCACTATAAAGGGGAAAGTCTTGCGTTCAAGATAGCGAATATAGAATCGAGCGAGTTCGCCCCTACGACGAGCCGCCTGTCCGATGAAGAGATTACACTCACGGAGCGCGACGTCTATGCCCGCCACTCGCTCCACGGGCTTAATGTATTCCTTAATGAAATGTTCCAGCAGTTCCCGCTCATACTGGGGTACAGGCAGATCGATACGCTTACGGGCACGTTCAGCGTACCGGGACTTATTACAGGGAAGGACTCGATGGTCGGGATGGCCCGGAGTGAAACCGCGGAAATCGTCGTGCAGTCGCTCGGGATAACCCCCGGGGGCGAGCTCAGAGCGGAGGTGCTGGTTACGAACCTCGCGGGGCATTATCTCCCGACGGGCGTCGGTTTCAGGCGCATGTTCATCGAGTTCCTCGTGCGCGATAAGGATGGGAATGCGCTCTGGGCTTCCGGGCGTACGAACGAGCTCGGAGTGCTGCTCAAAGGCACTACGGACGAGGCGCTTCCCAGCGAGGAGCCTGTTCTCAATCCTGATTCTTCACAACCCCACTACCAGACGATAACGAGAGACGACCAGGTGCAGATATACGAGGAGGTAGACGAAGATTCCGACGGCAACGTCACGACGAGCTTCCTGAGACGCGTAAACGAAGTAAAGGATAACAGGATAAGACCGAAGGGCACGGACCCGCAGTTCTTCGATAACCCCGCCCTCTCGCCCTATACCCAGGCGCTGGCGGTGCTTCACGGAGAGGAAAGGTTCGACCCACATTATACTGACCGGGAGCTCACGGGCTCTGACGTTATCGAGTATCTCATAACGCTCGACGGCGAGACCCTCGACCGCGTACACGACGTCCGGGTAACACTCTACTATCAGGCGATCCCTCCTTCTTACCTCCAGGAGAGGTTCAGGGACGCGGGAGTCGGCCCTGCGGAGAGTGACGAGATCAGGCGGCTCTACTACATCACGAGCCACCTGAACGTGAACGACCCCCCGGCTGATGAGGACGGGCATGTTATAAGGGACTGGAAGCTCTACATCACCGGCCGCACCCGGACTCTGGATTGAGATCGACCAGGATTAGAATGTATTGACAGCTTATACTATTCTGTCTATTCATTTTATATCCGCTTCCGGACGTTTAACGGGACAGCCCAATGGTGTATGTCAAAAAGTTAACCCCGCTTCTTTTTCTCGCTCTATCGCTTTTAACAGGCTGCGACGACAAGAACGCCGGTAAATTACCCGCCGATCCTGCAAAATGGGTGTGTCAGGATTCGCTCGTCCCCCCGTCCGAAGCTGAAATAGACGAGTGGTGCCGAATGAATCTGGGCGATCTGGGGAAACCCCTGCCCGAGGAGCTCAGGAACCCGCCGCCGCTCGCTCTCCTGGATATGAAAAATGCGTATGACATAAACCTGCAGACTTTCATAAGGGAAAGAGCGTATGACACCCGGCTCGGATGGAAAAGCGATGCGACCTGGCGTATGACGGGCCCGTATGTGGGGGATTTCGGGACGGGCCAAAACCTTACGACGCACAATGCTATAAAAATATATTACTCCCCGGAAGCAGTCGTGTGGTTATGTAACGACAGACGGGGAGACATACCTGACGGCGCAATGATAATAAAGGAAACGCACCTTATCAACGACAGGCTCGATATTTCCCTCGACGGCGAAGGCTGCATGGTGATTAACGCCGACCCCGAGCCTGACTTCTGGACACTCGGGGTTAAACAGAGCAGCGAGTCTTTCGACGGCTGGTACTGGAGTATCATATACAGCGATAGATTGATCGTTGTTCCGACCCTTCTCCTCGGGAACCCCCCTGTTTTCGACCGGTCCGGTATTACGAGCGACATTTTCTTCCTGGGAGTGGGTAACCCTCCGCTGATACCCGACCCTCTCTGGTATCCTACAGGGTATATCCGCAACAGCTTTACCAAGATTCCTGATATAGCCATCCTGTTTAACCAGTATGGAAACGGTTTTTGTATAGCCTGCCACAGCGCGGCGGAGAGCGAATCCATGTTCTCTTCCATTAACAACATTCTCGGGAGCAGTATCCGCTACAAGCACTTCGAATCGGGCGGGTTGTCCGTATTTACCTCCGATATAATTCATATACCGGGGGGGAGCACTATAAGCGATGAAGAGTTCTCCTTCACCTCGCCTCTCCTTGCGCCGAGACCGGAGTTCCTCGAATTTTACGACCAGCTCGGGGAGCTGAGCTTCAGAGACGTCTGGGACCTGCGCCTGCCCGCTCAGACCTACGACCACGTAGTCTCGGGCTCGGCGGGACCGCCCGAATTCCTGACCTCGGACCAGTGCATCGGCTGCCACGATAATACTAATCTATTCCCGCCGCTCCCGAACATGACCCTCGAAGCGGAGAGTAACGGAACTTCGGAGCTGCTAAATCTTTCCGAGTTCGGAGAGTGGAGCGCTTCCCCTATGGGCGTTTCCGGACGCGATCCGATATTTTTTTCTCAGCTCGAGGGTGAAACGAACAACCTTCCGCAGCATGCGACCTGTATAGAGAACCTCTGTCTCCATTGTCACGGCGTCATGGGTCAGCGGCAGCTGGCCATTGATACCGAAGGCGAAGATACCGGAGGCTGCGAGGAGTTTTTTGCGATAGCGCCGCCCCCGGGCGTCCCTTCGGGCAGACCGTTCAGGCTCGATATGGTGACGGAGTGGCCGGGCTCCGCGGACAGCGAGTTCCAGAAATACGGCGCCCTCGCTAGGGATGGGGTCTCGTGCACGGTATGTCATCACGTCGCTGATATCGAGCTCGGAGAGGAGGCTACTTACACGGGTAACTTCGTCACCGGCCCTCCGGACGAGGTCTTCGGTCCCTATCAGAACGTAATTCAAAAACCTATGCGGCAAGGCCTGGGTATTACCCCGGAGTTTGCGTCTCAGATTTCCGATCCGGGTCTCTGCGGCAGCTGTCACGCAATACTGCTGCCCGTCTTCGATAACAGCGGCGTACTGATCGGGTTCAGCTACGAGCAGACGACGTATCTCGAGTGGGAGAACAGTATATTTTCCCAGACGGGTGAGGGTTTCAAATCTTGTCAGGACTGTCACATGCCGACCCGCTTCGACGGCAAGGACCTCAATTTCAGGATCGCCAACATCGAATCGGATATGTTTCCTCCTACCACGAACCGTCTGCCCGACACGGAAATAACCCTGACGGAACGGAGCGAGTATTCCCGGCATTCCCTGCACGGACTAAATCTATTCCTTAATCAGATGTTCCAGCAATTTCCGATAATCCTCGGATACCGCCAATTGAACAGCTTTCTGGTCGACGTACCGGCTCTCATACTCGGGCAAGCCTCTATTGTCGAGATGGCTCAGAACGAGACGGCAAGAGTCGAGGTCGAAGAGCTCGGGGTTGCTGACAATGGGAACTTGAGGGCGGTTGTCAATGTGACGAACCTGACGGGACATTACCTCCCTTCGGGCGTGGGGTTCAGACGCATGTTCATCGAGTTCCTCGTGCGCGATAAGGAGGGAAACGTGCTCTGGGCTTCCGGACGAACGAATAAGCTGGGAGCTATCGTGGAAGGCACGACAGAGATAGTACTGCCGAGCGAAGAGCCCGCCAGGTTCCCCGACGCGCCGTTCCAGCCGCATTATCAGACGATTACCGGACAGGACCAGGTGCAGATATATCAAGAGCTCGTGGAAGATTCCGCCGGAATGCTGACGTCGAGCTTCCTCGAGAGGGTGACCGTGGTCAAGGACAACCGTATAAGGCCTAAGGGCTATAATCCGGAATACTTTGCAATGCAGTCTTCCCCCTTTATCCAGGCGCTCGCGGTCACGCCCGGCCAGGCCGCGAACGACCCCTACTATACCGACCCCGAACTTACGGGCGCGGATGTCGTGACTTATCTTGTTTCCCTGGACGAGGTCCCGCTCGATCGTATACACGACGTAAAAGTAACACTCTACAGCCAGGCTATCCCCCCTTCGTATCTCCAGCAGAGATTCCAGGACGCAAGCGTTGGCCCTGCCGAGAACGACGAGATCAGGCGGCTCTACTACATTACGAGCCATCTCAATGTGGGTGAGGCCGTGGACGGGGAGGGGCTGCAGGTGATCAATGACTGGAAGCTTTTCTTAACCAGTACGACGAGAGAGCTTGAGTAGCGTTATCAAGCGGCAGACGCTTACGCTCCCGGCTTTAAGTGGGGTAGTATTTAATATATGCACATCCAGGCGGCGATGCCTTGATAGAAACGATTCCACTCAGCTGGCTGAGGTGCGACGTTGCATCTCCAAGGTTCAAATCCGTAAGGCTGCCCCTCTCGGGCCTCACGTGGATTCATTCGGCCGAGATACCATTCAAACTTTCTTTCGAAGATATATATGCCGGGCTCGTGGAAAGGTTCGGCGAAGGAATTCTTATTCGAGGGTGCAGGAGTGAAATCGCGGAATTCCTTACGGGGAAGGGTCTCGGAGTATTAAGGACGGGAGCCGAAGCCTTGATAGATTTGGGGAGCGGCACCGGAGCGCATTCTTTGGCAAAGGGTATATCAAGGAGAGCCGTGCGGCGGGGCGGTGTGGAGGAGTTGCCTTTTACGGAAGCCTCTGCGAAAAGATTTTCCCGATTGAGGTCGGCTTCAGCCCACGGCACGAAGCCCCAGCTCCGTTACCTTTACCGTACGGCGCTCGATCCCCTGACGAGGTGCTTCGTCTACCGCATGCCGGGTGACAGGTGGCTCGGAGCGGTCACGGTTTCGATGTCTTCCGAGTCAGGCGCTCATACCGAGATGATATTGAGGGACAAAGAAGCCCCGCCCGGTGTCATGGAGACTCTATTCCTGGAAATAATGGACACATTAAAGAAAGAAGGTTTCGAAGAGTTCAGTCTGGGCGAGGTCCCGTTCGCGTCCCCCGGCATTGATTCGAATACCGCTCCTCCGCACGGGCGATATATTAAAGAAAGACTTCTGTTCGGCACGGGGTATCTGCTCAAATTCGCGTATAATTTCGAGAACCTGTTCAGGTTTAAAAACAAGTTCCGACCGGATTGGGCGCCTGTCTATATTTGCGCGCCCAGGATACCATGGACCGCTCTCGCAGATATGTTTGTAGAGACCGGGTTCTATGCCCTTTCCAGATCGGTGCTGATTTCGACCATTAAAGGTTATTCTCCACGGTTCATGAAACATTCCCGATTTAACCCTGACCCATCCCCGGATATCGAGTACGACCGGAACGCATAAATGATTTAAATCATCTGGTCTTTGGCGGGTTTCGCTTCGCCTGCTATTGTGTCTGAAGATGAAAGTTGTGTATTATGTCATCCAATATCGACGTCCTCTCAACAAATCCACTTTAACGGAGCAGCAAAATGAATATAGTCTCGTTTCGCATCTGCAGCCCGGCGTTATCGCTGCTTGCGGCGGTTTTGATTATAGTAACCGGACTCGGAAATACCGCGGGCGCTCAGAACGGGCAAAAAACTTCCCCGGCGGAGCTGATACTGATACTCGACGCCTCGGGCTCGATGTGGGGTCAGATAGAGGGGGAGAACAAGATTACGATCGCGAAGAGGGTCCTCAAGGACCTTATCGACGGGCTGCCGGAAGATACGAACGTGGGACTCATCGTCTACGGCCACAGGGACAAGGGGGACTGTAAGGACATAGAAACGGTCGTCCCGCCGGGTCCCGTTAATAAGAAACTCCTCTCTGAAAAAATAGACGCGATCAGCCCAAAGGGTAAGACGCCTATTACCGATTCGGTCAATCAGGCATTTGAGACCGTGCGCGGCAGTGAAAACGCCGCGACTGTTATATTGGTGAGCGACGGTCTCGAGACCTGCGGCGGAGACCCGTGCGGGGCGGTCGAGGCCGTCAAGGGGTCTGGGATAAATTTCGTGATGCACGTCGTGGGATTCGACGTCGCAAAGGAGGACGTTTCACAGCTCGAATGCGCGGCTCAGGCGGGCGGCGGGCTTTACCTGAGCGCGGCTAACGCGGGTGAGCTTTCGTCGGCGCTCGATGCGGCTGTCGAGCTTCCCGCCGACTTGCCTGCGGGCAGGCTGTCCGTCAAGGTTACGGCTGAGGGCAAGCTGAAAGACACGACAGTAAACGTCATAGATACGAAGACAGGCGAGGTGGCAGGCGGCGGCAGGACGTATACGTCGGAAGAAACAAACCCAAGGATAATTCCTCTCCCGGACGGGATGTATGACGTCGAGGTCATTCCGCTCGGGATCAAGGGCGCGGACAAACAGGTCATGAAGGGAGTCGAAATAAAGCAGGGTGAAACGGTCGAAAAGACCGTCGATTTCGGATTCGGCGAGCTCACGATCGGTGTAACCAGAAACGGTTCTTTATCCGATGCGACAGTCACGGTATACGAGCCCGGCACCAAGAACTACGTCGCCGGAGGGAGGACGTATAGATCACCCGACTCGAACCCGAAGAGGATCAAGCTCAGTCCGGGTGTATACGACATGAGCGTCGGCTCGGTCGAGATTGCCGACAAGCCTCTCGAAACGATTCCGGACGTCGAGATCAAGAGCGGCGCGACTACCGAGAAATCGGTCGAATTCAAAAGCGGGATACTTATGGTCGGAGCCTCATCGGGAAGCGGGCTCGCAGACGCTACTATATCTATAACTGATTCGATAACGGGCGGGCCCGTCGCCGGGGGGCGCACATATACCGACCCTAAGAACAATCCGAAGGAATATGTACTTTCTCCGGGAACCTATAAAGTGGTTGTGAAAGCGGTAAAGCTGAAAGACAGTTCGCCTGAGGAATTCGAGGTGGAGGTTAAGCAGGGAGAGAAGGTCGAGCGGAATGCGCAATTTAGTGAATAACAAGGGAGATTGAGACTTGATTCAACTGACCGCGAAATTAAAGAAGGGCATGGGCTTCAAGAACGTATTTGCAGCTTCCCTATGCATTTTCCCGGTTTTACTCTTCGGCGGCTGCACCCGGGATTCGAACGATCCCGGTGAGGAGCTTACCGCCTATTGTATCAGGGAGTGCGTGATCGAGACGTCCGACGCCGAGATATGCGATACGCGGTGCAAATGCGCTGTGGAGAATCTTGAACGCGGCACGTCCGAACAAGAGTTCCGGAAAATAGCCGACGGAATTTCGAAGAGCGATAATCCGGCTAATGAGTACGTCGTTAAATTCAAGGATGCCTTCGATACGTGCAAGGGTTTGGAGTAAGGCTTGGTTTGAATTTTGGTTGGGTTGGAAGAGGGTGTTCAAACCAAGCCTCATTCTGGTTTCGCTTTAATAATAGCAAGTTGTTCATTATTCTTCAAGTACTTCTTTAAGCATGTGTATAAAATATAATAATCACGGAGTGTTATGTTTGCTCAATTTTTTCTTAAGATCCCCCGGTCCCGGTTATTTCACGCCAATTTTACTTCATTTTCGGGTTAGATTCCCGTTTATTTAGCCTGTTCGGATCTATTCCTAAAGAGTTCGATGAGCTTGAAAACACCTACCTGATGTCGTGTTTTAGATATGCGGGGACCGGCTGAGGTTCGTCGACAAGATCACTCCGCAGATAATTGACGTTACACAATAAATATCAGGGGTTGATGGAGATGCCGCAGGCATCGACTTCCTGTATGCTGTCCCGTTTGAAGCAGCGATAGAGATATTCGACCGACTTTAGTTTGCGAACGGCATCAAGGGATCGATCGTGTATAATACTGCCTTCTATCGAGGATTGATCATCAATAAATGGTCCAGGTTATATTTATATCTTATGTGCTACTGGTGATATTTCTCAGTCTGCTCCCGGGAACCGCCGCCGGCGGAGCGGAGTATATGGATAAGATTGCCCACGCCGTTTCTTACGGCATCATGGGTGTCTTGGCGTATATCGCCTTTCATACGTTCAGGAAAAGGATTACAATTTTTATTTTTATGTTCCTCATGGGCGTATCACTCGAATTGTTTCAGATATATATTCCCGGAAGAGGCGCCTCCGTGTATGACGCCGCCGCAAACACAGCGGGACTCGCTCTCAGTTTCCTCCTATGCTGGCTATACACGTTAATCCCGAACAGCCCGCTTCCGGAAGCCGATCAGACCCACGAATAACCACAGGCGGGCTCCGGAGTCATGAAGAGATGTTGTCGAAAAGAATCACAGGGCTTGTTAATACGGGCTGCCCGGCTGATATGACCCGTTTAAAATGGGGATGCATTCATCCGGCAGTCTCGGATGGGAGGATTTTCCGGATCTGGTCTGCGATTTTATCCTCCCGTCTGCCCTGAACCATCCGTCGAGGTCGCTGCCGCATCCGTCGTCGAACATATTGAGCGGCTCCTGCGTTTCGCATAACAGGCTCCCGGGCGGGCACTTAAGCCGGACGTGGAAATGCCCGTCGTGTCCGTACCACGGTCTCAACTTGCCGAGCCACTTCTCGCCCGGATGAGTCTGACAGAGCCTCCGCTTAATAAAAGGGTTCACGAATATACGGTCGACCCTCTTGTCCGAAGCGGCGATCTTTATTATCTCCTCGACCTTTACGTCCCATTTGAAGGCGTCTATCCCGGTCTGGTCGTAGTTGAGAACGGATTGCGGGAATATATGCATCCTCTCGGTAATCGTGAGCTGCCTTTTGAGCGCTATCGGGTGCTGCCAGAAAAGTATATCGGCGTCGAGCCCGGTCTGGTGGCTGCTGTGCTCATCATACATCGGTCCCCCGGTCCTCTGCGCGACATCCCCTATGAGGAGTATGCCGCCTAACTTTTCACTGACGTTCTTTGCCAGCGAGGTTATGTACTCGATCGTCTCGGGATTGGCGTAATACCTCCCCCTGCCTAACCTTATGACCTGGAACCCTTCCCCGCTTACCGGTATAGGGGCGGCATTCCTGATGCACCCGGCCGTGTAGGAGCCGATCGATTCCGTGACCGCGGACTCCGCGGCTATCGAGTCGCCTGAATACGACACGGCGAATACGGCTAACAGGATTATAAACAGGCTCGAATTCGGATAACTCGTCATATGCACGATAGAGGATTCGCTTAAAGGGCTTTACAGCGCCGTATTTGCACTGCAAATCCGCCCGGTTTTATCACGGGAATTATACACGAATCGGAGGAGTCATAAAGGGCATTAAAGAGAGGCTTTTCGAAATCCCGTCCGGTCTCCGAATCGGATCAATAATCAACCATATGGTTGACAAATGATTGCGTCCCGGATATAATCAACAACATGGTTGATTATCAAACTCGGAACATGGACTCGATCCTGCATGCCCTCGCCAACTCCACGCGGAGGGGAATCATAATGCAGCTCGCCAAAAAGGACCTGACGGTGAACGAGCTCGCCGAAAAATACGATATGTCTCTTCAGGCCGTATCCAAGCACATCCAGGTGCTGGTTAAATCCGGGCTAGTCATACAGAAAAAAGAAGGCCGTATCAAACACTGCCGCGCCAATATACAACCGCTCGGCCGTGTCTCGGACTTGATAAAGGAATACAGCCGTTTCTGGGGAGAGAGGCTCGATGCTCTGGATAAGTATTTTGAAGGGCGGAAAAAACAAAAGGAGCGTGCGAAATGAGCGAAAATAAAGTCGTAGTTACAAAGGTCATAAAAGCGACCCCTGAAGAGGTGTTCGAAGCGTTTACCGACCCTGAGATCATGACGAAATGGTTCTACGGGGACGAGGGCTGGACAGCAGATATTTCCAATACATTGGAGATCGGAGGTAAATATTTCTTAAATATGATTGCGACCGATGGTAAAGAATATAAGCACACGGGTGAATATAAGATTATTGCGCCGCCCGAAAAACTGGTCTTTACCTGGAACTCGGATTTCGCGCAGGATACGGTCGTCACAATTCATTTCCGTAAAATTGCGGACGGGACCGAGATAACACTGGAGCACGAATTTCTGCCGACGGACGAAGCGCGCGAGGATCACAGGAAGGGGTGGACTATGTGTCTCGGGAATCTCGAAAGATTGTTTGCGTGAAGAGATTGTATTAATAGAACGAAATAAAATCATACTAAAAAGGAGGTAGTAAACAATGAAAAACCGTACACCGGAACATACGATCGTTTCCCCGGAAGAATGGCTGGCGGCTCGTAAGGAGCTCCTGAAGAAGGAGAAACAGCTCACGCGGCTTCGCGATCAATTGAATGCCGAGCGGCGCGAGCTGCCCTGGGTCAAGGTCGAAAAGCCGTATATCTTCGACGGACCCGACGGAAAAGAGACCCTCGCCGACCTCTTCGGCGGACGAAGCCAGCTGATCGTGTACCACTTCATGTTCGGCCCAGGATGGGAAGAGGGTTGCAAAAGCTGCTCGTTCGTGGCCGACCACTTCGACGGAATGACCGTGCATTTGAACGCGCGGGACGTCTCCATGGTCGTCGTATCGAGGGCACCGCTCAAGGAGCTGCAGGCGTTCAAGAAGCGCATGGGTTGGCGCTTCAAATGGGTATCGTCGTACGGGAACGACTTCAACTACGACTATCACGTGTCGTTCACGAAGGACGAGACGGCGAAGGGCAAGGTGTACTACAACTATGAATTGCAGGAATTCCCGAGCGAGGAAGCCCCGGGCATCAGCATCTTCTACAAGAATGAGAATGGCGACGTCTACCATACGTACTCCAGTTACACGAGAGGGCTCGACATTCTGATGGGTACCTACAACTATCTCGACCTCGTGCCGAAAGGCCGCGACGAAGACGCCCTGGCCTTTACGATGGCGTGGGTCCGCCACCACGATCGGTACGGAGACGCCTACATCGTCGACCCGAAGGAAGAGTACGTGCCTCCTCAGGCTTCGGAATCATCGTCCCATTCGGAGGAGGAGCACTCGTGAGCGCTCGTCATTGTTGCGGAGTCCCATCGAGCAGCTCGCACCGCGAGACAACAGCAACAGAGACCACGAGCGGCGGCACGCGCCCGCCGGCGTTCTTTCAGCGGTTTCTGGGCATAGCCGGATGGATCGTTCCTGGCGCAGTGCTCGCGCTCCTGCCGAAGTGTCCAATGTGTCTTGCAGCTTACGTTGCGTTGGGGACCGGAGTCGGGATTTCGGTATCGACCGCATCGTCATTGCGGATACTGCTCGTGATCCTGTGCGTAGCGTCGCTGTTATACCTTGCAGCAAAACACACGCGCCGCTTCATCGCGCTGAGATCCACAACGAAAGAGACGGCACAGTGAAAGCGCGCGATGATCACAGGAAAGGATGGACGATCTGCCTTAAAAATCTTGAGAAATTGTATGCATGAGGGAGTTATGTTTCTGTTAATATATATTGTGTGTAAATACATCAATTAGGGGGCATCAAATGAGATATATAACCGGTATTGCGATTTCAACCGTTTTACTTTTTTCGTCCGTTATAATTTCCTCATATGCGGATACGCCCGGCGGGCAGGACGAGCATCACATGAGTCCCGTTACAGGCTCGAAAGAGCTCGAGAAGCTGAAGACCCTCGTCGGCACGTGGCAGGGGACGACCGTCATGAACGGAAAAGAGATGCCTGTCACCGTTAATTACGAGACGTCGTCCAACGGCAGTGTCGTCGTGGAGACTCTTTTCCCCGGGACACCGCACGAGATGGTTTCAGTCTATTACGACGAGAACGGCAAGCTCGGCATGACGCACTACTGCGCCATGAGCAATCAGCCTCATATGACATTGGATAAATCTACGGATACTGAAATCGATCTGATTTTCGCAAGCGGCACTAACCTGAACCCTGCGAAAGACGGGTATATGCACGACGTCAGCTTCGAATTCAAGGACAATAACAACATGGTGCAGGAGTGGACTTCGTTTGAGAACGGAAAGGAAAAGGAGGTCGCCGCATTCACGTTAACGCGAGCGAAGGATTCGCAGTGAGAAATTGCTTCTGACAGGCGATGTTACAGGCTTCCGGCAAAATGTTATGATATAATATTAACAATTAATCCACGAACAGAATATCGGTGAGCGAGGATACTGCATCAGGCATGCGTTAGCGTAGGCATTCACTTTCACCTAGGGGATATGTATTGCGAACAAGAGTATCGGCGCTTACCTTTCTGATTTTTGCTACACTGGCCCTGCTCCTTTCCTGCGATAAGGACGGAGGCTCGCTCGACCCTGAGCTCGAAGCCCTGCTAAGAGACATTGTAACGGAGAATAAGGAAGAATTCGGACTCCCGGGGGTCCTCGCGGGGATATGGATTCCGGGGAAAGGGCATCTTATTATAGAAGACGGGCTCGCGGACATCGAAACAGGGCGGCCCATCAGGAAGACGGACCACGTGAGGATCGGCAGCGTCACGAAGTCCTTTACGGTAACGGTCATACTGCAGCTCGCCGGTGAGGGGCTCCTCGAACTGAACGAACCCGTCGGGAATTACCTCCCTGACGTGGAGAATTCCGATGCCACTATCGCCGAGCTCGCGAACATGAAGAGCGGCATCTTCAATTACACGGAGGACGCGGATTTCGTGATGGAATTCGTGGAGAGCGATTTTTTGAGGATCTGGACTGACCAGGAGCTTGTCGACGCCGCCGACAGAAACGCTCCCTACTTCCCGCCGGGCGGAGGGTGGCACTATTCCAATACCAACACCGTGATACTCGGAATGATAGTCGAGCAGGTGACCGGGCGTCCCCTTGGGGTCGAGATAACGGAGAGGATTATAGAGCCGCTCGGCCTCGGCGGTACTACATACCCTACGACACCCGATATGCCGGAGCCGTTTGCACACGGTTACGGTTTCGACCCTTTAGAGGATATAAGCTTCACCGATCCCTCCTCCTCGGCCGGCTCGGGCGCCATGATATCGAGGCTCACGGACCTAAAGAAATGGGGCAGGGCGCTCGGGAAAGGGACACTTCTCAGTGAAGAATTACAGGCCGAACGGGTGAACAGCCTCATGCCTATAGTATTTAATCCCTGCGATGACGACGACCCGGACAGACCCAAGAGGAGCTGCCCGGAGTACGACAGGTACGGGCTCGGTCTGGGGGAGCTCAGCGGATGGATCGGGCACACGGGAGAATACGTCGGCTATATGTTACTAGTGATGTACCATCCGGAAAGCGGCTCAGTCGTCGTCATTGTGACGAACATATTCGGCGTAGCGGCGCACGTGCCGACCAAGATTTTCAAAGAGTTCGCCGCGGTTTTGAATCCGATTATCGAAGAATAAAATCAAACGTCCTGACGTGCTCCTTAATCAGGAATTATCCTTGCATGTGATGTTAAAAGGTTTGAATGGACATCAGATTATATCGGGAGGAGTAATGATAAGGAATAGAACGATTTCATCTCTGATATTTGTTGTTATGATTCTTTCCTTCTTATCTATAGGAGGTTGTGACGGTAATAATACCCAGGGCTCGCCGATCCCTGACGAAATTCTGGAAGTAATGCAAAAGCCCCTATACTCGAACGCCAGCTGGAGCCTGAGGGTGGTTGACCTGGATACCGGGGAAGCGATCTACGATCTTAAACCGAACGATCTCGCATTTACGGGTTCGGTGAGGAAGCTTTATTCGGTCGGGCTTGCGTTAAATGAATTAGGGCCCGAACACAGGTTTAAAACCCCCGTCTATCGGCGGGGGGAAGTCAGCCAGGACGGTACTCTGACCGGGGATTTAATTCTCGTGGCGAACGGCGACCTCACTATGGGCGGGAGGAACACGCCCGAGGGCACGGTGGCGTTTACGAGCTTCGATCATACGGAGGCCAATTCATTAGGCAGCGCGATTCTGACAAAGCCCGACCCGCTTGCAGGTATCGACGAGCTTGCCGCGCAGGTGGCGGCATCCGGTATAAAGAAGGTCGAAGGGGACGTTATAATCGACGCCAGGCTCTTTGACCACTTCAGGGTGCCGAACGGTAACGTATTAATAACCCCTATTATCATCAATGACAATCTAGTGGACGTGACCATAATCCCTACTGAGCCCGGTCGGCCTGCGATAGTCGACTGGCGTCCCAAATCCGCCGCTTTCGATGTAGAAGCCGACGTTATAACCGTTCCGGAAGGAGAGACAGAGGACATAACTCTTTTCTCGTTCAATCCGAGCTGCATAGGTTTTAAGGGCTGCAAGGGGAAGGTCCAGGGACAAATACCGGTCGGTTTTAAACCCGGTCTCCCGGGTGTGGAGACGCTAGTGCAAACTTTCAAAGTGGAAGACCCTGCGTCCTATGCACGGATAGTGTTCATCGAAGCGTTGGAGAGGGCCGGGGTCGAAGTCACAGCAGATACGATTGCAAAGAACCAATCCGATAATCTGCCCCCCCGGAATTCATACACGGAAGACGCCAAGGCTGCCGAGCTCGTATCGCTCCCCTATTCACAATATACAAAGCTTATATTGAAAGTAAGCCACAATTTGGGCGCTAATTTGAGTCTCATGCTTTTCGGTCTCGCCAAGGGAGTCAGGACGATAGGGGACGCCCTGGCGGTGGAAAGAGAGACCCTGATCAATGATTTCGGTTTGAAAGGCTCTGAGTTCAATTTCCCCACGAACGGGAGCGGGAGCCCTGACAGCCAGGCGGCTCCGAGCGCGACGGTAAAACTTCTGATAGAGATGAGCAACCGGGGTGTTTTCGTCCCTTACTTTGATTCCCTGCCGATACTGGGAGTGGACGGCTCTCTCGCCGCAGTGGGTGTCGACCCCCCGAACCCCGTTATCGAGCCCGCGGTAAGGAGTGTATTTGCCAAGACGGGAACAACCGTGCTCGACGGGTTCTTCAAGGCGCAGGTCTTTGCCGGATATATCGACGCGAAGAGCGGCAGGCGTCTCGCTTACGGGTTATACGTGAACGATATAGGCCAGTTTCAGAATATAGCCGAGGCGATTGAGGTTTTTAACGACGAGGGAGAAATATCGGCGATCATATACGACTTGAACTAAAGACTGTCGCCGACGCTCGATAACTGCTGCCCGGCTTCTTTTTTATCCGTCAGGGACAGTCGCCCCGATCGAGTGGATTACTCGCCCGCCTGGTGGAACACGACCACGCTCTGGTCGAGCGGGAGCTCGTTTTTGTGAATCCCGGGGTTTTCGACGGGCACGACCTCGAGCGGGATTCCCTCAATCTCCGCCCTGTCGAATGCCTCTGTCGAGGGGGCCTTTTCCTTACTCTCGAATTCGTCTATCACATACGGGAGCCCGTTCGAGCCTAACGTGGACGGGCCGTCCATCACGTGAAAATGGAGGTGCGGGGCGGAAGTGTTTCCCGTGTTCCCGACGATACCCATGACCTGCCCGCGCTTAACCGTATCGCCCGCTTTAACCTTCACGCTCCCCGGCTTGAGATGCGCATATAATGCGTACTTCCCGCCACCCAAGTCGAGCACTATGTGGTTGCCGTCCGCTTCCTCGAGCGTCATGCCGGGAGGGAGCTCGCCCGGTATCTGGTCTTTGTATTTGTCCACCGCGGTAATTACTTTCGCGTCAGCCGCTGCAACCGCGTTCTGTCCGTATGCGAAATAGCTCTCGACGTCCTTCGGGTCTCCGACAAATATCTTTCTCTCACCGTTTATCATCTCCCAGTCTATTGCAAAGCGCTGTGCGACCCGGAGCTTATCGTTTATGGGCATCATCGCGCGGATGTGCCTCTTCGCATCGCAGCACCCGTCAGCCGCAACCCAGCCTTTCCCTTCGAGCGGGGGGCCGATAACTATCGCGTCGGGGGAGCCGATTTTTACCGCGTCTATAGCGTAGGTGTATGTCTTCTCACTCTCGGGCAGGCTGGCGAACTTCAAGAACCCCGCGGGTATGCCCCCCGGAACGGTTATAGCAATCCTGTGGCCGATATCTTCCGGGATTCCACTCTCATCTTCGATTGAGAAATGAATAAAAATAACCCCTGTCTCTCCAGGCGGAAGGGCCTTCGTCTTCGATTTATCCTTTATGAGCTCGGTCCTGTTGTTAAGCTCGTCCCCGGTGAGAGAGTAGAGCGTCCCACCCGCTCCGTCCGTTATGTCCACGGAATCGACCTCCCACGTGAGCCCCGTGGCGTTCGTGACCTTGAGCTCGTATACGAGATGGTAACTCCCGTCCGAGCCTTTTACCGGGTCGGGAGCGTTCAGTACCGATATCAATACGGGGGTGAATATGCTATCGGGTTTAGCCCCGGGTTTTTCCGTATCCTGAGCATATACATTTGAGCTGCCGAAAACCGACGGAATACTGTGTATGATTATTGATACCGCGATAAATAAAATAAGTGGCGAGTTGCGCATTTATTTTTAGACCCCCGGGTATGTTGAATTTAAACGCGATAATTGATACATATCGACATTCTATCATGATTCAAGGACAGATAGTAATATCTGATGCTGAAAAGATTAAATCCGCTCGATACCGGGCCTCCCGGAATAATTTCGTATGGATATTAATAGAACCAAAATGAGCTTATAATTTGTAGGACTTCACAAACACCGATACGATCACAAGGAGGAACAATACATGAACGGCACTTCCATAGCGGAGAGCATCAGACAAAACTGGGGCTGGCTGCTCGCCCTGGGCATAGCGTATATAATTATGGGTCTCGTGATAACCGGATCCCCGATGGCAGCCACAATCGCGGTAGATATATTAATCGGGTTCGTCCTGATAATCGGCGGCGTGATTTCTATAATCGGCGCATTTTTTACCGGGGATTGGAAAAGGCTGCTGCTGATACTATTAAGCGGTATTCTCTACGTTATCGTCGGCGTGCTTCTGCTGAAAAATCCCATGCAGGGCGTGCTTACACTGACAATCCTCCTGGCAGCGTTTTTACTTGTAGAAGGTTTTTTCAAAATCATTCACGCGATACAGATGAAGCCCGCGCCCAACTGGGTATGGCTCCTCGTGAGCGGGGTCGCTTCCGTCATCCTCGGGATCATGATATGGGGGGAATTCCCCGAGAGCAGCGCCTTTATCATCGGTCTCCTCGTCGGAATTTATTTCCTTATCAACGGTCTGACGATGGTGATGTTCTCGTTCGCGCTGAAAAGCAAATAGGGAATTAGGGGAGCGGGCGCGCATCGGTTTTCAGTGCGCGCTCACAGTCCTCCCGGCTGCCCACTCCCTTAACCGGGATATCTTTTCCGCCATAATCTCGGACAGAGGCCTCGTGGCGGTTATCTCGCCCGTGAGCGTGCCGGTGTCGAGCTCTTTCTTTGCGGAGTAAGAGGTATAGAGCCCCGAAACGATGACCTGCTCGATCTCGGCCCCGCTGAACCCTTCCGTCATCGGGACGAGCTGGGAAAGGTCGAAAAGGGAAACGTCCTTGCCCCGTTTTTTGAGGTGTATCTCGAATATAGATTTCCTTGTCTCTTCGTCAGGCAGGTCGATGAAGAATATCTCGTCGAAGCGTCCTTTCCTGAGGAATTCGGGAGGGAGCTTTTCCACGTCATTTGCGGTAGCGACGATGAAGACGTCCCCGCTCCTCTCCTGGAGCCACGAGAGGAAGGTCCCGAAGATCCTCGCCGACACTCCCCCGTCCTCGGTTACGCCTCCGGCTGAAAACGCCTTTTCTATCTCATCGATCCACAACACGACGGGGGACATCTTCTCTGCGGTATCCATCGCCCTCCTGAAATTCTTTTCGCTCTCTCCTATGTATTTGTTGTATAGGCTCGAAGGGTCCATTTTGAGGAGAGGGAGCCCCCATTCCTTTGCAACGGCCTTTGCAGACAGGCTCTTCCCGCATCCCGGAACTCCGAGCAGCAGAATGCCCTTGGGGAAAGAGAGGCCGTACTCAGCCGCTTTTTCCGGGTTTGCGATAATCTCTTTTCTCTTCGACAGCCAGGACTTAAGCGTCCTGAGGTCGGCGACGTCGGACATCCCTTCTTCGGCGGGATAATATTCGAGCACCCCGTCGCGCTCTACGATTTCTTTCTTCGCCTCTATGACCTTCCCGATGTCTTCCGGGTCGAGTGTCCCGTCTTCGACTATGATCCTCGTAATTATTTTTTCGGCTTCTGTCAGCGTGAGCCCTCTCAGGTTATTGAGGAGCCTCTCGGTGTCTTCCCCGGACAGCCTCACGTCGGTTTTCACTCTGGAGTGGAGGTCGCTCACTACGCGGCCGAGCAAACGTCTGTATTCGTCCCGTCCCGGGCCGGTCGGTTTGAACCAGGCGCTCGATTGCTTGACGCTGTCCGGGATTTTAAGGTTCTGTCCGCTTATGACTATAGCGCCGTAGTTCCTGGTGTATGGGGCAGCCGCGTCCTTGAGCATTTCAGAAGCGGTCTTATCCTCTAGCAGGTCTACAGCATCCTTAAGGTGGTATATTGCCTGAAACCCCGAAGCTTCTATGTGTTTCAAAGCCAGCAAGATGTCCGTGGTTCCGTAAACGGGCCCCTTCGATTCTATGTCCCCGCGGTTGAGCCCCTTCGTCCGGGTCCAGAAGAAATAGGGGATCTTCAGACGGCCGGCCAGCAGCTTGAGCAGCGTCTCCGCCCGCTCATCCTCGGCGGATTCCATGAATATGATGCTGTAATGAGAGCGTATGAGCAGCTCCAGGTCTCTGAGGTTGTCGTTCGATTTATTCATGGGCGGTCCGGTTTGAATTGAATGTTACGCAGGAGCGGATAATTTATTGAGGCTCCCGATTTCAGCTTAAAGATAGAGCCGGGAGGTCTGTATATCAAGTAAAATATAATATGGACATCAGGGTTTCGGCACTGTCCTGCGTCGAGGGGATATTGAATAGAAGATTAAGGCTGTTAGTGCTCTTGATAATCTTACTATCGGTGCCGGCGTATTATTACCGGAGTGAGCTCTGGGTCGGGTTCGGGTACGCGAGGAGCAGATTGATGCCGGATACGCCCGCAGCCGGCTCCCGGAATGCCGCATATATCGATCCCTGGGCAAAAGTAAAATTGACTCCATTTGAGTCCGGTTTCGAGCTCCCCGTGTATCTCGCGAACGCAGGCGACGGCTCCGGCAGAATTTTCGTCGTGGAAAAGGCGGGGCGCATCAAGGTTATCAAGGACGGTAAAACCCTGGAGGATCCGTTTCTCGACGTCGTTCATAAAGTGCGCTCAAAGGGGAGCGAACAGGGGTTGTTCAGCGCCGCGTTCCATCCCGGTTATAAGGAGAACGGCAGGTTTTTCGTGAACTACACCGACCTCAAAGGCGATACGGTCGTATCGGAATTTAAGGTAAGCCCGGACCCTGACCGGGGCGATGGGAATAGCGAGAGGATTCTGCTCAGGATAAGACAGCCTGCGTCTAACCACAACGGCGGACAGCTTCAGTTCGGCCCTGACGGTTATCTCTATATCGGTACGGGGGACGGCGGCTCGGGGGGAGACCCGTGGGGGAACGCACAGAATTTGAGCGTCTTACTCGGGAAGATGCTGAGGATAGATGTGGACGCCGGCAACCCTTACGGTATTCCCGCTGATAATCCGTTCAAGGGCAAATCCGGAGCGCGTCCCGAGATATGGGCGTATGGTTTGAGGAACCCGTGGCGTTTTTCGTTCGATCCGGGGACGGGAGACATGTACATAGCCGACGTCGGACAGGACGAGTGGGAGGAGGTCGATTACCAGCCGGCCGGCAGCAAGGGCGGGGAAGATTACGGCTGGAATATCTTTGAAGGTTCATATCAGTACAAGCTCCCGAAAGGCCACGACACGACCGGCATTACCTTCCCGGTCGTCGAATACGGCCGAGGCGACGGGTGTTCGGTTACGGGCGGGTACGTGTACAGGGGTAAAAAGTCCCCCGGATTGAACGGCACTTACTTTTTTTCCGACTATTGCTCGGGAAAGCTGTGGGGACTCAGGAAAAGGCCGGGCGCTTCCTGGGAATGGGCGAAGTTTCTCGACACCGGCCTGAACGTAAGCAGCTTCGGTGAGGACGAGTCCGGGGAGATATATATACTCGATCTCGACAAGGGCGGAATTTACAGGATTGCGGAAGCAACTCAATAATCCTTGTTCCGCTCGATTATAACTTCTTAACAATCTCCCTGAGCACGTATTTCTGTATCTTACCGGTCGAGGTCTTCGGCAGCTCCGTGAAGACCACTGTCTTCGGGCATTTGAAATGAGCGAGGCGGGCCCTGCAGAATTCTATTATTTCCTCTTCTTTCGTATCCTCTGCTCCCTGCTTCATCGTGACGAACGCGCACGGGGTCTCTCCCCACTCGACGTCCGGGCGGGCCACTACTGCGGCTTCGAGGACCCCGGGGTGCTGATAGAGGACGGACTCGACTTCGAGAGTCGAAATATTCTCGCCTCCCGAGATTATAATATCCTTCGAGCGGTCCTTGAGCTCGATGTATCCGTCGGGGTGCATTACGCCCAAGTCCCCCGTGTGGAACCACCCTCCTGAAAAAGCCTCCCCGGTCGCGGTGGGGTTCTTGAGATATCCCTTCATCACGATGTTCCCCCGGAAGAGCGCCTCTCCTATGGTCTCGGCGTCTGACGGGACGGGCTTGCATGTTTCCTGGTCTCCGATCGTAAGTCCTTCTTCGACCGTATACCTCACACCCTGGCGCGCTTTCATGAGGGACCGCTCGGAGGACGGGAGCTCGTCCCACTCGCTATGCCATTCGCATAACGCGGCGGGCCCGTATGTCTCCGTGAGACCGTAGACGTGGGTTACGTCGAAGCCCATCTTCTCGATCCTCTCCAGGACCGCCGCCGGGGGGGCGGCAGCCGCGGTCATGAAATTGACCCTGTGGCCGAATGCGCGCCTTTCTTCGATCTTCGAATTTATTATCATGTTCATCACGACCGGGGCCCCGCAAAGGTGCGTAATCCTATGTTCCGCGATGGAGTTAAAAATCTGACGAGCGTCGAAATGTCTCATGCACACGGACGTCCCCGCCAGCGCCGCCATCGACCACGTGAAGCACCACCCGTTACAGTGGAACATGGGGAGCGTCCAGAGATATACCGGGCATCCGGTCATACCCCATGCGATGATATTTCCGAGGGCGTTCAGGTATGCGCCCCTGTGGTGGTAAACGACGCCCTTGGGGTTACCGGTCGTGCCCGATGTGTAGTTGAGTGAGATCGCGTCCCATTCGTCCTCTGGGCCCCGCCATATAAAATCCGCGTCCCCTGTACTTAAGAATTCTTCGTATGTCGTTCCGCCTATCGGCTCTCCCCGCTTTCCGAGCGGGTCGTCTACGTCTATTACGAGAAGATCGCGGTCGAGCAAGTTGAGTGCCTTCTGTATTACCTCCGAGTACTCCCTGTCCGCGATTAGGGCTTTCGCCTCCCCGTGCTCCAGTATGAATGCGATGCCGCCCGGGTCCTGCCTGATGTTGAGCGAGTTGAGGACGCCGCCCGCCGCGGGCACCCCGAAGTGCGCCTCGTAGTGGGCAGGTATATTGGGCGCCATTACGGCTACCGTGTCTCCCTTTTCAATCCCCAGCTTTACAAGCGCGGAGGCCAGAAGACGCGAGCGCTCATAGGTCTCTTTCCAAGTGTATCGTGTGTCTCCGTGGATCAGGGAAGTACGCCGGGGAAAGACTGCTGCCGCCCGCTCTATGAACGTCAGGGGCGAGAGCTGCGCATAGTTGGCGTCGTTTTTTTCGAGTCCCAGGTCGTACTTTGCGCTTTTCGGTTTTGTCATGCTTACGGACTCCGCTCAGGTCTGATACCGATATATCTTAAAGAATTCCTTATATTTTTGCTATTGATTTCTCAATCCGCACCCACTACCCTTTTTTCATGGCGAATAAGTATCATAACGAGGACGGAGAGCCTTCCCTCTTCAAGCCGCCCAGGGAGGCGGCGCCCCTGGCGGAAAGGATGCGTCCCGGGAGCTTCGAAGAATTCGCGGGTCAGGCCCACCTGGTCGGGCCCGACGGCGTTATTCGAAAGATGCTCAGAGGCAAGAACATACGCTCCATGATTTTCTGGGGACCGCCGGGGAGCGGCAAGACCACGCTCGCGAGGCTCCTTGCCACCAAGCTCAATGCCGAGTTCATTCAGATCAACGCTATCTCCTCCGGAGTGAAGGAGCTCAGGGAGATAATAGACGGCGCTCAGAAGTCCCTCAGCACCGGAAGAAGGACCGTGCTATTTATCGACGAGATACACAGGTTCAATAAATCCCAGCAGGCGGCCTTGCTGAAGAGCGTCGAGAACGGCACGCTCGTCCTGATCGGGGCGACCACGGAGAACCCTTCGTTCGAGGTGATATCCCCGCTCCTCTCACGCTCGAGCGTCTACGTGCTGGAATCGCTATCGAAAGAAGACCTCGAATCACTCCTCGACAGGGCGCTCGACGAAGACGATATAATCAAGGGGGCGGCCGTCACTCCCGAAGCCAGGGAAGAGCTTATCGGGCAGAGCGGGGGGGACGCCCGAATAATGCTGAACGCGCTCGAGATAGCGGTCGATATTACGGGCGGCGACGGCCCGGTCGAGATTACGCGGGAGGTTGTCCGCGAGGCCTATCAGACTCACCACTACAGGTACGACAGGGGAGGGGAGGAGCATTACAATACGATATCTGCATTCATCAAGAGCGTGAGGGGGAGCGACCCCGATGCCGCGGTTTATTATCTCGCGAGGATGCTCGAAGCCGGCGAGGATCCCAAGTTCATTGCCCGCAGGCTCATCGTGCTCGCGTCCGAGGACATTGGAAACGCCGAGCCCTATGCGCTCACCCTTGCGACCGCCGCTTTCACGGCCGTGGATTACGTCGGCATGCCCGAGGCTAGCCTTATACTCGCCCAGGCGGCGACATATCTTTCGGGCTGTCCGAAGAGCAACGCTTCTTATATGGCGATAAACGCCGCCCTATCCGAGGTGAGGAGGAGGCCGGGGGTCGCGATCCCGATGCACCTCCGCAACGCCCCGACGAAACTCATGAAGGAAATCGGCTACGGCAGGGACTATAAATACTCGCACGAATCCCCCGACCATTTCATCGAGCAGAATTTTCTGCCCGAGGAGCTAAAGGATAAGATTTTCTACGAGCCCACGGAGATTGGCAGAGAAGCGGCCCTTAAGAAATACCTCGAGGGTAAATGGAAGAAGAGAAGGAAGAAGGATACATGATGCAGGATGGAGTTGCAAGGTTCAATGCCCTCAGTCGAAGGTCAAAACACTCTCCAAGAATTAAGGTATTTGAGTAGCAAGAAGAATTAACTTTAGAACAGACCTTAAATATATGTTTATTGCTTATACGAAACTGAATGAGTGCATTTTGGATAATTGCTGCATCCGAGAAACTTCCCAAATTTTCCATTTCTCTCGACTAGTTGACTGCCGCACCTCGGGCAGACAGCATCAGAGTCGGGCATTTTGGTGGCCACACGCTTTATGTAGCCCATAAGTTTGAATCGATCTACAAGTTCTATAGGTTTATCTTCAGCAAACTTCTCCGCATCGAGGGTGAATGTATGAGTGGTTATAAAATACCCTTTTCCCCCCTGTAAATTATCGACAATCGCTCCATAAAAGTCACGGACCGCACCAACTGGTACTTGTCTTGTGATGTATTTTTTGCACTGGATGTAATGAATTATTCCATCTTTCTCTGCTACGACATCAACACCGCCATCGCCACGGCCTCCTACGGTTTTCGTTTTGTACCCGAGCGAACCGAAAAGCTCAGCGATATATGATTCAAATTGAGTCGGTGATAGTTTATGAAG
Organism: Thermodesulfobacteriota bacterium; assembly: GCA_041753155.1. Lineage (GTDB taxonomy): Bacteria > Desulfobacterota_D > UBA1144 > Nemesobacterales > UBA2774 > 2-12-FULL-53-21. The sequence goes on along the minus strand of JBGSVA010000003.1, from coordinate 936 downwards.
ATCTTGTATTTCCTTTTTACTGAGGAACCAGCGAATCCTGCTTTTCTTGTTCAATAGATCGAGGCCGATTTTAAACGCTATTACAATCAGTAACAAAGCTCCTACCACGAAGTAAAGATCTTTGATATCCCAGAATCCTTTGAGCATTTGTGCAGTAATGTCGGTGGATGATAGTTGCATTAATTATTATTCTAACACAATTATTGTTTAACACATGCCCTGCATAGATGAGTAACTTCTCTCATGTTGATAATATCTTCCAATGAACCCGGCGCTATTCAATTGTTCTTTAAAAAAATCATCGGTGAAAAACGGGGTTATAATATTAGGATAAGAAACCGGAATTCTCCCCGGTCCGTTAAGCCTTTGCGGTCATGTTTCATGACCGTGGCGTATAAGGTTAAGGGGGCTTCCGGTTGAGAAGGAGGATACCATGAACAAGCCGAAGCTTTATTTTCTGTATGCCTTTATCGCGGGCTTTATGTACCTGCTCCCGTATAACGCCTTTTCCGCGGGCGAGATAGAATTTCATGCGACCAACAATACCGCCCAGGAGCGGTGCCTGCAGTGTGAGGGGCCGTTCTCGAGGAAGACGCCGAGAGTGCTCGTCAGCCCGGGGGGCGGCATGACATACTTCTATTCCGCGGAGGTCACCGAGTTCAGCCCCTATGGGGCCTGGTTCTGCTCTCTATATCAGGTGGACAGCTGTTTCCTTTTAGACTCCGAACCGGAGTTAACTACCGGTATCGTGGTCCAGCCGGGAATGCCGGTCGCGGATCTTATTATCTCGGAACAGGATGGCTTCCCTGTAATCATTCAGAAATTCCCCGGACTCGAAGCTGAGAGCGGTGCCGGGCTCTCCGTCGCTTCCAAGCTCGGCAACGACCCCGCCCCCGGTGCAAGGGACGCGGATACGTTCAGAGTGAGTGCGGAAGA
>JBGSVA010000002.1:0-55290 GCA_041753155.1 Thermodesulfobacteriota bacterium | reverse complement strand
TACCATCTAATATCTGTCATTGCGAGCAACGATTTCGACCGAGGGAGGAATCGGACGCCCTTAGCCGATTGCGAAAAAGTACATTCATCATCGTGCCGAAGTTACAAAAACCAAATTATGAAACGAAGCGCGGCAATCTCGGCTTTTCTCCCCCGACATTACAGAATTTGCGTTAAGAAAATCGCGTGTTGAAACGTAAAAAATATTTCAGCCTTCTAATTGAAAGATTTTAGCTTCAACATAAGATTTTTAGCAAATTATGTACAGTCGGATGATTTTTGCTTCTTTTCATCAAGGAAAAGAAGGATAAAAAAAATAGCCTTTCACCTTTCTTTGTCTTTTCCTAATCCACACTACGTGTGTGCTTCTTTTCATCAAGGAAAAGAAGGATAATAAAGTATCTTTTCTCCTTTCTTGTCATTCCCGAGCGCCTTTATCGGGATTCCATTTTTTTAATCCTGCATCCTGTATCTTGCATCATGCTGCAGGAGCGGCTTCCAGCCGCGATCTAATTTTATTTGTCGTTGCGAGGAACGGTTCTGGCGGTAAGGAGCGGCGTGATAATCTATTTAGCTTTTTTTGCGAGCTTGGGAGCTTCGGTGTAATCCATAAACCCCCTGGGCTGGGGAGGGCCGTCGTAAGAGAGAGTCTTCCACACCTTCGGGTCGGTATAGTAAAGTTGAACTACCAGCTTCTTAAAGCTTACAAAGAATCCCCTGTTATTAATGCTTATATATTTGACGATAAGATCTATGTCCTGCTTCTTTTCGAGCGAATAAAAAGGGACCTTGAATTTTTTCCTGCATACGGCGTCTACGTTCCAGAAGCCGGCATCGAAAAAGCTGGCTGTGCCCTTGCTGCTGTAGAGATAACTCATTAGCTTGTCCTTCATCCCGAGGCTGCCGCATCCGGGTATAATGGTCTCCGCCAGCTTCATCATATTCTTCTGCGTGGTTTGCTCGAATACCTTAAAGCCCTTTTTGACGTCGAACCCGTCCGCGTACGGCTCGGATTTAGCGAAGGCCGGTGCCGACCCGGCAATTATTTCCCCACCGATGACTCCCGCTGCTATAGTCTTTAAAAATTTTCTTCTCGAGCTCTTCATATCCGTATCAGTTGCGGCTGGTCTTATCCACTATCTCCACTGTAAATCCGTTTTCTTTCGCTATTTCTTTGGCGGCCTGGTCGTAAGCCGCTCCCTTGCGCCTGGCATCAATGACGAATTTGATTGTATTTTTAACGTTATTGTACGGTACTTCTTTGACCTCCACTATCTTCAGTACGCTGAATGCACCGTCCTGTTTGCGGACGACCTTCGATATAGAGCCGACTTCCTTGGCTTCGAAGTAAATTCTCAGATTTTTATTAAATCCCTGGTCCTTTACCGTTACCTGGGATTCGGCATTAGACAGGCTCTTCGCTATGTCCCCGAAGCTCTTCCCTTCCTCTGCCATTTTTATTATTTGCTCGCCCTGTCCCTCGTTTTGAAAATTTATTTCCTCGACACGGTAGCTTGTGTAATTTAAGTCCTTCACGGAATTGTAATAATCGAGGAGGTCTTTTTCCGTAATTTCTTTCTCCGGGGGCATTTTATCGATTACCCTGTTTTTGATTTCCCTTACCACCAGGCTCATCTGGTAATTTCTTATTTTATCCTGAAATTTCTTTTCAAGACCCTCTTTAAGCCCCTCCTGGTAAAGGATCTCATCCGTGACGAGCGAATCCACGGGCCTTCCGTTGAGTTCGTCCTCATATATCGATACGCCGTTCACCCGTGCGACTACTTTTGAGCTCTGTTCGGGTTTGTAGCTGGCCGGTTCCTGATTCGTGTTGCCGGATTTATCCGCCGACTCCTTAGTTCCCGACTGGCCGCAAGCCGATAACAATAAAAGTGCCGTCAGCAGAAACGGTATGGTTTTCTTCATTCTATTCTCCTTTTTTTCAATACGGCGGGTAAACAAAATGTATAACTTATAAATTGACATAAAGCAATAGGTTCATTATATTATCAACCGCTCACTGCCATGCCCTCTAAAAAGGAAAAATACGATTGCGTAGTCATAGGGTCTGGACCCGGCGGGTCGCCTTTCGCATGGAAACTGGCGTCGAAAGGCATGAACGTGCTTATACTCGAGGCGGGCCCCCGTTACGATCCCTACAAGAGCTATGCCCTCGATCAAGACGACTGGGAAGTTAAGGGGTTCCCCGAAATCAAACGGATTAAGTATACATTCGGCAAAAAACAGCCCCTCGATGCGAAATATGAGAATCTGAAGTCCTGGAACAAAGCCTCCGGGAAGTTGAACCCCACCAAGGAAAGGAGATATTTAAAGTACCATCAGGTCTCGGGAATAGGCGGTACTACGCTCCATTACCAGGGTGAGGCTCACAGGCTCAACGAGAATGCGTTCCGCATGAAGAGCCTTTACGGCGTGGCCGTGGACTGGCCGATCGGGTACAAAGATCTGGAGCCGTACTACACCGAGGCAGAAGGTATTCTGGGGGTCGCGGGTCCTGCAAAAACACCCGGTCGTCCCAGGAGCAAGCCCTATCCGTTGAAACCGCACAAGTTGAGTTATGCGAGCAAGATAATTGAGAAAGCCTGCAGCAAACAGGGGATCGACCTCATACCGAATTCTGTCGCCATTTTGTCCGAGCCTTACCGTGACGCGCCCCCGTGTAATTATTGTAACGGTTGTGTCTGGGGTTGTCCCCGAAAGGACAAAGGCAGTGTGGACGTGACTTTTATCCCCCTGGCTGAGAAGACCGGCACCTGCGAGATACGCGATAACGTCTACGTTACCCGTATACAAATCGAGAATAAGGGCGGTAAAAAAAGAGCGAAGGGAGTCGTGTATTACGACAAGAGCGGGAAAGAGCAATTCGTTAGCGGCGATTATATCGCGGTAGCCTGCGGAGCCGTTGAGACTCCGAGGCTTCTGTTGAATTCCGAGATCGACGTTAACGGGCTCGTCGGGAAGAATTTTATGGAGACGACTTTTTCCGAAACCGTGGCGATGCATCCCGAAAGGACGGATTCATACCGCGGCATACCGATGGACAGTATTGTATGGAAATGGAACACCCCCGACCCCAAGAGGGGTTTCCCCGGCGGACTCAGAATGTTCCCTACTGCCGGCAGCGCGTTAGGACCCGTGAATTATTCCCTGCGCTATTTCGAGGGCTGGGGCGAAAATTACGTCAAAGAGATCGAAAAGTGGTTCGGGCATGCGATCGCTGTGGGCGGGATCGCCGAGTTCTTCCCTAACAAAGACACCTTCGTAACCCTGGACCCTAACGTAAAAGATCAATACAAGACTCCGGTAGCCAGAATTCAATCGTTTCTGGGAGAGCCGGAATTAAAAACGCTCGAATTCATTTCAAAAAAGTCGAAAGAGATTTTAGATTCCAGCGGCGCTAAAGAGATAGTCGAAGAAATCTCATCGTACGATTTCTTTTCAGCCACCCACGTCTTCGGGACATGTCGTATGGGAAATGACGATGAGACCTCCGTCGTGAATTCTTCTCAGAGGGTCCACGGCATTCCCAATCTACTGGTGACCGATGCCAGCGTATTCCCCACATCGGGAGGAGGGGAAGCCCCCTCTCTCACGATAGAGGCTTTGAGTTTACGGGCAGCCGACCTTCTGTTGAAAGACATCAAGAAAGGTTGAATATCTTTTGATTCGATTCGGATCCAGGCTAAATTTCATCATACTCCTTAGCATAACGGTTCTGGCCCCGGTCAATCCGGAGGCATTTGCCGAGGACATTCCGGAGTTCGTCGATTTACATAAGGAGGCGGGGATATACATCGGGGGTCCTCTCGGTCATGTGGCGGTTTGGGGTGACTATAACGGCGACGGCTGGCAGGACATCCTCCTCTCCAGCATCAGTATGAGGAGCCGGGTGAAATCCAAGAGTAATAAAAAGAGCGGGGACGCCGGGGATAAGGCGAAGGCTGAGCCGAATGATAACTTACTGCTATTCACGAGCGCTAAGGGCAAGTCATTTAGCGAGACCTCGGGGGAAGCGGTGCTACCGGATCTGAAAGCGAGAGCGGCTTCCTGGGCGGATTACGATAACGATGGATATATGGACCTGGCCCTGATAACGATTATGGCCGGTCAACCGCCGGTGCTGTTAAAGAATTCAAAGAAATTTTCATTCACGGATGTTTCGGGAAAGGCGGGGCTGACTATAACAGGTCCGAACCCGAACCAGGTTTTATGGGTCGATTTCGATAATGACGGATCAGTCGACCTGTTTCAGGCCGGCACAGGGGGGTCGCTCCTCTACCGTAATGACGGCAAGGGACGCTTTAAGGAAGTGTCGGGTCCGGCGGGGTTGGGTGCCAAGTCCAAAACGAACGGGGCCGTTTGGTTCGATTCTAATAACGACGGTCTCCAGGACCTATTTCTGGCAAATAGGGGTCCCAATGCGTTTTATGTAAACGATGGTGACGGCACTTTTACCGATTATACGGAAAAATCCGGACTATCGGGTGACCCTTCATGGAGAACTACCTCGGCCTGCACGGGTGATTATAACGGCGACGGATTTTTCGACCTCTATGTTACGAATATGGGGCGCTCAAACAGGAACGCGCTTTACAGGAACAACGGAGACGGGACCTTTACGGACGTTACCGCCGAAACGGGGACAGCGGATGCGGGGGACGGCAGGACCTGTGCCTGGGTTGACATCGACGCCGACGGCGACCTGGACCTCTTCACCACTAACCATATCCGTCCTAACAAGTTGTTCCGCAATTCGGGCAAGGGGGTCTTCGTAGATATTGCGCCGAAGGCGGGCCTCGATTCCCCGATAGACATATTTTCCGCAACGTGGGCGGACTACAACCGTGACGGTTATATCGATGTAGTTCTTAACGGCCACGCGGGTGTAGCGCTTATGAAAAATAAAGGCAACTCCAATAACTCTATTACGCTCAAGCTGGAAGGCGACGGTAAAAAAAGCAACAGGTCGGCAATCGGGACCCGGGTGGAGGTCTCAGGCCCGGCGGGTGATCAGATTCGAGAGGTATCCGGCGGCAGGGGATGCTGTGAGCAGGACATGCTGCCCCTCTATTTCGGCCTAGGCAAAAGCGATGCCGCTGATATAGATATTACATGGCCTGGCGGCAAGGTTTGTTCGTTCAAAGGGATCGCCGTCGATAAGGTCAGAGAGTATACGATCAGTGAAATAAAATGCGGAATCAACCCGTCGAGCTAATGTCCGGCCCGGCGTTTACCTGAACATATGAAAGAGGAGACGAAAGCGGGATTTTCCCTTACTGTGGTCCTTCCCGCTCATAACGAAGAGGGCAACATCAGGAATACTGTGGACAACTGCGTTTCTTACCTCGAAAAGAATATCGGCGATTATGAAGTCGTAGTGGTGAACGACGGTTCGTCGGATAGGACAGGGGAGATAGTAGCGGAGATTTCTTCGTCCAATCCCAATGTAGTGCTCGTCAATCACGAAACCAACAAGGGATACGGATCCGCGCTCAGGAGCGGTTTCGATAAGGCCTCTAAAGACTATATTTTCTTTATGGATAGCGACGGGCAGTTCGATATTAATGACCTCGACCGGCTTACTCCGCATGCGGGCGCGGATACGGCGGTAATCGGTTACAGGGAAGACAGGGCTGATTCCTATATCAGGTCCTTGAATGCCTGGCTATATAGCCTATATATATATATTATATTCGGCCTGAGGGTCAAGGACATGGACTGTGCCTTCAAGATTTTTCCCAGGGGTGCATACAGGGCCGTCAGGCCGATCAAATCCGAAGGTGCGCTATTCAGCGCCGAATTCCTGATAAAGCTGAAGCGCGAAGGCTTCTCGTTCAAGGAAGTACCCGTCAGACATTTCCCCCGCATATTCGGTTCTCAAACCGGAGCGAATCTACGGGTAATAATGAAAATGTTCAAGGAATCGTGGAAACTAAGAAATGAACTCAGGGACAGCTGAAAAACGGGGATTCCTGGGGGATCCGTATGTTCGTTTCATCCTGATTCTCGTTTTTGGACTCATACTCCGAATTTTCCTCTCCCAGTTTCTCACGTACAGGTCTGATTTTGGCGCATGGATCGGATGGGGAAGCCAGATTTCATCGGCGGGGTTCGGTGATTTCTATGAAAGACACTGGTGCGATTACATGCCCGGCTACCTCTACGTGCTCTGGATGCTCGACAATATTCACCGGGTCCTCCCCGGGCTCTCGGTCGATATTCTTTTCAAGCTGCCCGCGAATCTTGCCGACTTCGGTATCTCGATACTCATATTTTATTCTCTCAAGCTGATCACCTCCGACAAAAACGCGATGATAGCATCGGTCGTGTATTTTTTTAACCCGGCGTCGCTGGCGAATTCCACCTTTTGGGGCCAGGTCGACTCATTTCACGCCCTGCCGATATTACTCTCCGTTTATCTCGGTCTCAGGCAAAAATTCATACTTTCAGGAGTGTTTGCCTCGCTTGCGTTCATGATCAAGCCTCAGAGTTTGGTTATTTTCCCGCTTATAGGCTTCCTTGCGCTGATACCGATAATTAAAACAGGGTATAAGCTCACGATAAGATCACTGTTGCCGTCACTCGAGCTCGCCCTGACGATTGTGATTACGGCCGCGATCGTCACTCTTCCTTTCATTTGGGAGGATATCTATTCGGTCTCCGATTTGATTACCGGGGCCGTCGATCTGATAGTTGAAAGGTTCAGCGCGGCGTACGGGCAATACACGGCAACGTCCCTGAATGCTTTTAATTTCTGGGGCGCCGTTGCGATGTGGCAGAACGACGACACGAAGTTCCTGGGTATTTCCTACAGGAATATCGGGACGATGATTTTCGGCACGGTTTATGCGCTTATATTCGGAATGCTGATCAGATACGCCGCCGCAGCGAAGAATAATAAAATCGCAGACTACGGTTATTACATATTCGAGGCGATTATGCTTGTTCTTTTCACCCTTTTTCTCTTCGTGACCCGCGCTCATGAGAGGCATCTTCTGCCCATGATCGTGTTCTTCACATTAATTACATTTCGTACTTGGATATTTTGGTATTTATATGCTATTGTGTCCGTTGTTTATGTGCTTAACATGGTATATTCCTACATCCAGCTTACAACTTTATATGCGGGAATACCCCGGGATTATTCGGACTATTTTATTCCGGGGGTGTTTGTCTTATACCTAATTGCATATATCATTGTACTCTTGAGTTTTGTTGTTAATACGTCGAAATATAAGAATAAATTCGATACGCTGCACCCCCGGACCCCGTAAGAGACAACTATATGCCGCAGCAGTCTTTTATACTGAGATATAAAACTGAGCTCCTTCTTGCGCTGATACTTTTATTCTGTTTCGGCATAAGACTATACCGTCTGGAAATCCCGGAAAGTTACTACTTTGACGAAGTCTATTTCGCCTTCACTGCGCAGGAAATGGCGAAAGGGAACAGGGCCGCATGGGAGAGCTCCCACGAGGCCCCGGAAGACCTCGCATACGAGTGGACTCATCCGCCGCTCGGGAAAGAGATAACCGCGCTCGGTATTCTGATTTTCGGGGACAACACTTTCGGGTGGAGATTTTTTCAATCCGTATTCGGCGCGCTCGGGGCTCTGTTTATCTACTTCCTCGGAAAAGAGCTCTTCAACAGCAAATCCGCCGGTATTATCGCATCCCTGCTATACAGCTTCGAATCTTTTGTATTCGTATTGAGCCGGATTACGATGGTCGATATCTTTATCGCGGAATTCCTGATCCTCGCTTCCCTTTTCATCGTCAAATATGCGAAGACCAGGCGGAGCTCATACCTTATCCTGACGGGGTTTTTTTGCGGAGCGGGAATGTCGGTCAAGTGGAGCGGCGTCTATATTACCGAGTTCCTCGGGGGCGTGGCGCTCTTTCTGATGTACTATTTCGAGGTATATACCACGGCCGCCCGCGATAAGGATTTTATCGCTTCGCTGTTGAAGATCATCCCTAGAATGGCGCTCGCGTTTATCGTAGTTCCGCTGCTTGTGTACGTGGCTTCATATATACCCTATTTCTATCACGGCAATTCGTTCCAGGATTTCCTTAATCTCCAGGGGAACATGTACGGGTATCACGGCGGGGTAACCGCCGACCACCCTTACCAGTCGCCGTGGTGGAAATGGCCTCTGATGCTGAGGCCCGTTTTCCTCCATTACGAAGGCCTGGGAGAGGGATTGACGTCCTACATTTATTTATTGGGAAATCCGTTCATCTGGTATACGGGCATATTGTTTCTCGTCCTGGGAGTAATCCAGGCTGTCAGAAAGGAGACGCCTGCTCTCCTTTTCACCGTATTGAGCGTTTTTGCTTACTGGCTCCCCTGGGCGTTTTCTCCAAGAAAAGTCGTATTCCTTTATCATTTCCTTCCCTCGTTGGTATTTTTACTTTTGACAAGCACTTATTTTCTGAACGAGTTGTGGAACAGCTCCGGTAAAGGGAAAATACTCGTAGGATTGTATCTTTGCATCGCGGGCGGAGTCTTCTTCTATTTCTATCCCGTACTAGCTGCGCTGCCGCTCAAAGAAATGGAGATCGACCGCTACATGTGGCTCGGTACGTGGAGGTAATCCAATCGCTATTATCCTGCAGCGGCGGTCTCAGTGAGCGGAATTGCGGCTATTGGAGCCTGGAGTCCAGGGACGTAATATGAAAAAATCGGATATAGCTGTTTCCATAATACTCGGTGTGATAATATCTGCATTCATAATAGCGATATTGGGCACTCTCAAGGACGAGCTCCATATCCGGTATTTGCCCTATTATCTGATTTGGCCTGCTTTTTTGATAATTATCCCGGCTTTCGTGATACTTTGGGTATATGTCTCTTCTCACTTGGGATCCAAGTTCAACGTTCTTTTTCAATTCGGGAAGTTCATACCGATAGGGATTTCGAATACCGCAATCGATTTCGGGATATTGAACTTTCTGATGTTCCTCACGGGTATTCACAAGGGCTACATGTTCTCGGTATTCAAGGGGGTTTCGTTTCTATTCGCGGTGGCTAACAGTTACGTTTGGAATAAGTTCTGGGCGTTCGAGAGCATGGAGAGGGACGGCATGGGGAAGCAGTTTGTCAAATTCATTATCGTGTCGGCCATAGGCTTTGCGATCAATGTCCTGGTCGCTTCATTCATCGTTAACGTGATCGGCCCCATGGGCGGCGTTTCACCCGTGATATGGGCGAACATAGCGACACTCGCATCTATAATCGTTGTCATTCTCTGGAATTTCCTCGGTTATAAGTTCCTGGTTTTTAAAAAGTAACTCAATAGCTAACCCACCCGAATTTGTTTATCCAGAGCACGCCCCAGAGATTGACGAGAATGCCGATACTTATGAGGACTTTATGGTGCCACCTGATGTCGTTTCCGATGCCTTTAACCGTCAGCAGGAAAAGGAAAGGATAAAAGTCCATCGCGAATCTGTATCCGAACTGAGAGAATCCCCAGGTGCCGTGGCAGAAGTTTGCCGTTGCTACGAGCAAAATGGAAAGCCAGCACCCAATCGCAAGCTTGTTTCGTATACCTGCGAATAACGCGTATATAAACGCCGGCGTGGTGATCCAGATCGCCGTGCCGCTCCATGAGGGGGTCACATACGGGAATTCGTCTATAAACTTGGGAAAGCCGCCGAAGATGACCTTCAGGTTTCTCGGTATGTATGTGATGTCGAATATGCCTTTCTGGTACCATGGCTCCTCGAGTATCCCCGGTATAAGGTAATAGGAGATGTCGAACGGCGTATTGAACCTGAGCACGTTATAGCCGGCATTCAAAAGTATGAAGATCCCTGTCCCTGCCCCGAGCCATATAAGCGGTCTCAGGTTCGTTCTCCTGTATAAGCTCAGGTTCTCGCCCCGCCTGTACCATTCGTCTGAGTACATAGCGAGGAAGAACGGCAGTGAAAGAATAGTCGGTAGCCGTGTCCAGTAGGATGCCCCCAGGGCGGCTCCCGTAAAAAAGGGGCGGGATTTATAGAGGGTCAGGAGGATTGCTGCAAATAGAAGGGTTGCGGATACCGTGTGTGAGAACGTCCAAACCCCGCCCGCAGTCGCGACCCACCAGTGTATCGTTCCGAAACCGAACATCGCGGCTGTCCAAAGCTGAACGCTTCTGCTATTCGATAGCGCCCTCGCGGCCAGGAAGGCGAGTGAGACGTTCAGGCTCCCGAAGAAGATCGATATGAGCGTCTGATTAGTCGGAAGTCCCCAGACGGCAACGACAGGCAATATCAAAAATGCCGGGAGCGGCGGAGGCACGATATAGTATTTCCCGTCAAATGGGACTATCTCGAGCCACGATACGTCTTCGGTAAGATAGAGCCTTCCATGGAGAATTGCGTCGGCAAGCCTGACGAAATTGTTAAACGGCGTGGGACGGTCTTCCTGGGTAAAGAAGTAGATTGCAAAGGACAGAGCGAATATTGCCAGAAAAAAGAATAGAGCTGCCCGGGCGCTGCCTCTGTACGTTTCTCTCTGTTCCATGTAAAAATCACCTGTTTACGATCCGATGATCTTATATGTGTATAGCTTCATTATATGGCAAAGATAATCGAAGATTACGCCGCTGCTCAGCTTGGTCTCCCCGTAAATCCTGTCTTGAAAAATGATAGGTACTTCAACCACTCTGTCGTATTTTCCTCTCACCAGGATTTCAAGCGCTATCTTGAACCCTTTCGGACTTAATTGAACATTTTTTATCACCCCGCGCTTGAGGAAGAAGAATCCGGACATCGGGTCTTTGACATTCGTGAGCCCTATTACTGCGAGGCCCGCAATTCGCGATGAAATCTTTCTGCGGAGCGCCCAATCCCCTGTTCCGCCCCTCTCCACGTAACGGCTCCCAATCACCATATCCGCTTCCCCTTTTAGTATCGGGGCCAGCAGCTCCGGAATCTTTTCCGGCGGGTGGCTAAGGTCGGCGTCCATCACGCCCAGTATTGCACTCTCCGACATGCCGAAGCCGTCTAAAACGGCTGAAGACAGCCCCCTTTTATTAACCCGCCTGAGCACTTCGAGCCCGGCGTACTTTTTCTTGAGCTCCTCCGCCCTCTGCCATGTCCCGTCGGGCGAGTCGTCGTCCACCACGATTACTTTGCCGTCGATACCCGAGTCCCTGAATGCGCCGAATACCCTTTCAAGCAGTATGGGTAGATTATCAGACTCATTATACGTCGGTATTACAAGCGTGGTGTCCATTTCGCGCATCACTATTAATATCCACTCATAACGCTGAAAAATAAAGGGCGCGGAGCGATATTTACGGAACGCCCCGCCATGTCCTAAAAGGCCCAGCCGAACCTTACATATTGTATCAGGAGCAGCGAGTAGAGTGTGAGCGATACGAATATGATCAGATAGTCGACGGCCCTCCGTCTGCCCAAAAGCGAGAGAGCTATGAAAACCGGGAACATCGAGAGCGTATAGCGCGGGATGCTCAGCCAGAACGAGGTCGAGGTCACGAGAAGCCATGTCGCAAGCGCATACAGGCTGTAAGACAGGCGTATCCTGAAAAATGAATAGACAATGAGCACGAGACTGAGTACCGCGAATATCGGCTCAGCCATTCCGGCCATCACCGCGGCTTGAGGTCCCCTCCAGAACGCGCTCCCCACTGAGTACAAAAATCCCTTGTAGGGGAAATCGAGATGTTTATTCCAGTGCTGATTCTGAATTTCCAGAAACTTGAGCGGGTCCCCGAACGTAGCGTAATTTACCGCCAGGTAATACGCGAATCCGAGCGCGATTACCGCAAGCCATAGTATGTTTTTCCTGGTTTCCCTTATTCTAAATCCCTTTTGATGCAGGTACTCGACGATGAGGACGGGGAGCAGGATTATTCCGGTAATTCTTGTCGCGGCGGCCAGCATGCCGAATATTCCCGCAAGCGCCCAGTTCTCCCTTCTCGCATAGTAAAAGCATGCGATCGAGAGGGCCAGGAAAAGACTCTCGGTATATCCCGCGTGGAGGAAAATAGCGGTCGGGAAGACGGATATATATATAACCGACCTGAACGCGTCATCGCTCTCGTAATCGAGTCTTACGAGCTTGAAGAGATAAAATACAAGGGCCGCGTAAGCGAGGTTCGATACGAGAAGCGCGGACAAAAGATAATTCTTGAATATCAGGGAAAATATCTTGATCATGTACGGATATAGCGGAAAGAACACGATTTGCAGGTTTCTTTCGTCGTTTGTCGAGCTCGTGTATCCGTACTCCGCTATATCCAGATAGTGCTGCGTGTCCCAGACGTTCCAGATGGAAATGATGGAGTCCGGGTATATATTTTCGAGGAGTATATAGGCAACGTATGCGAGGCCGAACGTCCAGACGATCGATATCAGGACGATAAGGGTTAAATCTCTCACTGGAGGGCCGAATTTCATATAGTACCGGGTCCGTCTGACTTCAAGTCGTTCATCTTGTTTGTTTTTACCGGGAATCGATTATCGTATACTATGTTAATCTAATATTGTGAAATATTGAATATATCATTCCAAATATCTATGAACACCCCTTTTCAGATTTATAAGAGGTTTTCTTATCTCGCCGCCCCTGTTTTATTTTTCGTAATCGGTTTTATCGTTTACTATATCACACAGCCGCGCGTACCCGACCCTTTTAGCTATTTCAATTATCTCGCAGATGCATTTCTTCACGGCAGGCTCCACGTTACCGATACCCCGTTTTATTTCGAAGAGCTGATTCATAAAGGGGGTAAATCCTACACGATCTACCCCCCGTTTCCCGCGTTCCTTCTTATGCCGTTTATCGCCGTATTCGGGGTTTCCTTCAAGCAGGTATTCCTGTCATTTCTCCTGGGCGGAATCAACATCTCGCTCGTATACATGATGCTGGGCAGGCTCACTGCCGCGAGGGAGCTCCGGATATGGCTGACCGTCCTCTTCGGGTTCGGGACCATCCATTGGTTCACCGCCACCGTAGGCTCCGTCTGGTACTTCGCGCAAATATCCTCCATGACCCTGATGCTCCTGGCGGTCTACTGCACCTTAAGCGCCCGGAGCCCCCTGTTGGTTGGCCTCCTCCTCGGGGCTTCATACTGGTCGAGATTGCCTACGATCCTGACTCTGCCCTTTTTTATCATAATGCTTTCATATAACGGTCTCCCGGCGCGGGAAAGCGGGCCCCGCATATGGAGGTTCAGGCTAAAACCCGCGCTCCTGGTTTGCGCGGGTGCGGGCTTGTTCGTCCTCCTCAACTTTCTCTATAACTACGTCCGGTTCGGCACGGTCCTCGACACCGCATACGTCATACATTCGATCTCGCCCGCCAAGGAAAAGCTATCGCCCTGGTTTAACGAGGGCTTATTCGACCTCTCGTACATCCGCTACCACATTCAGGTCTTTCTTCTCCAGCCCCCGGTTTTTATCGACAAGTGGCCGTATATCATCCCTTCAAAGGTAGGCCTGTCGATCCTCGTTACGACGCCCGCATTCATTTTCGCCCTGTTTGCGGGAATTCGAAACAGGCTCTCCCTCGCCTGCTGGTCGGCCGTGCTGCCGACCGCGTTCCTGATATTCATCAAAAGCGGTACCGGGTGGACGCAGTTCGGCTACAGGTATGCGCTTGATTTTTATCCCTTTCTCCTTCTCCTGACCCTAAAAGGCATCGGCGAGGAGCTGAAATGGTATCACAAGGCGTTGATTATTCTAAGCGTGCTTGTGAACATCTGGGGCGTGCTGTTCCTGAACATATTCGAGTGGTACAATCTTTATTGACCTCATACCCTGCGTTATGTATTTTACAATTTAAAATTTCATCCGGCTCCCCTAAATGGATAGACCCCAGAAGCTGTATAAATACCTGATACCATTAGTCGTTTATATACTGTTAATATCCCTGATTTTCCTGATGATGCATATAATCTCATGGTCCCTTGCTGCAACCGCATCGGCTTTCCTGATGCTGTCGGTCTCTTTGATTCTCAAGTCCGATATGAAGGATCTCGGGTGGGACCCGCGGGGCGCGCTCACCGGTCTCGCGGTTACAATCGCAATACTCCTTGTTTATACCGCCGTCCTCGCCGGATACGGTCTATATGCGGGAAAGTCACTCACGTTCAATAAGCTCTCATATTCCTTCATCCTCATCCAGCTTTTGCTCGTGGCGCTGCCGGAAGAGATTTTTTTCAGAGGCTATCTGCAGCAGAAACTCGGAAACACGGTAAAAGGGATAATAGCCGTGAGCCTCCTCTTTGCGCTAGCGCATTTCGTGACCCTTTGCCTCGGGGGCGGACACGGATTATCGGTCTGCTCACAGGCGGTGCTTACGTTTTTCCCTTCCCTGGTTATGGGCTATCTCTATATGTCGACGGGAACGCTTTGGGCGAGTATCATTTTTCACTTCCTCGCCAATATAGTCCATATCTCGGCAGGGCTTTCTTAAGAACGCCTAAGAGGCGGGTGGCATCTTGTTCAGGCTGAGGCCGCACGGCAGTGTGTTTCTATCCCATATATTCCCTGTTGGCCCCGGTTCGGTTAAAATACTGTAATTATTTTATTTCTTAGAGTGTTATAATTATTACACGGGACGCAGGATGGATACTGTAAGATTGGGTCTTGCCCAGATAAACGTGCGTGTAGGCGATGTGGAAGGGAATCTCCGCAAGATTCTCGGATACATTAAGACCGCGCGGGCAGAGGGAGTGGATATTTTATGCTTCCCGGAGCTCGCGGTTACGGGCTACCCGCCCGAGGACCTGCTTCTCAAGCCGCAATTCATAAGCGACAACATCAAAGCACTCGACAAGGTGAGAAAGGCAGCCGACGGTATCACCGTCGTTCTGGGTTTCGCCGACCGCGGAGAGGACATCTACAACGCGGCTGCGATCCTCCACGATAAAGAGCTTGCGGATATTTACCGCAAACACTATCTCCCGAACTACGGCGTTTTCGACGAGAACAGGTACTTCCAGTCGGGGCTCAGGGCGCCCGTGTACAAGCTGGGTGACGTAGTCTTCGGGGTTAATATATGTGAGGATATATGGTATCCCGGGGACCCCACGAGAAGACAATCCATACTTGGCGGCGCGCATATAATTATCAATATTTCCTCGTCTCCGTATTATTCGTCGAAGGTGAAGTCGCGCGAGCAGATGCTCGTTACGAGGGCTAAGGACTACTCGGCCGTCGTCGCCTACTGCAACCTGGTGGGAGGGCAGGACGAGCTCGTATTCGACGGCCACAGCGTGATCATCGGAGAGCGCGGGGAGATACTGGCCAGAGCAAAGGGATTCGAGGAAGACCTCCTTGTCGCCGACATCAACATAGACCGGGTGTTCAGGTCGCGCATGCACGATCCCAGGAGGAGAAAAGAGCAGCTGACGATGAAGGCTCACTCCGATAACGCGGAGGTAATCGTTCTAGGCGCAAAAAAAGACAGGGCTCTGCGGAAGCCTGCTCTTAAGCCCAGGGTGGAAGACTTTTTACCGGTCGATGATGAAATTCTCAAGGCGCTCGTGCTCGGGACCAGGGACTATGTGACCAAAAACGGTTTCAGGAAGGCCGTGGTCGGCCTGAGCGGAGGGATAGATTCGGCCCTCGTGACCGTGATCGCCGTCGAGGCGCTCGGCAGGGAGAACGTCGTCGCCGTTTCGATGCCCTCCGGATACAGCTCGAAGGGGAGCGTCGGGGACTCGGAAAAATTATCGAAGAATCTGGGAATCGAGCTCCTCAACATACCGATCGAAAAGGCTTTCAGGGCTTACGGTGAAATGTTCTCGGGGGTTTTTGCGGGGCTCAGGGAAAACACGGCCGAGGAGAACCTCCAGGCCCGTATAAGGGGGAACATACTCATGGCCCTCTCGAACAAGTTCGGATGGCTCGTCCTCACTACCGGCAACAAGAGCGAGATGAGCGTCGGATACTGTACGATATACGGAGACATGGCCGGAGGGTTTGCCGTTATCAAGGACGTGCCCAAGACGATAGTGTACAGGGTTTCGAGCTACTACAATTCATGGAAAAAGAAGGAGGTTATACCTGCCGCGATTTTAACCAAACCCCCTTCGGCCGAGCTCAGGCCGGACCAGCTCGACACGGATACGCTCCCGCCTTACGATGTGCTCGACCCGATCCTCAAAGCCTACGTCGAGGACGACCTCAGTATTGAAGACATCGTGTCCTTAGGCTATAGTGAATCCGTGGTCAAGAAGGTAACCCGTTTGGTGGACTCGAACGAATATAAGCGGAGGCAGGCCCCCCCGGGCATTAAGATCACGGCGAGGGCCTTCGGCAAGGACCGCAGGTTCCCTATCACGAATCTCTACAGGGAGTGAGAAGCACCAACGCTTCCGGCCCCTCGGCATATTGCCTGGACGAGATTTTTAAGGCTTTCCCCCGGCTGACCTATTGTTGACTTGTCTTAATTTTCATCTAACATTAATATTGGGTTATTCGGCTGAAATTGCGGCCGCTCATTTTTAGTTTCAGATTATTTAGAGCTCTCGGGAAGGTGTTTTCATGAAGCCCATGGGATATCCGAAGAAACAGGGTCTCTATGACCCGCAGTTCGAGCACGATTCGTGCGGTATAGGGTTTGTTGTAAACATTAAAGGTAAGAAATCCCATACCATAGTAGTAAATGCCCTGACTATTCTCCGGAACCTCCAGCACAGGGGGGCCTGCGGATGCGAGGCCAACACCGGCGACGGAGCCGGGATACTCATTCAGACCCCGCACAAGTTTTTTAAGAAGATTGCGGGTGAGGCCGGAATTACGCTCCCTCCGCATCAGTCTTACGCCTCGGGGGCTGTGTTCCTCCCCCCGAACGCCTCGGAGAGAAAGGAGTGCATAAAGACGTTCGAGAGAATAATAACCGAAGAGGGCCTGACCGTTCTCGGATGGCGGGATATACCGACCGATAATTCCTCTCTGGGCTTCACGGCAGTCAAGGCCGAGCCCTGCATGAAGCAGATATTCATCGCCCGCAATCCCGACATTACCGACGACGCGGTTTTCGAGCGCAGGCTCTACATAATCAGGAAGCGCGGAGAAAACGATATCAGGTTTTCAGGCTTGCAGGGTGGCGAATACTTCTATGTGCCGAGTCTCTCCTACAAGACGTTCGTGTACAAGGGCATGCTCACCACGTGGCAGCTCGAGCAGTACTATCCTGACCTGAGCGACCCCGACATGGAGTCGGCCATAGCGCTGGTCCATTCCCGGTTCAGCACCAATACGTTCCCGAGCTGGGACCGCGCGCACCCCTACCGCTATATTATCCATAACGGGGAGATCAACACCCTCAGGGGGAACATCAACTGGATGCACGCCCGGGAGGACGTGCTTTCTTCCGACCTCTTCGGCGGCGAGTTGAAAAAAATATTCCCGATCATACAGCCCGACGGAAGCGATTCCGCCAATTTCGATAACTGCGTCGAATTCCTGACGCTCGCCGGGCGCCCGATCGAGCATTCGATCATGATGATGATACCGGAGCCCTGGTCCAATCATGAAACGATGAGCGACGAGAAAAAGGCGTTCTACGAATACCACAGCTGTCTTATGGAGCCATGGGACGGCCCTGCATCGATCGCATTCACCGACGGTTTCAAGGTGGGGGCGGTCCTCGACAGGAACGGGCTCAGACCGTCGCGCTATTACGTGACGAAAGACGATACGGTGATCATGGGTTCCGAGGTCGGAGTCCTGGATGTCCCGGCCGACATGATATTAAAAAAAGGAAGACTGCAGCCCGGCAGGATGTTCCTCATCGATACGGTCGAAGGGCGCATAGTGGGCGATGACGAGATAAAAAACAGGCTCGCGAACGAAAGGCCCTACCGGGAGTGGCTCAATCAGAATCTAGTAAACCTCTCCGACATACCGCTTTCTGAAGGCATAAAAGACGAGGAGAATTTCGACCATGAAGCCATGGTCGAGAGGCAGAGGGTATTCGGCTACACGTTCGAGGACTTGAGGGTGATTATGGGGCCCATGGCAGAGAACGGCGTCGAGCCCGTCGGCTCCATGGGCAAGGATACCCCTGTGGCGGTTCTCTCGGACAAGCCGAGGCTCCTTTTCGAATATTTCAAGCAGCTCTTCGCTCAGGTAACCAACCCTCCGATCGACGCCATACGAGAGGAGCTGATTACCGCTACCGAGGTTACTATAGGCCCCGAGAGCAATATTCTCGACCCCAGGCCCGAAAGCTGCCGCCTCATTAAGCTCGACAGCCCAATCCTTACGAACGAGCAATTGGAGCGTATAAGGGGTCTCGATAACCCCACGTTCAAATCCGTCACGCTCCCGATAGTATTTCAGGTTTCGGGCGGCAGCGACGGTCTTGAGGACGCGCTCAAGGATCTATTCACGAAGGCCGACAAGGCGATCGAGGAAGGGGCGAACCTCCTGATACTGTCCGACAGGGGTTTTGACAGGGAGCACGCGCCCATTCCCTCACTGCTGGCGTCTTCAGGGCTCCACCACCACCTGATAAGGAACGGGAAGAGGCTGAAAGTCGCATTGATACTCGAGTCGGGGGAGCCCAGAGAGGTGCACCACTTCGCACTCCTTATAGGCTACGGCGTGAGCGCGGTTAACCCTTATCTCGCCTACGAAACGATAGAGGACATGATCGAGCAGGGATTGCTCAACAACATAGATAAAAAGACCGCATTAAAGAACTATATAAAGAGCGTCGTTAAGGGCGTCGTGAAGACGATGTCCAAGATCGGCATATCGGCCGTTCAGAGTTATCACGGCGCCCAAATCTTCGAGGCCATAGGCCTCAACCACGAGTTCGTGGACAAATACTTCACCTGGACCCCGACCAGGATCAAGGGTGCGGGGATCGAAGTAATAACGGACGAGATCAGGATGCGTCACGAGAAGGCCTTCCCCGACCGCGAAGTCGAGCCCGAGACGCTCGACGAGGGCGGTATCTATCAGTGGCGTCCGGACGGGGAGCATCACGCGTATAACCCGCGTACCGTTCACCTCCTTCAGAACGCCTGCCGCACGGGGAGCTATGATAACTTCAAGAAGTTCTCAAGCCTAGTCAACGACCAGTCGAAGCAGGTACACACACTAAGAGGACTGCTCGACCTCAAGGTCGAGCCCGACCCCATAGATATAGACGAAGTCGAATCCGTGGAATCGATCTGCAAAAGGTTTAAAACCGGTGCCATGTCGTACGGCGCGATAAGCCTCGAGGCGCACGAAAGCCTCGCTATCGCCATGAACAGGATAGGGGGGAAGAGCAATACGGGCGAGGGCGGTGAAGACCCGCTCCGCTACGTACCCGATCCCAACGGCGATTCGAGGAAGAGCGCGATCAAGCAGGTGGCTTCGGGAAGGTTCGGGGTGACTAGCGAGTACCTCGTTAACTCGGACGAGATTCAGATAAAGATAGCTCAGGGTGCCAAGCCCGGCGAGGGCGGCCAGCTGCCGGGGAAGAAGGTGTACCCCTGGATCGCGAAGGTAAGGCTGTCGACCCCGGGCGTAGGGCTCATATCCCCGCCGCCCCATCACGACATCTATTCCATCGAAGACCTCGCGGAGCTCATACACGATCTCAAGAACGCGAACCAGAGAGCGCGGATTAACGTGAAGCTCGTGTCAGAGGTAGGCGTAGGCACAATCGCCGCCGGCGTCGCCAAGGGGCATGCCGACGTGATCCTCGTAAGCGGATACGACGGCGGCACGGGCGCGTCGCCCCAGTCGAGCATTCAGCACGCGGGTCTCCCGTGGGAGCTGGGGCTCGCCGAGACCCACCAGACGCTTCTCGTCAATAACCTGAGGAGCAGGGTGGTCATCGAAACGGACGGTCAGATGAAGACCGGCCGCGACGTTGTCATCGCCGCCCTTCTCGGGGCCGAGGAGTTTGGCTTCTCAACGGCCCCTCTGGTCGTCCTCGGATGCATCATGATGAGGGTCTGCCACCTCGACACGTGTCCCGTCGGCGTGGCCACGCAGAACCCGGAGCTCCGTAAAAAATTTACGGGCGACCCCGCGCACGTCGTAAATTTCATGCGCTTCATCGCCGAAGAAGTGAGAGAGATCATGGCTCAGCTCGGGTTCAGAACGGTCAGCGAAATGATAGGAAGGACCGACAAGCTCGAAATGAAGTGGGCCATAGACCACTGGAAGGCAAGGGGTGTTGACCTCTCGGAGATACTATTTCAGCCCGACGTGCCCTCCGATTGGGGGAAATACTGTCAGATCGAGCAGGACCACGGGCTTAAAGACGCTCTCGACAACAGGGTGCTTCTAGAGATATGCAAGCCCTCCCTGGAAGCGGGTACTCCCGTTGAGGCGATTTTACCGATCAGGAACGTGAACAGGACTGTGGGGACCATACTGGGAAGCGAGATCACGAGGCGCTACGGTAAGGACGGCCTTCCGCCCGACACCGTCAGGCTTCATTTCAACGGCTCCGCTGGTCAGAGCTTCGGGGCCTTTATCCCCAACTCCATGACCCTTATTCTCGAGGGCGATTCGAACGATTACATCGGAAAGGGCCTTTCGGGCGGCAAAATCATCGTTTATCCGCCCAAGGGATCGACCTTCAAACCCGAAGAAAACATCATAATCGGCAATGTGGCCTTTTACGGCGCTACCGGAGGGGAGGCCTACGTCAGGGGCATGGCGGGGGAGCGCTTCTGCGTCAGAAACAGCGGTGTCCACGCCGTCGTGGAGGGCGTCGGTGACCACGCCTGCGAATACATGACCGGCGGGCGCGTCCTGGTGCTCGGCTCGACAGGCAGGAATTTCGCCGCGGGCATGTCGGGAGGGATGGCGTATGTTCTCGACGAAATCGGGGATTTCCCTGTCCGGTGCAATAAGGACATGGTAAGTCTCGATAAACCGGATGAGGAAGATTTAGACGAGATAAACGGCATGATAAAGCGGCACGTCGAATACACCCATAGCGAGAGGGGAAGGGACATACTTGCGCGTTTTACCGATTTATCGGAGAAATTCGTCAAGATCATGCCGAAGGATTACAAGAGAATGCTCGAAGCGATAAAGAAAGTCCAAAAAACCGGCCTCAGCGGGGAAGAAGCCCTCATGGCCGCGTTTGAAGAAAACAAAAGAGACCTGGCCCGTGTAAGCGGCAATTAATTCTCTTTGATTCTCTTACAAGTAACTCAATATCCGGTATAATCGTATCGAATTTAAGCTGGAGGAAGTTAATGGGTGACCCTACTGGTTTTATGGAGCATGAGAGAGAGCTTGAGCCCGACCGCTCGCCCGGAGAGCGCATTAAGGACTGGAAGGAATTCCATAAGCATCTTCCCGAGGCAAAGCTCAAGGTCCAGGGGTCGAGGTGCATGGACTGCGGCATCCCCTTCTGCCAGACCGGGTCTATCATAAACGGATTGACTGCGGGCTGCCCGGTAAATAACCTCATACCCGAGTGGAACGACCTCATTTACAAGGGGCTCTGGAAAGAAGCGCTCGAGCGTCTCCATAAGACGAACAATTTCCCTGAATTCACGGGGAGGATATGCCCCGCGCCGTGCGAGGGGTCGTGCGTCCTCGGCATCAACGAAACGCCCGTAACGATCAAGACGATCGAATGCACGATAATAGACAAGGGGTTTGAAGAGGGGTGGGTCGTCCCGGAGATACCCGAGACAAGGACGGAAAAAAAAGTCGCCGTCATAGGGTCCGGGCCCGCAGGACTCGCCTGCGCCGCGCAGCTTAACAAGGCGGGGCACCTGGTTACCGTGTTCGAAAGGGACGACAGGGTGGGAGGGCTCCTGATGTACGGCATCCCCAACCCTCACCTGGACAAGCGTGTGGTCGATAGAAGGGTGAAGCTGCTCACGGAAGAGGGCATCAGGTTCGTCACGAATACGGAGATAGGTAAAGACTATCCGGCCGAGAACCTCCTTAAGGAATACGACGCAGTCGTTATATGCACCGGCGCCACCAGGCCTCGCGACCTTCCGGTCGAAGGCAGGGGGCTTAAGGGCATTCATTTCGCCATGGAGTTCCTGAAGGCCAACACTAAAAGCCTCCTCGACAGCAATCTCAAGGATAAGAAATTCATATCCGCGAAGGATAAAGACGTTATAGTGCTCGGCGGAGGCGATACGGGGACCGACTGCGTGGCCACTTCGATGCGGCACGGTTGCAGGAGCCTGCTGCAGTTCGAGATATTGCAGAAGCCCCCGTTCGACCGCGCCCCCGAGAATCCCTGGCCCCAGTGGCCGAAGGTATATACGATAAGCTACGGCCAGGAAGAAGCCATGGCGGTATTCGGCGAGGACCCCAGGAGATACCAGGTCCTGACGACGAGATTCACAGGGGATAAGAAGGGCAACGTGAAGGAGCTCCATACCATCCAGATAGAATGGCATATGGGCGAAAACGGCCGCACTTCATTCAGGGAAATACCGGGCACCGAAAAGGTCTGGCCGGCGCAGCTCGTGTTCTTGGCATTGGGATTCCTGGGGCCGGAAGACGGCCTCCTCAATCAGCTTAAAATAGAGCGCGACGACCGCTCCAATGCAAAGGCCGGGTACGGAAAGTATAAGACCAACGTAGAAGGCATATTCGCCGCCGGGGACGCGAGACGCGGCCAGAGCCTGGTAGTATGGGCGATCAACGAAGGACGGCAGGCCGCGCGTGAGTGCGACAGGTACCTGATGGGTTCGACGAATCTTCCCTAGTACCTTTCTGTAGATGTTAAATAATCCGGGGCTGAATTCACTAATTTTCTTGTCACTCTAAGCCATGTCCAACCTGTCCCGAACTTGATCCGGGAACCCCGATCCGGGATCGTTTCAGGATTGTTTCAGCATTTCGTCTTTTGCCTTTAATTCCCTCCTTTAGCAAAGAACGGTTCTGAACTAGTGCAAGAACCGGACGCCCTGCCCTAAAAACACCGAAGGAAATTAACTCCCGGCTCAACGTTGCCTGAGCCAAAATAGGTCAGGGAGGATTTGTCTTTTTTTCTTCCTTCCTTATTAATTTGTCATTCCCGAAAACGATTGCAAGCAAGTACTGATTCGAGCGAGCAACGGTTGTGAACAAGCGAACAACCGGACGCACTATGCTGAGTACATCAATGTAAATGTCTCACCCGCCAGTAGTAGAAAACAAAACAAATAGGTCGGTCTGCGCTGATTTCTCGACCGTCGCTACTCCATGGAAAACCACTTAAATTCAAATACAATCGGTCGTCCTCCGCTGATTGCAAATATGGCTATTTATCCCGGCAACGTAGCAACACAAGCCAAAATAAATCGGGAATCTATTTCTTGCATCTTGCATCATGCATCTTGCATCATGCATCTTGCATCATGCATCTTGCATCATGCATCTTGCATCATGTATCCTGCATCATGTATCCTGCATCCTCTCCGTCATATAGTGCAGACGCCGGGCAAGCGCGATGTTATTCATCCCTTGTACCACGCCGGTATCTTATCGCCTATATAAATATTTACCGCTTTGGTTTCGAGATACATATCGAGCCCCTCCGTGCCGAGCTCTTTCCCTATCCCGCTCTGCTTGAACCCCCCGTACGGCGTCTCCGGCACTATACCGCCGTATGTATTTATCCACAGATATCCTGCTTTCACGGCTTTCGCAACCCTGAGGGCCTTCTTTATATCTCGCGACCATATCCCACCTGCGAGACCGTAAACGGTGTCGTTCGCGATTTTGACGGCCTCTTCCTCGGTCCTGAACGGTATGACCGCTACTATCGGGCCGAATATCTCCTCGCATGCGACCGTCGAACCGGGCTCGACGTCGGCCAGGACCGTAGGCTCGAAGAAATACCCCTTTTTTATATTCCGGGGCCGGCCTCCGCCGTGGAGCGCCTGCCCTCCTTCGTTTACTCCCTTCTCGAAATATGATTTCACATTGTCGAAATGTTCTTTGGAGATGAGAGAGCCGAGCTCGGTGTCCTCGCTTTCGGGGTCGCCCTGCCTTATCTGCTTTACCCTGTCTATGAACGGCGGGAGGAACTTATCGTATATGTCCTCATGCAAGAGGAGACGCGTTACGGCGGTGCAGTTCTCCCCCTGATTGAAGAACCCTCCTCTCAGTGCGGCTTCGATTGTATTCTCTATGTCGGCGTCCTCGAAAACGATGCACGGCGCCTTCCCCCCGAGCTCAAGCGATATTCGTTTAATCGTCTCGGCCGCGGTCCTCATCACTATCTTTCCGACTTCCGTCGATCCCGTGAACGCCACCTTCGCCACTCCCGGGTGCTCTACGAGGGACTGTCCCGCGATCTCCCCCATACCGGGCACGACGTTCAACACCCCGTCCGGCAGTCCCGCCTCGGAGCAGAGCCTTGCCACTTCGAGGATACCGCAGGGTGTGTATTCCGCGGGCTTGAGCACTATAGTGCATCCCGCCACCAGCGCAGGGGCTATTTTCCAGAGGGAGAGAAGGAGGGGAAAATTCCAGGGGATTATCTGCCCGACAACCCCTAACGGCTCCTTAAGCGTGACCGTGAGCTGATTTTCCGATACCGAGATGCTCTCGCCGTTTAGCCTCGTGGCCGCCCCCGAATAGTATTCGAGTGTCCTGACGGCGCCGCCTATCTCCACGAGTCGGCTCTCCCTTATGGGCTTTCCGGTTTCGAGAGTGTTAGTGAGGGCAATCGATTCCTTATTCTGATCGATGAGGGCGGCGATCCTTTGAACGAGCTTTACCCGCTCCGCAACCGGGACCTTCGACCACGTTTCAAACGCTTTCCCCGCTGCTTTTACCGCGCTGTCTACGTCTTCCTTCTGAGCCTCGGCTATCTCGGCAAAGGGCTCCTCGGTCGCCGGGTTTTCTCTTGTATAGGTTTTCCCGGAGACAGAATCTGTCTCCTTTCCGTCTATAAACAGTCCGTATTTCCTGATCTTGGCAGCCAAAATTGCGTACCTCCCATAACTACTCTCAGAGAATTCTATCCAATTTTTAGGATATTAGCCAAAATGATAAGATTTGGCCGGGTACAATCACTCCGACTGCGGATAGACGCTCAACAACTCGGATGGAGACGTATTCTCCGTATACGCGGCCCCGATCGGCTTATACAGGGCCTTTCCGTTGATATTAAGTGCTATGGTTCATCCGGCGCGGGACCTGGCAGCCCCGCCTCCGTTCGCCCCCCCCCCCGTATACCCGACCCTATTGCTTGGCCTTGGTTCTTCCAGCACTGGTCGGAGGGGCAAGGAGTATCTTCAGCAGATCGCGTATCTGCTCCCTGTTGAACGGTTTTTTGAGTACCGAGATCGGCCCCAGCTCCAGGGCCTGGTTCATGATCTCGCTGTCCGGGTAGCCCGTAATTATAACGACCGGCAGGTCGCTTTTTGCTTTTTTAATCTCCTTCAGGACTTCCACCCCGTTTATGTCGGGGAGGACCAGGTCGAGGAATACCAGATCGATATTCGAATCCTCTATGACTCTTGACGCCTCGACTCCGCTCTGCGTCGTAATTACGTCGTGTCCCTCGGAAGTAACGATTTTTTTGATATCCATTGCTATCAGCTTTTCATCATCCACGACCAGAACGTTCTTTTTCTTTGGCAGCTGGTCCCAGAGCCATTTATCGATGAGCTCCTTCGTGAACCTCCACTGGTTCCCGACCTTGAATGCAGGGATCTTTCCGTCTTCCAGCAGTCTGTAGAGTGTGGGCTTGGCGACTTTGAGGTATTGAGCGGCTTCTTCGAGCGTCAGTACTTGCTCCATTGGTGTGATTCCTCCTGTTTGTCAGTCTCGCGTGAGATGGTGATGAAATTTTTATCCTGCACTTTTCTTATATAATCGTTCTATGTATATACGGAATATTTACGGGCAAAGCCTTTATTCGGACCTGCGCCGGGCGTAATGGAACTGAATAATTCAACTATACACCCGTTTATAAAGCATATATTGTATACCATCGAGGATATAATGTCTTTATCCGTATTATTGTCCCCGCCGGTCCGGACAATCTTCCATAAATAATTATATAATACGTTTCCTGAAAAAGGCTAGTGTTATTGACAATAAATGCCCTTCCAGTAATCTAAGTGCAATTCCAGATGGAGAGACGGGAGAGCCGGTATTTCAGTCCTCGATATTATTGCCGAGAAGCTGCTTGTCAATGAGGAGCCCATAAGTTTTGAAGAGGCCGCGGCTCTCCACGAGCTCGAAAAGCCGGAGGTTCCGGACCTGATTTCCCTTGCCAGGAAAGTCACTTTAAAATATAAGGGCGACGGCGTTTTTTTAAGGTCGATCATCAGCGCCCAGACCGGCAACTGCCCGGAAGACTGTTCATTTTGCTCCCAATCGGCGCATTACGATACCGAAGTCACCGCACATCCGCTCGTGGCGGCCGAGAAGATATTATTGGCGGCCAAGCAGTCGGAGAAGCTCGGGGCGATGGACTTCTGCATAGTCATAAGCGCAAAGGGGCCGACGCCCAGGATTTTCAAAAAGGTGCTCGAAGCCGTGGACCTGCTCCGCGCCGAAACGAGCCTCAAGATAGGCTGCTCGCTTGGGGACCTCAGGGAAGAGCAGGCCTACGAGCTCAAGGAGCACGGGGTCTGGCGGTACAACCATAACCTCGAGACCTGCAGGAGCTACTTCCCCAGCATCTGCACTACACATACCTACGATGACAGGCTCAGGACGGCGGAGCTGGTAAAAAAAACGGGCATGCACCTCTGCTCCGGAGGTATACTCGGGATGGGGGAATCGCCGCGTCAGAGGCTCGAGCTCGCCTTCGAGTTGAAAGAGCTCGGCCCGAGCTGGGTGCCTATCAATTTTCTCAACCCGAGACCCGGGACCCCGTTCGAAAAGCTCCAGGCGATCCAGCCTTTCGAAGCGGTCAAGACAATAGCGATATACAGGCTCATACTGCCGGATAAAATACTCATGACGGCCGGGGGGAGGGAGGTTACGCTCAGGGACCTGCAGTCGATGGGGCTCATTGCCGGCGCGAACGCGATGATTCTTGGAAATTACCTTACCACTCCGGGCAGGTCTCCGGAGGAGGACCTAAGGATGCTCAGCGACCTCGAAATGCCGGTCAGAAAAGATGTTAACTGACCGGACGCCCGGCCGGTCAATTCCGGCATAAACCTCCATCCTCAAAAGCCGCAGCAATCACAGTGATGTCGGACAGAAAAAAAAATTCGGGAGCTTACGACAAGGAATTCATATGGCACCCCTTCACCCAGATGAGGGAATACGAGGGGAAAGACCCCGTTGTCATAGAGCGGGGCGAAGGGGCTTATCTAATAGATTCCGAAGGCAGGAGGTATATCGACGGGGTTTCGTCGCTCTGGGTGAATATACACGGCCACCGGGTACCCGAGATAGACAACGCTATTAAAGAACAGGTGGACCTTCTAAGCCACAGCACGCTCCTCGGAGTTACGAACGCCCCTGCCGCGCTCCTTGCGAAAGAGCTCATAGACATATGCCCGCCGGGTCTCAAGAAGGTATTCTATTCGGGCGACGGGGCAAGCGCCGTCGAGGTCGCGATTAAAATGGCTTTCCAGTACTGGCAGCACAGAGGCAAGCCCGGTAAAACCAAATTCGTCTCCCTCCGGAACGCGTACCACGGCGATACACTAGGGGCGGTTTCAGTCGGCGGCATAGACCTCTTCCACTCCGCATTCAAACCGCTTCTCTTCGAGACATATCGGGCCCCTTCGTATTACTGCTACAGGTGCGAGCTCGGGAAAACCTACCCCTCCTGCGAGCTTGCGTGTGCGGGCGAGGTCGGGAATATTCTCGAGGCCCGTCACGAAGAAATCGCGGGGGTCATAATGGAGCATTACGTCCAGGCTGCGGGGGGCATGATAGTTTCCCCTCCGGGCTATCTTAAGCGAGTGCGCGAGTATTGCGACAGGTACGGAGTCCTACTGATACTCGACGAAGTGGCGACGGGCTTCGGCAGGACCGGCAGGATGTTCGCCTGCGAGCACGAGGGCGTGACTCCCGATATCCTCGTCCTCGGAAAGGGCATGACGGGAGGCTATCTCCCGCTCTCGGCCACGATAACGACCGGGGACGTGTACGATGCCTTCCTCGGCGAATACGAGGAGTTCAAGACCTTCTTCCACGGCCACAGCTATGCGGGGAACCCGCTTGCCTGCGCCGCTTCGCTCGGCAACCTCGAAGCCTTCAGAAAGTACGATACGCTCGCGAACCTCGGGGAGAAGATCGACTACCTCGAAGAGGAGCTCAGGGAATTTAAAGGTCTCAAGCACGTAGGCGACGTGAGGAGCAAGGGACTCATGGCCGGCATAGAGCTCGTCCTCGATAAAGGATCCAGGGAGCCCTATCCCGCCGGGATGAGGATGGGATGGAGGGTCGCGGATGAGGCGATGAAGGAGGAGGTGCTGATACGCCCCCTCGGTAACGTCGTTGTCCTCATGCCACCTCTCGGGATACCCATGGAAGATCTGAAAAAACTCGTGCACGCGACGTACAACTCGATCAAAAGGGCGACCGAAGCGCGTGATAAAATATGACTATCCTCATCTCATACATGTGTGATGTAAGCGGAAGCATTTCTCATTATGAATAACCCGCTCGGCTGGATAGAAAAGGATTTAGCTCATATCAGGGATAAGAATCTCTACCGGGCGCTTACGGAGCTCGGGACGGGACAGTCCCCCGAAATAACTATAGACGGGAAGAGGTACATACTTCTGGCCTCGAACAGCTACCTGGGGCTGTCTGTCGACCCGAGGGTCGTCGGTGCGGCCTCACGGGCGCTCGGGAAATACGGGACGGGCTCGGGCGGCTCCCGTCTCGTGAGCGGGAGCACCGATCTCCACAGGGAGCTAGAGGAGCGCATAGCGTCTTTTAAAAGCGCCGATGCCGCGATCTTATTCAGCTCCGGTTATCTCGCGAATATAGGGACGATCTCCACTCTCATAGGCGAGGGGGATACGGTATACAGCGACGAGCTCAACCACGCCTCCATCATAGACGGGTGCAGACTTTCCCGGGCGGACATCCGTATCTACAGGCACCTCGATTCCGGGCACCTGGAATCGCTCCTTTCCTACGACCGGGCAAGGAAAGGAAAGAGGCTCATTGTTACGGATACGGTCTTCAGCATGGACGGGGACCTCGCCCCACTCCCACGTCTGGTCGGGCTCTCGGAGAGGTTCGGATGCATGCTCATGGTCGACGAGGCGCACGCCACAGGGGTGCTCGGGAAGAGAGGCAGCGGGGCTACCGAGCACTTCGGAGTGGAGGATGAAGTACCTATAGTGATGGGCACACTTTCAAAGGCGATGGGCTCCCTCGGCGGTTATATCGCCGGGAGTCAGGAGTTGGTCGATTTCATCAGGAACCGCGTCAGGAGCTATATTTTCGACACTTCGCTTCCGGCCGCGTCGCTTGCCGCATCTATAGCCGCGATCGATATAATCGAGAACGAGCCCGTGAGGAGGGAGCACCTCTGGCGTCTGATAAAAATGTTCAAGAGCGGTCTCATGGATATAGGCCTCACTGTCCTCCCGTCCGATTCCGCAATAGTGCCTGTCCTGGTGGGCGGGGCGGGTCCCGCTCTCGAATTTGCAGCCGCCCTCAGGGAGAACGGGATCTATACCCCCGCCGTCAGGCCGCCCTCTGTCCCTGAGGGCATGTGCAGGATCAGGGCTACGCTCATGGCGGGGCATACGGAAGAGCACGTCGAAATTGCTCTCCGCGCTTTTAAGTCCGCATTCGAGACATGCATGAAGTGAACGGGAAAATATCGGCTGCGGGAGGCGGCGGTAATAGAGAATTAATTCTTTTAGGCGTTTCCGTTCCTGCTGTAGCGTCCCGAAAGAAAGGTCACGATTTTTTTCCACCACGCGGAATTCCCTCCGCTCCCGGCAGGCGTATTGATTTTCGCGTCAACCTCGTCGAGAAAACTTATGACGGTTTCATTGAACTCGTCCGACCTCTCGATAAAGAGCAGGTGTCCCGACCCCTCGATCTCTTCATACCTCGAATCCGGAATGATCCGGGCGAGCTCCCGGGCGCTCTCCGGAGTGACGATCCTGTCCTCGGCCCCGTTCAGGACGAGTGCCGGCGCGTGAATGTCCCGAGCGCGGGCGGAGGAATCGAAATTCATCCCCGCCATGAGCTGACGCGTCCACGCGTAACCGGGCTGCGGGTTCTCTAGTCTCCATCCGACGATCCTGTCGATCTCCTCCGGATTCTGCCTGTAGTACTCGGGCGTGAAAGCGAGAGAGAGGCCGTACCGAATCCTGTCCTCTTTGGTGATTCCGTATTCGAACCCCAAAGGCACGCTTGCCTTTCCCCCCATCTCGAACGTCCCGGGCAGGATACCCCAGAGCTTGAATATGCCGTTCATGTGCTGGGAATTCCTCATTGCCCGTTTTCCGGGGCCCGAGTTAGTCGATACGAGGGACAGGCTCTTCACGAGGTCAGGGTGCCTCAAGGCGAGCTCCTGTGCTATGAACCCCCCGAGCGAGATTCCGAGGACGTGTGCCTGACCGATGCCGAGCGTTCTCAGGAGTCCTGAGGCGTCGTCGGCCATTATCTCTATCGAATATTCCGAATCGGGCTTGTCGGTGTTCCCTGCTCCCCTGTTGTCAAACAGTATGACCTGATACTTCCGGGAGAAGACGGGGATCTGCTTATACCACATCCATGCCGAGTATCCGAGCCCCTCTATTAGTAATAGGGGCTCACCCGAGCCGTGGATCTCGTAATACAGGTCTATACCGTTTACTTTTACGGTTCCGGAGTGCGGCGCTGTCGATGTCATATGGATGCAAGCTTTTTCCTTTCGGGCTTCATGCCGCCGCTCGTGTTTATTTTATTGGTTTCTATCTCGTCGAATACTTCTCTTGCAGCCTGCATTGCGTTTATGGCCGCGGGGAAGCCCGCGTATAGGGCCATCTGGAGAATTATTTCGACGATCTCTACCTTCGTTACCCCGACGTTCAAAGCCGACTGTATGTGGACTTTGAGCTGTGCGGTATGTCCCATGGCCGCAAGGGCAGCGACTGTCGCGATCTCCCTCGACCTCATATTGAGCTCGGGCCTTCCGTAAATATCGTTGAATGCGAACTCCATAATCAGCTTCTCGAGGTCAGGGTGTAATGACTTCAAGCGCTCGATGGACTTATCCGCCCCGTTGCCCTTGATTTCCTTGAATCTCTCTATACCCTGTTCATATCTGTTCATGGTTTTCTCCATAGTATAAATTTAAGGTCAAATAGCATGGAGTCAAGCAATATTTTTGCAATTGCACATAGACTAACATTCATAACATTCTGTAATTACAAGAATATATAATACCTAAAATATAATTATGTGCAGATGCAAAAAGCGCGGATTTCTGTCCCCCGAATAGATTCCATACAGGTTTACAGTCCGTTTATTCGCCCTTCGATCATTATACGGTCTCAATATAAAGGAAATTTTAATCCTCTGTTAATATCATAACGGCCTGCAGGTACTCGGTATTTTCAGATAATAACCGCCTTTGATTGACAACCGGTCTTCATTACTTTAAAGTTTTGTGATAAATTTCAACAAATGAGAGGTGTTACGGTTATGGACTGGGGCATGAAAAATAGAATGGCCAGGATAATCAACCCCGAGACGGGGAGGGCAGTAATGGTCGCGTTCGACCACGGGTACTTCCTCGGCCCCACGCATAAGCTTGAGGTCCCCCGGGAGACGATAACGCCCCTTCTGCCCTACGCCGATACCATAATGCTCACGAGAGGGGTGCTCAGGAGCTCCGTCGATCCGGAATCCCGCGCTAATGTGGTCCTGAGGGTCTCGGGAGGCTCGAGCATCGTCGGGCCGGACCTCTCGGATGAGGGCCTCACGACTTCATTCAAGGACGCTATAAGGCTGAACGTAGCAGGCGTGGGCATATCAGTATTCGTGGGCAGCGAGCACGAGCGGCAGACGCTCCTAAATCTGGCGGAGCTGGTCGATAAGGGCGAGGAATACGGCATCCCGGTCCTGGGCATCACTGCGGTGGGGAAGGAGCTCGAGAAGAGGGACGCGAGGTATCTCTCCCTTTGCTGCCGTATATGCGCCGAGCTCGGCACACATATAGTCAAGACCTACTATTGCGAGGATTTCGAAAAAGTTACTGCGAGCTGCCCCGCGCCGATCGTGATCGCCGGAGGGCCCAAGCTCGAGACCGAGATGGACGTCTTCGATATGACATACAACGCTATTCAGCAGGGCGCAGTCGGTGTGGATATGGGGAGGAACATCTGGCAGAACGATCACCCCGTAGCCGTAATAAGGGCGATCAGGGCGATCGTCCACGAGAACCTCAAGCCCAAACAGGCACACGACCTCTTCCTCGGCCTGAAAAACGAAGAATCCAAAAAGGTAGCCGGCGTATAAAAACCAAATCAGGCATGAAATCCGTAAAAGAGGCATCCGGAGCGCCCGGAAAAAGCATGCGCGTAGCGATGTATTACAACAACAGGGATATAAGGCTCGAGGAGATGCCCGTTCCCGAAATAGGCCCCGGCGAGATACTAATGCGCGTCCATGCGAGCGGCGTTTGCGGGAGCGACCTCATGGAATGGTACCGCCTCCCGAAGGCCCCCCTGGTTCTCGGTCACGAGGTCGCGGGCGAGGTAGTCAGGACGGGCGAGGGCGTAGAGAGATTCAAACCGGGCGACCGTATCATAGCGACTCACCACGTCCCCTGCAACACCTGTTACTACTGTCTCAGGGGCAATCACTCGGCGTGCAGGACCCTGAGGACGACCCATTTCGACCCGGGCGGCTTCTCGGAGTACATACGCATACCCGCCATAAACGTGGACAGGGGTGTGCTCAGGCTCCCCGACGAGGTCTCATACGACGAGGCTTCATTCGTCGAGCCCCTGGGGTGCGTCGTCCGCGGCCAGAGGCTGGCCGGGTTTCAGATAACGGATTCCGTGCTCGTCATCGGGAGCGGCATAACGGGGATCCTCCACATTCAGCTCGCTCGTGCCGAGGGGGCGGGCCGTATAATCGCATCCGACATAAGCGATTTCAGGCTCAAGGCCGCATCCGATTTCGGCGCCGATCACACTGTCGGCGCAGGCGGGGACGTAGCTTCATATATCCGAGGCGTAAACGAAGGCCGTCTCGCCGACATGGTTATTGTATGCACGGGCGCGCAGTCCGCGATAGAGGACGCATTCAATCTCGTCGAGCCGGGCGGGGCTATACTCTTTTTCGCCCCCTCCGGTCCCGATGCGGAAATTACGATCCCGTACAATGAATTCTGGTGGTCGGGCGTCAAGACCGTGAGCTCTTACGCGGCTTCCCCTTCCGATCTCGCTATAGCCCTCGAATTAATCAGGGCCGGGAGGGTGAACGTCGGCGGTATGGTGACTCACAGACTGGGACTTTCAGAGACTCAGGAAGGTTTCCGCATGGTCGAAGAGGCGCGGGATTCGATCAAAGTCATAATCCGGCCCCACGGCTGACCGGTCCGATCACTTTTCTCCAAGCAAATGACGGAGTATCATGCTGACTATCGCCATAACGACGGCCCCGAAGAATGCCGTCCAGAACCCGCTTACATGGAAGCCCGGAGATAATATCGACGAGGCCAGCATCAGCATTAGTGCGTTGATGACGAGGAGGAATATGCCGAACGTGAGGATCGAGAGCGGGATAGTGATTATCTTGAGGAATAATCCAATCGTGGCGTTTATCAGGCCGATTATCACGGCGGCCAGGAGGGCTGTCCCTATCCCTTCCACCACGAAGCCCGGAATGATGTAGGACACTATCAAGAGGCTGGCCGCGCTTATTATCCACTGAATCAAGAGATATTTCATGGAATCCCCCTTCCTGCGTTCCTCCTGCAGGGACGACGTTGTAGAGCTATCAGATATTATTCACGATTTACATCAAAACATAAAGTTTCTGCCGGCCGGCAGCGCCCACAGCGCTTCCCTTTTTGACACCCCTCCCTTTAAAACCTAAACTGTACGGTTATGGAAAAACCCGTGTTATATCTCATCGACGGCAGCTCCTACATATTCAGGGCCTATTACGCGATAAGGCGTTTAAGCACGTCGAAGGGGTTTCCGACGAACGCCGTCTACGGTTTCGCTTCCATGATTTTCAAGTTCCTGAAGGACTATAAGCCCGCGTACCTTGGGATCGTTTTCGATGCCAAGGGGGATACGTTCAGGAACGAGATGTACCCGCTCTATAAGGCCAACAGAGGGGCTCCCCCTGATGACCTCGTCCCGCAGTTCGACAAGATCTTCGACGTCGTGGACGCGTTCAAGATACCGCAGTTCCGCATGGAGGGTTTCGAGGCCGACGACATAATGGGCACGATCGCGAGGGACTATGAGAGGAGGGGCATAGACGTCGTTCTCGTCACAGGGGATAAAGACTTT
This sequence comes from Thermodesulfobacteriota bacterium, assembly GCA_041753155.1. Taxonomy (GTDB): domain Bacteria; phylum Desulfobacterota_D; class UBA1144; order Nemesobacterales; family UBA2774; genus 2-12-FULL-53-21. The sequence goes on along the minus strand of JBGSVA010000002.1, from coordinate 20,913 downwards.
ACCCAGCTCGTGTCGGACAAGGTCACTCTCCTCGATACCATGAAGAATAAAGAAACCCGCGTCGGCGACGTCGTCGAGAAATACGGCGTGCCTCCCGACAGGGTGACGGACGTGTTCGCCCTCATGGGAGACCAGGTCGACAACATCCCCGGGGTAAAGGGCATAGGCGAGAAGACGGCTATAGGGCTTATCAAATCGTTCGGCTCCCTCGACAACCTTCTTCAGAACCTGGACGACCTCGCGGAAAAACAGCGTAAGCTGATCACTGAAAAAAAGGGGGACGCGCTCCTCAGTAAAGAGCTCGTTACGATCAAGACCGACATCGACCTCGACATGGAGCTCGAAAAATTCAGGTACGAAGGTTTCGATAAGGCCGGGCTCAGGTCGTTATTCGATGAGCTCGAATTCAAGAACCTGCTGCGCGAGCTCGGCGACGGAGGCGGCCCGGTAGAGAAAACGGATGAGAACCGTACCGTCCCCTACGACGGCTATTCGCTCATATTGACCGAAGACGGCCTCGACAGCGTGATCGGAAGGATAAAGGAGACGGGGGAGGTCTCGATCGATCTGGAGACGACCTCCACCGATCCCATGCTCGCGGAGATCGTGGGCATAGCGCTCTGTCCCGCCCCTCACGAGGCGTATTACGTCCCCGTCGCGCACAGGTCGCTCGCCGACTCTTCGACGAAACAGCTCGCCCTCCCCGCCGTGCTCGAAAAATTGAAGCCCCTCATCGAGGATGAAAATCTCCGGAAAATAGGCCAGAACGTCAAATACGAGTTCGTGCTCTTCGAGATGTACGGGCTCAGGTTAAACGGCATCTCCTTCGATACGATGATAGCGGCGCACATGCTCGATTCCTCGAGGATATCCTACAGCCTCGACGAGCTCTGCCGTCTCTATCTCGGGCACAGCATGATCTCCTACAGGGACGTGACCGGGACGGGGAAATCCAAGATCAATTTCGAGGAAGTGGAGCTAGAGGCAGCGAAGGTTTATTCCTGCGAAGACGCAGACGTGGCGATGCTTCTCGCCCGTAAGCTCTCCAGGGAGCTCGAGGAGCTCGATCTGCTCCGTGTTTACAGTGACATAGAGCTCAGGTTTATAGAGGTCCTGGCGCGTATAGAGATCAACGGGGTGAAGGTCGACGCCGGCAGGCTCAGGGAGCTATCCAAGGAGTTCGAGGCGGGGCTCAAAGATATAGAAAAAGCGATCTTCGAGGAGGTCGGGTACGAGTTCAACCTGAATTCCCCCATACAGCTGAGGCAGGTCCTGTTCGAGACGCTCCGCCTCCCCCAGAAAAAGCTCACGAAAACCGGGGAGTCCTCGACGGACGTCGAGGTGCTGAACGACCTCAGCAAATTCCATCCCGTACCCGAGAAGGTACTCGAGCACAGGACGCTTTCCAAGCTCAAGTCCACTTACGTGGACGCGCTTCCCAGGCTCATCAATCCCAGGACCGGCAGGCTGCACACGTCTTTTAATCCCGTGGGCTCCTCTACGGGGAGGCTCAGCTCGAGCGACCCGAACCTCCAGAATATACCCATAAAGACCGCTCAGGGGAGGCGCATAAGGGAGGCGTTTATACCCGAAGAGGGCTGCATAATGCTCTCGGCCGATTACTCCCAGATAGAGCTCAGGCTTCTGGCCCATTTCTCAGGGGACGAGAGCCTGATCGAAGCGTTCATGACAGGAAGCGACATTCATAACAGGACGGCGTCCGAGATCTTCGGCGTGACCTCTGACCTCGTAACCCCCGATATGAGGAGGCTCGCGAAGAGTATCAATTTCGGGATCATCTACGGTATAAGCGCATTCGGCCTCGCCAAGCAGCTCGGCACCTCCGTCTCCATAGCCAAGAGTTACATCGACGAGTACTTCAAGCGCTACGGGAAGGTCAGGGACTATATAGAGAAATCGATAAGCGACGCCAGGAGCAAAGGCTATGCCGAGACCGTCCTCGGCAGGAGACGCCCTATACCCGAGCTCGCTTCGGACGACAGGAACAGGAAGGGCTTCGGCGAGCGCACGGCCATGAATACCCCCATTCAGGGCTCAGCGGCTGACATCATTAATATTGCGATGATCAGGATACACGAGAGGCTCGCGTCCGGATTTAAGACCCGCATGATACTCCAGGTCCATGACGAGCTCCTCTTCGAAGTCCCCGAGGACGAGCTCGACGCGGTCTCACGCATGGTGAAGGAAGAAATGGAGGGCGCCTGGAAGCTCAGTGTCCCGATCGTGGTCGAGATCGGCACAGGTAAGAACTGGGCGGAAGCTCACTGATCCCGCCCTGTGTCCAGAGTTCTGTGGGAGAATGTCTAATGCAGCGGGATTTATCTTTCCCGACATTGCAGAATTCGCGGCACACAATGTGTGCTCATATACGATTCTTCCGAATCTCCTCAGCCTCGTCGAGTTTCGTCACCCTCACCGGCTGTAGGAGCGGCTTCCAGCCGCGATTCCTCCAGTATGTCTTTGCGAGCTTAACGAACGAATGTGAGTGCTGCGCGGCAATCTCGCCTTTCTCTTCCCCGACATTACAGAATTTGCGGCACACAATGTGTGCTCATACACGATCCTTCCCAACCTCTTCTGCACTACCTACCCTGTCTTTGCGAGGAACGGTTCTGAACGTGTGCAAGAACCGGTCGCTATCGGCCGATTGCATGTACGCTAATCTATTTATGCACGAAGGTCACACGAGCCAAATTACGCGTTATGCGACCGCGGCAATCTCGTCTTTTTCCTCTCCCGACATTACAGAATTTGCGTTAAGAAAATCGCGTGTTTAAGCGTGAAAATCTTTCAGCTTCCCATTTGAAAGATTTTAGCTTAAACGCAAGATTTTTAGCAAATTATGTTCAGTCGGATGATTTTTGCTTCTTTTCATCAAGGAAAAGAAGGATAAAAAACAGCTTTTCTCCTTTCTTTCCCTTTTCATAAACAACATGTGTGCTCATATACGATTCCAGTGTGACTCCACTGTCCGACCCATCCTGTCATTGCGAGGCTCCGACTAGTCCGGCGTCTCGTCCAACGAAGCTTTAGCGAAGTCGGAAGCTTTCTTGTCGGTCGGAGCTTTTTATCCCCCGAAGCTCGGCACGTCGCCCGAAGGCTATGAGCCGTAGGGGGATTATCATAGGGGGATAGCGGAGTCCGAAGCGAAGGGGGAAGCCTTGGCGAAGGAGGATGCGACTGCGGCAATCTCATGAATAAAGCGAGATCGCCACGACCATGATCCTGAAACAAGTTCAGGACAGGCGGTCTCGCGATGACAGAAAAAGATTGAAAGATTCTAGCTTAAACGGAAGATTTTTAGCCGTCTTTTCATAGACCACACTACGTGTGTTCATCAAGGAAAAGAAGAAAATATAATTTGCCTTCTTTATGAATTCCAAGACCTTAAGCGAGCTCAGGTCTAACAACGGTACGGGTCTGTCTTAACTTTTCATCCCGTCTCCTGCATCATCTTTGTCTCCGAATTACTTGACATCTACAGGTTCTGCCGAGACCATCGATGAATGAGCCGGCTCCCGCCTTACCCGTCGACGAGCGTGCATCCGTCGGGGTCGACAGAAGCTGAGCCGGTCACGTCCAGCGCGGACTTGGCGCCGCTTATCGAGCAGTTGTTTTGAGGATTGATTTCGACCTCGGAGTTGCCAGCCGCCTTTATCCCGTGCTCCCTGAACGACGTGATGAATATATTGTTATCGACCGGCGTGACAGTCTCGGTGACCCTGACGAACGAATCGTTGCTGGTCTTTATAGCGTCCTTGTTTGCGCTGATGGTTATATCTTCGTCGGCTTCGAGGAGTACAAAGCCCGAGCCCTGTGTGTCTATTCCTATGTTGCAGTCGACGAGGGTTATGCTCCTCGCGGTTATCTCGACGAGGCTCTCGCCGTGCGACCTTATACAGGTGTTCCCGTCTCCGTCTATCTCGAAGTCTGCTTCGAGCGAGTCGAACGAGAATTCGTCGTTACCGTCGGAGCGGATCGGGTCCTGGAATACCGTCCAGTCGTCGACCATGATATCACCGGGCCCTTCCACCAGCAGTGTTACGTTGAATATGACATCGCTGTCGCGTGTAACTGCTATAAACCTCGAGAGCGTGAAGGTGTCCCCTTCGAACTCTATCCTGACCGTATCGGAGTTTGGCTTGAATCTGAGTGTGAATTGACCGAGCTGGTTTGTCCTTGTCGAGTCGATCCTCTTGTCATTGTTGTTAAAAACGGAAACCCTTATGTCCGATACCGAGCCGCTGACTACCTCTAATACCGTTCCGTTGATCCTCGTGTTGTCGCCTCCGCCCCCGCCGCCCCCGCTGTCGCATCCCCAGAAACCATATGACATGAATGAAACCAAGATAAGGAATATCAATAGAAACGTATGTCTGTTCAGTAATTTAACCATGATCCTATCCTCCATAGTAGTTGGTTAATGGTTAAAAATAATCGGTAAACCAAACTTTGTTCTATAATAACTGAAAATACTTGATTTTTACATAGGCATTGTAAAGGCGGATAGAAATAGGCGCTGTATTGAGGCTTGTTTTTTAATTACACTATACCCTTTACGATTCCGGATTAATTGCAGGCAGGTCATGTTGATATGAGCATAAAAGCGGGCATTCTCGGGGCTACGGGCTACACCGGTGCGGAGCTTCTCAGGCTGCTTTCGGTCCATCCCGGCGTAAGACTGGAATGGCTTACGTCAGAGAAGTTCGCGGATAAAAAGTTAGACGAGGTATTTCCTCATCTCAGGGGTTTTTCGGATCTCGAATGCAGGAGCATATCGGGATTGAAAGACCTGGGTGAGGTGGATGTGGCCTTCTCCTGCCTCCCTCACGGCTCTTCCATGCACTTTACGGCGAGGCTCCTCGAGGCGGGAGTCCGCGTCATCGACTTCAGCGCCGATTTCAGGTTCGGGAATCCCGCAGTATACGAGAGGCTCTTTGGCAGCGCGCATAAATATAAAGCCCTGATCGACGAAGCCGTCTACGGGATACCTGAAATCTTCAGGGACGAAATAAGAAACTCGCGGCTCGTGGCGAACCCGGGATGTTTCGCTACGGGGGTCATACTCGGGCTCTACCCCCTTATATCGGAGGGCCTCATAGATGTGAGCTCCATAGTCGCCGATGCCAAGGCGGGGGCGTCAGGCGGGGGACGCGCCCCATCGCTTCCGCACCATTTCCCGGAATCGAACGAGAACGTAAGGGTCAACGTATCCGCCTCTGACAGCCAGGGGCCCGAGATGGAGGAGGTACTCTCCCGTTTTTCCCCCGGAGGGGTCGGCATCGGATTCATGTCCCATACGCTTTCCATAAACAGGGGCATATTGACGACGATATATTCACGGCTTAAGGAAACTGCCGCGCCCGAATTTATTTCCGCTGCATACGAGAAGCATTTCGGCGCCGAGCCGTTCGTCAGGTTGTACGCGCCGGATAAATACCCCGAGATCAAGGATGTAAGGTATACGAATGTCTGCGGGATCGGATTTCGCGTGAAGCAAGACAGGCTTATTGCCGTCTCAGCCCTCGACAACCTCGTGAAAGGGGCCTCGGGGCAGGCTGTGCAGAATATGAATATAATGTTCGGTTTTGAGGAAACCCAATCGCTCGGCGGTTCGGGAATTTATCCATAGCGGGGTTTACCTTATATGAATACGCTGTCTGGACTTTTTTTAACAGCGGCTGGGAAATTCTCCTCCCGCACCGCCGTCATCGAAGGCGGCTTAAGCGTCACGTATGGAGAGCTTGCCCGCAGCGCCCTGGGTTTCGCGTCATATCTCTACTCCCGAGGGGTCAGGAAGGGGGACAGGGTCGCAATATTCCTTCCCAACTCCATCGAGTTCGTCACAGCGGTGTTCGGAGTATCGTTGTCGGGGGCGGTGTCCGTACCCGTCAACAGCTCGTTTAAGACGGACGAGGTCGGATTTTACCTTGAGCATTCGGGCGCGAGGCTCCTTGTGACCGGGGACGAATTGATAAACACGGCCGGGGAGGCATCGTCCGGGAGAGGTATAGAAGTCATCTCGATAAAAGGGGAAAAAGCTGCCTGGAAATTTCCCGGAAATCACCCGGAAGAGGCCGTAGCGGCCGACGTCGGGCCCGGGGACGAGGCGATTTATCTCTACTCGACCGGTTCCACCGGTAAACCAAAAAGGGTGGCCAGGACCCACTACAACCTCTCCGCCCTCGCCGACAACCATACGGAAACCGTGGGCTGGACCGAGGAGGACCGTGTACTCTTCGTCGTCCCCATTTCGCACACCTACGGCTTCGGAAACTTTATAAGCGCCGTCAAGTCGGGGGCCGCTGTAGTCGTTTCCGGCGAGTTTAACCGGAACGGCGTCCTCGATTTACTGGAAAAAGAGCGCATAACGGCCTTCCCGGCGGTCCCGGTCATGCTCGACGTGCTCTCGAAGACGTACACGGACGGGCCTAAGGATTTATCGTCCCTGAAACTGGTTATCTCTGCGGGAGCCCCGCTCCGGGAGCACACCTTTCTCAAGTTTCACGAGAGGTTTTCCGTCTATCCGAGACAGCTCTACGGATCGACCGAGACGGGCGTCATATCTATCAACCTCTCCGGCGAAGATGAAATAGCGGAGCGGTTTAATTCTGTCGGCAGGCCCGTGAAGAACGTATCGGTGAAGGTCTTCGGCGAAGACGGCCGGGAGTCGGGCGCGGGCGAGTCGGGCGAGCTTGCGGTCAGGAGCCCATCCATGGCGGCCGGGTATTACGGGCTCCCCGAAGAAACGGCGAGGGTGTTCAGGGACGGGTACTACTTCACGGGCGATTTGGGAATGATAGACGAGGCGGGGTATATATACATACATGGCCGTAAAAAATTTCTCATCAACGTGGGAGGGTTCAAGGTCGACCCAGGAGAAGTGGAAAACCTCCTCTCGCAGCACCCGGACATTACCGAGGCGGCGGTATTGGGGGTAACGGACAGCCTCGGGAACGAGCGGGTGAAGGCGGTAATAGTCGCGCGGCGGTCGATGGATATAAAAGACGTCCACGGATTCTGCATGGAGAGGATAGCCGAATACAAGGTCCCCTCTCTCGTCGAATTCCGCCGCGAGCTTCCCAGGAGCCCGACTGGCAAAATACTGAGAGAGCAGCTAAAGTGAATTTGTAGAGTGAAGCCCTGAATGAGCGATGCAATAAAGTCGAGAGTGAAAAAAGTTCTGGCCGGGAGTTTTCTGAAAGGTGTCGACTTTCGGGAATTGGGCGACAGCGCCCCTCTCATCGACTACGGAGTCGGCGTCGATTCCGTATCCAGGCTCGAGTTCCTGGTCGCACTCGAAGAAGAGTTCGGTGTAAGGCTCGACGAAGCCGAGATAGCCCCTGATTTTTTCGAGACAGTCGATAGTATTTCCGATTACATCTCACGGAGGGTTCCGTGAGGTTATGACGCCTAGTTGGTCAGGCCCTTTTCCTTCAGATATCTCTCGAACGAGTTTATGAATTCTTTTCTCACCCGCTCGCTCGCCCTCCCGATAGGCTCGATCACCGTTTTTTCGTAAAGCTCGAAAGCCGTCTCTTCGAGCTTCGTATCGGCTGTCGTCCTCGCGAGCCTCAGTATCGCGATCGAGTTATAGAATATCGCCTTGAACAGCGACCTCCGCGCATCGTTGAACTTGAATTCCTCTAGCGACTTCTGGGCTTCGAGCAGTGCGTAGTACCCCACTCCGAAGAACAGGGTAAGCAGCTTTTTGGCCTCTTCGGGGGACATCCCTTCCATCAGGTAGACGAGGGGGGCCTCTACGATCGATTCGAGCTCCTTCTCGCTGCTGATTATGTTGGCGAGCTCCTTAACCTTCTCGTCATCGGCGTTGTTTAAAAGGTCCTTTAACGCCCCCTGGACGTATTCGAGTGCGAAGCTGTCCCTGATTTCCCCGAGCGTGAGTCCCTCTGATTTCATAGCTTTAATATGTGCGAGCTTGTCGAGGGTGGTTTCGGGGAAGACCAGGCGCGTCTTCGTCATCCCCGCTTCCGTGTATTTCTTTCTCTTGGGTTTCGGTATGAGTCCCAGTCTCGAGCATGACTTGATCGTCTTCTCAGGGTCGGCTCCGAGGTCGATTTTTCTTTTTTTCGCTTCCCTTATGATTTCTTCGAGTGAAATTTCAGCCATACCATGATATTAAGCAGTATCTAAAGCCTTTGTCAATCGGTTTTTTATTGGCTTTCGGTCAGTTATGCCGGGATTTTCCGTTAATCCGCGGTTCATATTTATCAATTATTTCCCGGTGCTCAGCCTGCGGCTAAAATACCGGCTTATCCCCCGGCCATCGCCCGATTTGATTGATTTTGCTCGGGATTTGGTTTATTACTTTCCTATGGCCAAGAGCACCCTCGTTTTATATGAGCCCTTAAACGCCCTCATGGATAAAAGTTATTACTGGGACGAATACGTACGGTTCTACGAGCAGTATTGGGGGGGCCCGACTTCCCCCTTCGGAGTGTGGTTCGGGAACGAGTACGAGTCCTTCGTCAACGCGTTATCCGAGAACCTCGGTATGGCTAAAGAAGAGATCGATCACTGCTTCTTTACGAAGGACGAAGAAGGGAAATACTACGTCGCTCCCTTCGGGTCGAAGGCGAATTTATTTTTCTGCGAGAATTTCATCCCCGTCGAATGGTTCGTGCCGTTTACCGAGGAGGACAGGCAGACCCTCTACACGCACTGGGGTTTCAACGCGCTTCATTACGACACGCGTGTCCACACCGCAATAGACAGACTGGACAATGCTGCGGAGATCGTCTCCGGTTTGGTGAACCTGCGTCCCGCGGAACTCGACCCTTCCAGCTACATGTATCTCACCGGTGATCTGTCCAAAGGCCTGGCCGAGCTCAAAACGTGGCTCTCGGGTTTCGACCCGAGCGGATTCCTGGTTTTAAACTACGGCGAGATATGCTCCGTCATCAATCCCTACAGCCTCGAGCGCGAGCGTTCCGTCGAAGAGACCTGGAGGTGCCTCCGCATGCTGAAAGAGGGGAATTACGGCGGGGCGGACGGCTCGCTCAGGGCCCTGATCCAAAAATGGGAGGATATCAGAAGCTATGCGTCGGGGGATCTGGATAAATCCACGATACAATAGTTTGGTTGTAGCGAGACGAGCCCTATTTCCCTGCCCATAAAATTCATGGCAGCTAATCGTGGTTGAAGATCCATTTATAGATCGACCCGCGGAATGGCTCTCAGTTTTTATCACTGTTACTTCTTGGGGTTGTTTTAATGCGGGCGATTAATTTTCTGATGATCGATCTTGGATGTATTCTGCTCATTCTAACAACAACCTGCATTTGCCCCTTCTTTGCATGCCTCAGTGGTCCCAGGGTATCGAACTTCCAGTCGGGTCCGACTAGCTTTAAATCATCAAACACGCCTTCGCCGTAAATTGAAAAATATTTCCGGTCGGCTACGAGTTTTTTAAAGTCGAAATTTTGTTCGAGCAGACACCGGAGCAATGTTTTTTGCCGTTCTATGCGGTTCAGGTCGCTACCCCCTTTATCGTAAGAAATTCTAGCTCCAATCCACTGGTGAATCCGATCTCCGGAGAGCAATTCGCCCGGCGGGCTGAATACAATCGGCTTTCTTCCTTCCTCTATTGGTTTCGTCGGATGGAGCGGGTACCAGAATCTCATGACCTCGTCAATCGGCACAAACACTTGAAGGTCCCTGAAACAGTGAATCGTCGCCGATCTCCTGAAGCATATACTGGACTCAGCCTTTATGTTATGTTCTTCGAGGCAGCTTAATAAGAGCTTGTGGCCTCCCCTGCCGAAAGCGCGGTTGATTCGGTTTTTTATGGTGTTGCACCAAAGGTCCCGCGGTATCCAGAGGATTCGTCTTTCGAGCGGTTCGACGACTCCGATATTATCCGTCCTGTCATCCCAATTGTCCCTGTCCAGAATAGATACTACAGAACTCATATTTTCATCTCGAAAACGTATCAAGTAAGTTCAACATCTTGCGGCATTGATCCATTACTTGAGAACCCTGTCTAAATGCGAAATTGTTTTTCCTGTCATTTCAATCGCTATGCTGTAAAATTCTAGAGAATTGGCTGTTGATTTACAAGATTCACGGCGAGCGTAAACGACTGAAATGTCCATATTGATTGTACTATTCCTGATATTTGTGTTTCTGATATTACCAGTAAGCCTCATTCTGCTTTTCATAACAACCCCCGGTGTCGGAATCCTTGCAACCGAAAATCCGGAAGAAAGTGCGTTTATGCGGTATCGGGACCGGCAATTTCATTACGATCCGAGTCAAAAAAGGCGGACGTGGGTGGAGCTTTCTAAAATATCACCGTATCTGATCCAATCAGTAATCATGGCCGAAGATCCAAATTTCCTTATCCACAAGGGTTTTTATTGGGAGGAAATGTGGAATTCACTCTTGGCGAACATAAGAGAAAAACGCATCGTCAGAGGCGGCTCCAGCATTACCCAGCAGCTCGCAAAAAACCTGTTCTTATCACCTTCCCGCTCCGTATCGAGAAAAATAAGAGAAGCGGTTATTGCTTACAAGCTGGAAAACACCCTAACTAAAGCGCGCATCCTGGAGCTATATGTGAATGTTATAGAATGGGGTGAAAACATATACGGCGCCGAGGAAGCATCCATATATTACTTCAACAAGTCCGCTAGCGAGCTCAGACTGTCCGAAGCAATACTTCTCGCCTCTTGTATAACCAATCCAAGGGCTCTCTCGCCGTTTGATAACTCCAACGACTACCTGGTATCGAGACGAAGGCGTATTTTGACGAGCCTGTGGATACACGGATGGATTAGCGGACCCAAGTTCATGCAGACTTTCCGAGACCTCGATAGGTTAGTTAAATCAAGTTCTGCTGAGCCCGAATTCGTTCCTTTTGAAGAGCCGTCGCCGCCCCTTTCTACACCTCATTTCTGGATATCCAAAGTCAAAGATCCCGATAAAAGAATCATGGACGAGAGTGAAATCAAAGTCTTCAACCAGCGCGCCTGCCTGATTAGCGGTGGAATCGACATATCCTCATTTCCGGAATCGGCTAGTTGTGAAGAAATAAAGGATAAGATAATCGAAGTGTCCGGTTTCGAGCCTTTCCTCAACCCGAGTCTTGGTATGTACAATAACCTGGACGAAGCTGATTTCTTCATGAGAATGTATTTCGGAGAGGGGGACGCGAGATACGGCGGGGACAACGAACCGCTTAAACCTGATTTCTATATGAATGTTCTCGGGAACATGAATCTCGAGGATTTGAAGCAAGACAAAAAAGTGAATTATGCCCTAACGATTCGCCTTACGAACATACTGGTCTGGCCCTGCGACGAGCTCGTTATGAACAAACCGCTTGATTATGAATTCAACAGGCTACAGCAGAGTTCCTTGAATATCGCAGAGCCTGTGGCAGTTCTTCATGAATCGAGGGACGGCGCGTGGGCCTTCATTCGCACACGTTTCGTCGACGGATGGGTTAGGGTGAACGACCTTGCTTTTTCCGGCCGCGAGGAGGTGAACGGATACCCCGGCGACAGGTTCCTTGTCATTACCGGTGCAAGCTGCAGAACGGGATCCGGCACAGAGCTGCGAATGGGAACTAAATTGCGGCCCCTCGCTGAAAATAACGGCAATTACGACTTCAATCTGCCGGTCAGGGACGAGGACGGCCTGTTAAAGTATAAAAGGGATACTATACATGCTGAGCATGTTAATGAAGGCTACCTCGAATATACAAGATCAAACACTATCAAGGCAGCATTCAAGCTATTGGGAACCGCTTACGGCTGGGGCGGTTTTAACGGAAATACGGATTGTTCCTCGTATCTACAGAGCGTATTCAGCGTATTCGGGATCGTACTCCCTCGGAATTCGAGCGTTCAAACCGCGGTCTGTAAGCAAATTTCGAAGTACGACAACACTAATAAATCGTTACGTATTAAAGCCGGGCAAATCGACGATTGGGATCCCGGTATAACCCTGCTGAGGTTCCCGGGCCATATAATGCTATTTTTGGGCGAAAACGAAGAGAAATATTATGCTATCCATTCGGTTTGGGGAATTACTGATGAAAATAATAAAATTATCCGTATTAACGAAGTCTCCGTATCCGGGCTCGGTCTCGGAGTAGGTTCACCGGACGGGTCTTTACTGGAAAGGATATCGGACGCCGCGACCGTCGACTTGGAAAAGCCGGGGCTCAAGAGCTTTATAAGGGATTTTCGCTATGCCCTTCACTTGCATCCCTGGCGTGTACCCGTAACACTCGGCGCGGTCGTCGTAATCGCTATTGTTCTCGCTCTGGTGCTGAAGGTGCTTTGATTGATATTCTCTTCATTAAATTTGACAGCGTGTGATCGGCCATCTGAAACGAAATCTTGCGGAGGCTAAAGATGTCGGATATAGGGTACCGGCTGAAAGTAATTTACTGGAAGATCCGGTCGTTGCTCCAAATATTCCTAGTATGTCTCTATGCGGCAAATAAGGCAAAAAAGATCAGCGGTAAAAGGTATACTGCTCAATTGTACGAGATTTTGGTGCTTCGGTTCTCGCGTGGGAAGCTGGACCCGGATGAATACTATTACTACGGTCTCCACGATGACGAGCGTTATTCTTTAAGTGATAAAAAACGGTTCATCGGCCAGAGGGTCGTTGAGAAAATTAATGATCGATTGAACCATAAGGAATGGCGTGCCGTTGCGAACGATAAGCTGGTTCTTTACTCGATATTGCAAGGAGTCGGTTTGTCGTCCCCCGAGATATACGCTGTTTACCGGCCCGCGTCCCGGTTCTTCAGCGATATACCTTCCCTGTCCGCTCCGGATTTATTGAAGGAGTTCCTTCGCAATCGAATCAGGTACCCGTTTTTCGCGAAACCGGTAGAAGGCGCTTTCGGCGCCGGAGCGTTTGCCGTAAGAGCGTACGAGAAGAGCGCCGATCAAGTTATACTCTTTAACGGGGTCAAAATGGGTTTAGATGAGTTCGTTCGAACCGTGAATTCGAGCTCCGAAACGGGATATTTATTTCAGGAATACCTCATGCCTCATCCCGATATAAAAAAAATATGCGGGGAATGTCTGTCGACGGTCAGATTCAATATATTCTTGCTTGCGGAAGGCCCTTTGTTGTATCATTGCTTTTGGAAGATACCGACCGGCAAGAACATGACTGACAACTTCTTGAGCGGAAAAACGGGCAATCTGTTGGCGCGTGTAAATCTTAAGACAGGGCTCGTGGAAGGGGTTACTGGCGGAGTCGGTTTTGAAATAACCGGATACCATGACCACCCTGATACGGGTAAGCCCCTCGTCGGTATTACACTTCCCGACTGGGAGAAGATGTTAGCATTGACTTCTATTGAACTTCATCACGGATTTGCGAAAGCATAATATATAAATTGCCAGGGCAAAGAGTTGTAGAAACGAAATCTTTATGTCCTTTAATTTCCTCAATCTCTATTTCATGAGTATGTCTTAATAGTCGGATAAGACGTACTAGTGAATCTATCTGTTTATTATTCGGGGATTCTTGGGTGAAATCTCCCTCAAGGGTTATATGGATAAGTCCTGAACCATCGTATCCGGCTGATGGTACTATCATATATTTCAATTCTCGACCCTCTGCAATATCTCCCCTAAAATCTATAAAGAAATGATAGGAAATATCAGGTTGCCTGCTATCGGCCTGATCCATGATTGCGTTTCCAGCATCTTCATTTCTAAAGTTTTGAATGGGTTTTGTAAAATAGCTGTATGATGAATAGAAACCCGGTAAGGAATATTCTCTAACATTTCCCCTGTCGGCGCGCTTGCTCCCCAATCCTCCCTCGTTATGAACCGTGAACCCACATCAGGGATTATAACAGGTTACGGAGTTGAAGTTGGTATGGGTTTAGGCGTTGGCTTTGCCGTAGGAATAGGTCTCGGTGTAGAGGTGGGTTTAGGAAAATACCACCATGCATAACTATTAATACTCATACCCATACAGGCTACTATCAAAGCACAGGATAAGAATATTTTTAATTCTTGTCCCCTTGCCACGTCTTATCCTCCCGAGTTCAAGGTCCATTCGTATGTGAATTCGATGCCAGCCGAGGTATCTACCGCCATGCCCGTGAATATGCTCCTGTCAAAGAGCGTCCCGGAACTGGAAGCTGAGAACAGTCCGTGTTCCACAATGCTTAACGAGGAGCCGTATGTGAATGATAGATTTATCTTTGAAAGCGGCTGCCATGCTTCCGGGCCTCCGCCTGCAGCATTGGGACGTGGCGATTACCGAAAGAGGGCCTGTTTTAATGGAGTTGAACTCATTCGGCGTTTTTAGCGGTCATCAAATCGCATACCGTAAGGGAATAAACAATGAATCATTCGAGCGCTACATATCCTTATTTGAGCATTAGTTCCTCCGGTCTCGCGGGGGGATAGAACATTAATATCAATCAATTTATAGGCACCCCTTACAGTTCGACTTTCCCGGGTATTAGCCCTCCGAATGGATTTCACTCCTCCTTCGTATAAATATAAGTGTATGTAAAGGGAAGCCGCTCTCAATAAAGCCGGCTTTTCAACGATCGAAGGCCATACAATCAAGGTTTTCTTCAATGATCTGTTCAGGTTATATCTCGAGAATTTGAATCTGAAACCAAATCCTGTTCGTAATGGTTTATAGATACAAGATCGAATGAGTGGAGATGCATCCGGCAGCCGCCCAAGAGCATCTTAAATAGAAGGAGGCTCAAAATGTTCAAAAAGCCTGAATTTGCAGACGTATTCGATGATTTCGCGGTTAATCACGCGGAATCTTCCATAGCGGAGAGCTTCGACCAGGATGAATTGGAAGACGTCGAGGTATTTTTCGATGATGAGGCGTCGCCTGCCGAGGTATCCGTAGAGACCATTACCGATACCGAAACAACAGTCGGGGAAGAGGAAATAAGTCAGGACTTAAGGCTTGTAAACGCGTATTTCAAAGAGGTGAGCACCGAGGCTCTCCTGGCGCCGCACGAAGAGGCGCATGTCGCGGCGAAAATAAAGTGCTGCGAGGACAGAGCGAAGGCTGCGCGCAAAAAGATCGAAAAGGTAGTGGGGAAAAGACTCGGTGAAGATATCGCAGCTATCCATTTCGAGGTTAAAAATTTCATCGAGACGAAGAACGAAAAAGTCACTGCTGAAAATAAGATTAAACATGCGGCATCGGAGAGCGGACTCCTTATCCTCGTCAAGCTCTATGAGGCATACGTCACGAAGGGTTTTCAGCTGAGGAACAGGTTTATCAAGGCCAACCTGAGACTCGTCGCGAGCATGGCGAAGAGGTACGTCGGCAGGGGCGTTCCGTTTCTGGACCTGATTCAGGAGGGGAACCTCGGATTGATAAAAGCCGTCGAACGTTTCGATCACACGAAGGGTTACAGGTTCTCGACTTACGCCTGCTGGTGGATCAATCAGGCGATGACGAGGGGGATTTTTAACCAGACCAGGACTGTGAAGATGCCCGCGTATCTCCTGGAGAAGGCAGGCAAGGTAAGGCACGTGAAGCGGCTCCTGACGAAGGATTACGAGAGAGAGCCCTATGCCGAGGAAATAGCTGAAAAAGCGCAGATGAGCGTCGAGAATGTTAAGAGGATCCTCGATTCGAGCGCGAACAAGGTAGTGAGGCTCGATACACCCGTGTGGAACGGGGAGAAAGTGACGTACATGGACTTCATGGAAGATTCGAACTCGCTCGAAGTCGACAGCGTTATAGCCGAGATATCCATTCCCAACAATATAAACGACGCCCTCCTGGTACTGTCCCTGAGGGAGAGGGAGGTCGTAAAGATGAGGTTCGGTATCGGTTATGACGGCCCTTATACGCTCGACGAAATAGGCCGGAAGTTCCGCCTCACGAGAGAGAGGATTAGACAGATAGAAAAAAAGGCCCTCGACAGGATAAGGAGATCGAAATCCGCCCCGGTTCTGAGGAGCCTGATGGAAGTATATAACTGATCAAAAGGCGTGCAGGGAGGCCGCAAAGCCCGCCTGCGCAAATCGATGAAAGGTCGATTGATCGGGGTGCGCCCGGGCTAATCCGGGCTGCACCCCTTTTTCTTTCCCTCCGGTCTGGATTCCCCGTCCCAACGTGTGTATTATCGATTTATCCGCTAACACATGAACGCAGAAAATATTTCTAAAGTAATACGCATATTAAAAAAGGAGTCCCCCGGGTGGAGCGTCCCTGCGGTAACGCTCGAGGCCGAGACCTCGCGCGATCCCTTCAGGGTCCTCATATCCACGGTGCTGAGCCTGAGGACGAAGGACGAGACCACTGCGGAGGCGTCCAGGAGGCTCTTCGCCCTGGCCGATAATCCCGGGGACATGCTCGGCTTGAGCGAGAAAGAGATCGCAGAGGCTATATATCCTGTCGGGTTTTACAGGACGAAGGCGAAGAACATCCGCGGTATCTGCCGCGAGCTGATAGATAAATACCGCTCGCGGGTACCCGACGATATGGAAGAGCTCCTTCGTCTGAAAGGCGTGGGCAGAAAGACCGCGAACCTCGTGCTTGCGCTCGGCTACGGGAAGCACGGCATATGCGTCGACACCCACGTTCACAGGATTTCAAACAGGTTAGGATACGTCCGAACCCGGAACCCTTTTGAGACCGAAATGGCGCTCAGAGAAAAGCTCCCGAAGAGACACTGGATAGATTACAACAGCCTGCTCGTGGCGTTCGGCCAGTACCTCTGCCGCCCGGTATCGCCCAGGTGCAGCGTCTGCCCGGTCGCAGTGTACTGCGACAGGACCGGGGTCGAAAAGAGCCGCTGAAATCAGCCGCTTCGCCCCGCCGATATATTCCCCCTCAAGTTTGACTATCCCGCCATCTCAAATATAATTCTTTCACCTCTTAAACAACTCATTTGTCCTTATATCCGGGAGGTTTTTACGGTTTGGAAACAGTCGTATTTTACATCTTTGCGGCCCTCGCGGTTGCCGGGGCACTTCTGGTCATTACGCACCAAAACCCGGTATCGAGCGCTCTGTCCCTGGTGCTGACCCTATTCTCGACGGCGGTGCTCTTCGTCCTGCTCCTCGCCCATTTCGTCGCGGCCATACAGATACTTGTTTATGCGGGCGCAATAATGATTTTATTCCTTTTTACAGTAATGTTTCTCAACCTGCATCCGGAAGCCCTCAGGTTCGACGCCCGGAATATGGCATTCAAAGTGAGCGTCTTTCTCGTCGTCCTTCTTTTTACGGGTTATTTTGCCGGGATGGGATTCAATAAAGCATTTCCCGGAGGCAGCGCGCCGTCCCCGTCACCTGAAGGGTTCGGCACGGTCGAGGGCGTAGGCAGGGTCCTTTTCACCGATTATCTCCTGCCCTTCGAGCTCACATCGGTCCTGATACTGGCCGCCATAATCGGCGTCGTCGCCATTGCCAAAAGGAGGGAAAGCTGAGTTGGGCGTTTCCTTAGAACATTATTTCGTATTGAGCGCCGTATTGTTCGTCATCGGGGCTTACGGAGTGATCGCGAGGAGGAACCTCATAGTAGTCCTCATGTCTCTGGAGCTGATGCTCAATTCCGCGAATCTCGCTTTCGTCGCGTTCTCCAGGGTCCATAACGACATGACGGGCCAGGTGTTCATGATTATGTCCATAACCGTCGCCGCTGCGGAAGTGGCGGTCGGGCTTGCCCTCGTAGTGGCCGTATATGCGCACAGGGGGACCCTCGACGTCGATATTTTAAAAATACTTAAAGGTTAGATACCGGATGATACTCTGGATTATACTCATTCCTCTCATCGGCGCGGCCATTAACGGGCTCGTTTTTGCTTCGGGGTTCTGGAAAAAATATCTCCGCGGCGACGAGCACACCGAAAGAAAGATCGTAAGCATAGTCGGGTGCGGCGTCGTGCTCGTATCCGCACTCATTTCGTCGGCGCTCTTTTTCAAGCTCCTGTCCATGGAGCCCCCGCGGCGGGAGATAATACAGAACCTTTTCGAATGGATCCCCTCGGGCAGCTTTACCGTCAGCTTCGAGCTCCTGTTCGATACGCTCTCCTGCGTCATGGCGCTCATCGTCACGTGGGTGGGCTTCCTCATACACGTCTATTCCGTCGGATACATGCACCACGACAAGGCTTATTCGAAGTACTTCACCTATCTTAATATCTTCATCTTTTTCATGCTCACCCTCGTGCTGGGCAACAGCTTCCCTCTCATGTTCGTAGGCTGGGAAGGCGTCGGTCTCGCGTCCTACCTCCTCATCGGTTTCTGGTACGAGAACCCTGAGAACGCCGATGCCGGCAGAAAGGCGTTTATCGTGAACAGGATAGGCGATTTCGGATTTATTCTCGGAATATTCCTCATATTCTTCGTATTCGACTCAGTGAATTATCAGGAAGTATTCGGCAAGGCGTCCGACCCCGCCTTCATGAGCGCTGTCCCCGCCGCAGTCATCACCGTAATCGCATTACTCCTGTTTGTAGGGGCGGTCGGGAAATCCGCGCAGATACCTCTCTACGTCTGGCTCCCCGACGCCATGGCGGGCCCCACCCCCGTGAGCGCGCTCATACATGCGGCCACTATGGTCACTGCAGGGGCCTACATGATAGCCAGATGTAACGTAATTTATTCCCAATCACCCACGGCCCAGATGGTAGTCGTCACAGTCGCGGCATTGACCTCCTTCCTCGCGGCCACTATAGCGATAACCCAGAACGACATAAAAAAAGTACTCGCTTACTCCACCATCAGCCAGCTCGGCTATATGTTCATGGCCATAGGGGTGGGCGCTTATACCGCCGGTTTATTCCATCTCGTAACCCACGCCTTCTTTAAAGCCCTCTTATTTCTGGGGTCGGGAAGCGTCATACACGCGCTCTCGGGCGAGCAGGATATAAGGCATATGGGCGGGCTCAGAAAATTCATCCCGACCACGGCGATTACATTTTTTATAGGCACGCTTGCCATAGCCGGCGTCCCTTTCTTCTCGGGCTTTTTCAGCAAGGACGGCATACTCGGCGCCGTCTACGACCGCGGGTATTCAATCCACTGGTTGATCGGCCTTGTTACCGTAATTCTGACCGCTCTTTATATGGGCAGGCTTTACCTCCTCACGTTCGAAGGCAAATCCAGGGTCGCCGATAAAATTCGGGACCATATACACGAGTCCCCCCTGACCATGACTATCCCTCTTATGATTCTGGCGTTCCTTTCGATAGCAGGGGGATACCTGGGCGTTCCGGAGTTCATCGGGGAGCTCGCGGGGATACACGAATCGAACCTCTTTGACAGGTTCGTTTCCTCCTCTATAACCATGGATAACTTTATTTCAACAGGACATCATTTATTGAGCCATACGACGCTGTTAGTATTCTCGATTGCGGCCGCAGCCGTCGGTATCGTCGCGGCGTGCTATTTCTTCTACTTCAAGCCCTCGCTCCCCGAAAAGATTGCCTCCAATAAGACTATAGAGCCCCTTTATGAGGGCTCCCTCCACAAATGGTACGTGGATGAGCTCTACGATTATATATTTGTTCAGCCTTTCAGATACCTGTCCGAGCAGGCTTCGAAATTCGATCTCAGGTTCATAGACGGGGCGGTAAACGGGGTGGCAGCGGTTCTGAAAGATATGGCATTGACCCTTCAGGATGCCCAGAGCGGGGTGCTCCGCAGCTACGCCACGCTCATGGCTATCGGGGCTTTCGCGATTCTCGTATTCATAATCATCTGGCAGAGCTTTTGAGGCGGGCACGATTTCTCTCCTGCGAAACTTTGTAATAAGATGCCGGTCGGAGCTGTAAATGTTTAATAATTCCGGGCCGGTCTCATCTGCTTATCCAACACCTTACCCCACCCCGTTCGTCCTGAGTTTATCGAAGGACGTAGCCTTTCCCGACATTGCAGAATTTGCGGCGGGGAAGCACCCGCCATTAATTTCCCTCTCCCCTATTTGTGGGAGAGGGCGAAGGGTGAGGGGGTACAATCCTATTTTGTCATTGCGAGGCAGTGAAACGAAGCGCGGCAATCTCAGCCTTTCTCTTCCCGACATTACAGAATTTGCGGCACACAATGTGTGCTCATATACGATCCTTCCCAACCTCTTCTGCCCTACCTACCCTGTCTTTGCGAGGGAGCGCCTGTCCTGAACTTGTTTCAGGATCGCGACCGCGGCAATCTCATGAATAAAGCGAGATCGCCACGACCACAATACGGTCTCGCGATGACAGAAAAAGATTGAAAGATTTTAGCTTCAACATAAGATTTTTAGCAAATTATGTTCAGTCTTTTCATAGAACACACTACGTGTGTGATTTTTGCTTCTTTTCATCAAGGAAAAGAAGGATAAAAAAACAGCCTTTCTCTTTTCTTTGTCTTTTCATAAAACACACTACGTGTGTTCATCAAGGAAAAGAAGTACACACAATGTGTGTTTTACGATCCTTCCGAATCACCTCTGCCATATCTGCAAATGCGGCAATTTCATATGTCCGCGGCGATTCGCCGCCCGTTCAATCCTTCGGCAAGCTCTGGGTAAACTCAGTGAAACGAATCGTGTCTCGGGAACAACGCATGACATTATGCCGCTGGTGAGGCATAAAAAAAGGCGGCTGCCCTTCTAGGAGCAGCCGCCTTTTTGATCTTTGATACGCCGCCAGGGCGTTTTTATTTACACGTCGAAGTAAAGCTTGAACTCGTAAGGTACGGGTCTCAGCTTGACAGGGTTTACTTCCTTATCGATCTTGTATTCGATCCAGGTTTCTATGACGTCTTCCGTGAAGACATCGCCTTTCATCAGGAACTCGTGGTCGGCCTCGAGCGCCTTCAAGGCGTCTTCGAGGGATCCCGGAACATTCGGTATGCCGGCCAGTTCCTCCGGGCCGAGCGAGTAAATGTCCTTATCGAGCGGTTCGCCGGGGCT
>JBGSVA010000001.1:0-8559 GCA_041753155.1 Thermodesulfobacteriota bacterium | reverse complement strand
CGCCCTTATCACGTCATTTCGAGGCTATGCCGAGAAATCTATCTTTTGCCTTTCTCTTCCCGACATTACATAATTTACGTTAAGAAAAGCGGGCAAGCGCCCGCGTGCGTACGATCTCTAACCACCACTTCCGCTAAATTTGTACTGTGAGTGACTTAAGCCCCTGCCGTCAATTAGCAACCGTAAAATGGACACTATGTGTCCAGCGTGAAAATCTTTCAGCAGTCCATTTGAAAGATTTTAGCTTAAACATAAGATTTTCAGCAAATTATGTACAGTCTCTTCATAGACCACACTACGTGTGTGTTTTACGATTCTCCCCAACCTCCTCCGCCCAATCCGGCAACCTCGGCAATTTCATACGTCCGCGGCGACCCGCCGCTTACCCCTCCAAATAGCTCGCGATTATCTTCTTGATTCCGTACCGCGGAAACGATACGGTGACCTTGGCATTCTCACCCGTCCCTTCCACGCCCTTTATAGTCCCCTGCCCGAATGACGGGTGCTCGATCCTCTGCCCCACCTTGTACCTGCCGCCGTTCCCGGCGCTTCTGCTCTGTCTCGGTCCTTCCGCGCGAACACTTTTTTCCACGGGGTAATCGCGCGCTCCGAATCCCCCGTACGAGGTCCCGTAATAGTTTTTCAATTCTATGAGCTCCTTCGGTATGTCGGTTATGAATCTCGATGGCACGGGCTTTTCCTCTTTCCCGAACACCCTCCTCCTGGCGGCGCTCGTGAGGTGTATCATTTCCTTCGCCCTCGTAAGGCCCACGTAAAAGAGCCTCCGTTCTTCCTCCACCTGTCCGTCCCTGGCGGAATTGAAGTGCGGGATGAGGTTCTCTTCGAGTCCTATTATGAACGCCAGAGGGAACTCGAGCCCCTTCGCCGAGTGAAGCGTCATGAGCGCGACCCGGTCGTCCTTTTCGTCGTAGCTGTCCACGTCGCTCGCGAGCGTGAGCGTATCCAGGAAGTCGCGGAGCCAGGCCTTCTCCGACTCTTTTTCGAATTCAGCGGCGAGGTTCAGTATCTCGCCCACGTTCTCCCTCTTCTCCTCTTCCCTCTCGAGGATGTCGAGGTACCGGGTCTCCTCCAGCACCAGGTCGAGGAGCTTCCCTATCTCGTACTTCTCGCCGTAACCGATGAGCCGTTTCATCAGGTCGAGGAATTTCCCGAGGTGAAGAGCCGCCCTCGCGGGCAGGACGTTATCCCCGACGGCCTTTTGCATGGCGTCCATGAGCGATATGCCTGCGTTTCTCGCGATCTCGTCGAGTCTCTCCATCGTCCCTCTGCCTATACCCCGCGGGGGGACGTTCGCGATTCGCCTCAGGCTCAGGTCGTCGAGCGGGTTCGCGATCACCCTCAGGTACGCCATGATGTCCTTTATCTCGGCGCGCTGGTAAAATCCTATCCCCCCGACTATCGTATACGGGATCCCCTTCCTGACGAGCTCCTCTTCCATGATCCTCGACTGGTTGTTGGTCCTGTAAAAAACCGCCGCGTCCTTGTATTTACAGGCGCGCTTCAGCACGAGCGACTCTATCTGCGACACTACGTACCTGGCCTCGTCCCTCTCGTCATGCGCCGCGTAGTACTGGAGCTTCTCCCCCTCCGGGTTCTCCGTCCAGAGGTTCTTGTCGTGCCTGTTCGAGTTTTTCCGTATCAGTCCGTTAGCCGCGCTCAGTATGGTCTTGGTCGACCTGTAGTTCTTTTCGAGCTTTATCACCCTCGAATCTGGGTAGTCCCTTTCGAAGTTGAGTATGTTCGTTATATCCGCCCCCCGCCATCCGTATATCGACTGGTTGTCGTCCCCTACGACGAATATATCCCTGTGCTTCCTCGAAAGGAGCTCGACGATCTTATACTGCATGTGGTTCGTATCCTGGTATTCGTCGACGAGTATGTGGCGGAACGTCTCCTGATAATGGCGCAGGACGTCAGGTTTTTCCCTGAAGAGCCTGACTGTTACGTAGAGCAGGTCCCCGAAGTCAAGCGCGTTCAGCTTCCTGAGCTCCTGCTCGTAGAGGGCGTAGATTTTCGAAACCCTCTCGTCGTATATATCTCTCCCCGCCTCTCCGGGATCGAGCCCTTTGTTCTTCGCGCCGTCTATCTTCGACCTCACCGACCTCGGGTCGAGCTCCTTCTCTCCGATGTTGAGCCGCTCCATGCATTCCTTGATCAGCTTCAGCTGGTCCCCGTCGTCGTAAATGATAAAGTCCTGTCTGAACCCGTTCAGGTGTTTTATCTCCCGCTTCAGTATCCTGAGGCATATCGAGTGGAACGTCCCGAGCCAGAGGCTTTTCGTAGCGGGCCCGATCAGGCGGTAGAGCCTTTCCTTCATCTCGTTCGCCGCTTTGTTCGTGAAGGTGACAGCCAGTATATTGGTGGGGTTCTCGCCCCTCGTCTCGATGAGATAAGCGATCCGCTCCGTGATTATCCTCGTCTTCCCCGAGCCCGCGCCTGCCAGTACGAGCACAGGCCCGCCCGCGTGGGTTACGGCTTCCGCCTGGGACGGATTCAGCATATTGATATTGTCTGATGTCATTTGATTGCGCTGTTTGAGATTAAAGCCGGGAACGATTTCGCTTGCTGGCTGGGGCGGGTGGACTCGAACCACCACAGCAGGCTCCAAAGGCCTGAGTCCTACCGTTAGACGACGCCCCAACGGCTACCCGGTAATGTTACCAAGACTTTGCTCTTATATCAATGAAAATGGGCCGGTCGGTATTCCGCGAAAAAGCACCTAACCGTGAATGCTGCGATTGCGACTGCGAAAGCTTAATTAAGCAAGGGGAGGGTGTGAAAGTATGTGTGGACATTATAAACTGCATTCCCTAGAATAATAATCGCGGGTAAAGAAAGTCGTCGTGAAAAAGCCGAAAATTATACTCTTATACAATAAGATGTGGAAGGAGCCCCTCGACTATCCGGGGCATGAGTTGCCGGAGGACTATGTCATTACTACCGAGAGGCGCTTCATGGACGAAGCCGCCGCAGTCGTATTCCATCTGCCCACACTCCCGCCCGCCCTGTTTTCGGACGGCGGGGTCCATAAAAAGAGCGGTCAGATTTGGGTCGCCTGGTATGTGGAATGCGAAGCGCATTACCCTTTTTTGTCGGACCCTCTGTTCATGAGCCGCTTCGACCTGACAATGTCGCATCATCAGGAGGCGGATATTTTTTCCACGTATCTTCCGCCTGACTTCGCGGAGCTTTCACGTAAGCCGGTCCCGGAAAAGGAGCCTGGGAAAATCGTGAATGCCTTCATCTCGAGTCATGTTAATAAAAGCGGGAGGGTGCAGTATCTGATGAGGATGATGAGGGTCCTCGATATCCATTCCTACGGGAAGCTCATTCCGAACATGCCGGCTGGCGACGATAACGGACACGACTTCAAGCTGGATACGATTTCGAAATACAAGTTTACGATTGCTTTCGAGAACGCTATCGCGCGGGACTACGTGACCGAAAAATTCTACGATCCCCTGATAACAGGCTCCGTCCCGGTTTACCTGGGCGCTCCCAATATCTCGGATTTCATCCCGGGCGACAACTGCTTTATCGACGCCTCCGATTGGGACGACCCCGAGTCCCTTGCCCGGCACATTCTCGATGTGTCCGGGGACGAAGCTCTATATCAGAGCTATTTCGAATGGAAGAAAAGGCCGTTCCCGCCGAAATTCCGTGAGCTGCTCGATATTCAAAAAGTCCATCAGTTCGTCAGGCTCTGCCGGAAGTTGGGCGAGCTGATTTAGTCTTCCGGTATTCACCGGAGAGCCCCGCCCGTCTTTCGCAGTCGGGCCGGGATAATTCGCGGTATCGCGGGTCTTATTCCGGGAATAATTTATCCGTTACGGTATAATATGGTCATTCCCAATCTTGACAGCTATTGTTTTATATAAGAAAATTAAAGGTTCTGATAATTTTTTGAGCGCGTAGCTCAGGGGGAGAGCGCTTGCCTGACACGCAAGAGGTCGCAGGTTCAAATCCTGCCGTGCTCACCACGCGTAATTGGAAAATATGAAAGAGGTACACATAAACCTTCTAGACGGGGCGGAAAGGACCTTTCCCGAAGGCACGACTGTAGGGGAGATAATCAATACCATCGGAATCCAGAACGGGACGATAGGGGCCAGGGTAAACGGCACTCTCGTCGACTTCTGGCACGAGATATACTCCGACTCCGAATTCGAACCGGTGAAGACCGGCTCCGAGGCGGGGCTCGCCCTAATCAGGCACACCGCCGCCCACATAATGGCTGAAGCCGTCCAGTCCCTTTTCCCGGAGGCGAAGGTCACGATAGGCCCTGTCATAGAAAACGGGTTTTACTACGACTTCGAATACCCGCGGGGCTTCACTCCCGAAGACCTCGAAAAGATAGAAGAGAAGATGAGGGAGATAGCGGAGCAGAAGAAGCCGCTCGTCAGGAAGAAGGTCTCGAGGGAAAAAGCAATCGACATATTCAGCTCGGAAGGCGAGAATTACAAGGTCGAGATCGTTAACGGCCTCCCTTCCGACCAGCAGATAACGATTTACGAGCAGGGCGGATGGCACGACCTCTGCAGGGGCCCTCACGCGCCCTCGACGGGCTACGTCAAGGCTTTCAAACTCTTGAGCATCGCCGGGGCCTACTGGAGGGGGGACGAGAAAAATCCCATGCTCCAGAGGATATACGGCACGGCGTTCTGGGACAGGAAAGAGCTGAAGGCGTATCTCGACAGGCTCGAAGAGGCGAAAAAACGCGACCACAGGAAGGTCGGCAGGGAGCTCGACCTCTTCTCCATACAGGAAGAGACCGGGGCCGGCCTCGTGCTCTGGCATCCGAAGGGCTCCCGCATAAGGCGCGTTATCGAGGATTTCTGGCGCGACCAGCACGAGCGTTACGATTACGAGCTCCTCTATACCCCGCACATAGCCAAAATAGACCTCTGGAAAACGAGCGGACACCTCGAATTCTACAGCGAAAACATGTACCCCCGTATGGAGGTCGAAAATACCGAATTCCAGATTAAGCCTATGAACTGCCCGTTTCATATCATGATTTATAAAACGGGGATAAGGAGTTACAGGGACCTTCCCCTCAGATGGGCCGAGATTGGGACCGTCTACCGCTACGAGCGCTCCGGGGTGCTCCACGGGCTCCTGAGGGTAAGGGGGTTTTCCCAGGACGACGCCCACATATTCTGCAGGCCCGATCAGATGGAAGACGAGGTCCTTGGGGTCCTGGACCTGACTATATTGTTCCTGAAGACGTTCGGATTCGACGATTACGAGGTATACCTCTCTACCAGGCCCGAGAAATTCGTAGGCCGCGTGGAGGGATGGGACAGGGCGACTGAGGCTCTCAGGAGCGCTCTCGATAAAAAAGGGCTAAAATACGAGGTTGACGAGGGCGGGGGGGCGTTTTACGGGCCCAAGATAGACCTCAAGATAAAGGATGTTCTGGGCAGAGCTTGGCAGTGCTCTACAGTTCAGGTAGATTTTAACCTTCCCGAAAGGTTCGATATGAGCTACGTCGGTGAGGATAACGCGCGGCATCAGCCTATTATGATACACCGCGCCATCTTCGGCTCTATGGAAAGGTTCTTCGGCGTGTTGATAGAGCATTACGGAGGGGCTTTTCCTCTGTGGCTCAGTCCCGTGCAGGTTCGTATCGCGACTGTAGGCGACGAGCAGGCCTCCTACGCGGACGAGATTTACAGCACGCTCCGGGCGAGGAAGATAAGGGTCGAGAACGATAAGAGGAACGAAAAACTGGGACTCAAGGTAAGGGAAGCGCAGCTCGCGAAGATTCCTTATCTCCTGGTTGTGGGAAAGAACGAAGCCGAATCAGGGACAGTGGCCCCGAGGAAGCTCGGAGGACGGAACTTGCCTCCGATGACGATAGACGAGTTCTTGCACGATATAGCGGTAGAGCTTGATCCTCATACATGGAGGGAGGTTGAACGCCAATAGCTAAAGGGTTTAAAACCAGAGAGGCCGAAGTCCGGATAAACCAAAGGATTAAGGCGCGCGAAGTAAGATTAGTTTCCGAAACCGGTGAGCAGCTCGGTGTGGTTCCTATCCGGGAGG
Organism: Thermodesulfobacteriota bacterium; assembly: GCA_041753155.1. GTDB lineage: Bacteria > Desulfobacterota_D > UBA1144 > Nemesobacterales > UBA2774 > 2-12-FULL-53-21. The sequence continues at coordinate 2,490 of JBGSVA010000001.1, read as the reverse complement.
CGCTCCAGATGTCCGAGGAAAGGGGCGTCGACCTGGTCGAGGTCGCACCTAATGCGAACCCTCCCGTATGCAGGCTGATGGATTACGGGAAATATAAGTACGAGTTAAAAAAACAGGCGAACGCCAAGAGACAGAAAACGCAGACTATAAAGGAAATAAAATTTCGCCCCAATATAGGCGATCATGACCTCGATGTTAAAATAACCCGCATCAGGGAGTTTTTAGAGGACGAGAACAAAACGAAGATAAGGATATTCTTCAGGGGCAGAGAAATTGTCCATCCGGAGCTGGGAAGGGTGCTCGCTAACAGGATTATCGAGCGGGTGGCCGATATAGGCGGTATAGATATGCCGCCCAAGCTCGAGGGAAAAAATCTCATTATGGTCATATCGCCCAAGAAGAGTACACAGGCAGGGAGGGAAAATGCCAAAACTGAAGGTTAAGACGAACAGGAGCGCGGCTAAGAGGTTCAGGGTTACTGCGAGCGGCAAAATAAAGCGCTCGAGCGGCGGCAAAAGCCATTCAAACGAAAAGAAGGGAAGAAAGCGTATGAGGAGACTGGTTGCTTCCAAGATCGAAGAAGGTGCAGCGGCCAGGAGGATAAAGTCCTACATTCCATATAAATAATATTCGCGTTCGACTGTTTTTCATTCCCTCCTTTCGTAAAGGAGGGTTAGGGTGGATTTAATGCATTCTCTTTTAACTGTGCGGTCGGTTCGGATTGCGCGTGATTCTGTACGCGAAGATATAAAAGACGGGAGATAAACATGAGAATAAAAAGAGGGGTAGCTTCGAGAAAGAGGAGAAAGCGGGTTCTCAAGCTCGCAAAGGGTTTCTGGGGCAGAAGGAAGAACAATATAAGAAGGGCCAAAGAGACCCTTCTTCGCGGCATGGCCTATGCCTTCAGGCACAGGCGGCTTAAGAAGAGGGACTTCAGAAAGCTCTGGATTGTGAGGATCAACGCCGCCGTAAGGCCGTACGGTCTATCCTACAGCGCGTTCATGGGGTCGCTCAAGAAGGCCGGCATCGAGCTCGACAGAAAGACCCTTTCCGAGATGGCCATAAGGGAGCCCGAGAGCTTCAAGGCCGTCGTCGACGCCGCAAAAACCGGGTTGAATTAACCGGGCATTTTCTTTTTGTATTTCCCACTATATAAAAGAACAAAACGACGCGGCCCGCATTCGTTTATTAATTCCTTCCCCCTTGAGGGGGAACGGTTGCAAGCGAACGCGCAATCGGTCGCTCTCCCAAAAAGGACAACGAAGCACATTAACTACCGGCTCGATGCTGCCTGAGCCAAATTAGTTAGGATGGTGGTGTTACCTTAGCGTAATAAAATCAAACCAAACCCGTTCACCCTGAGCTTGTTGAAAGGTGTCATTCCCGACCCCGATCTGGAATCCACTTTTTAAATCCTGCATCGTGTATCTTGCATCATGTCTGTAGGAGCGGCTTCCAGCCGCGATCCTACTCCACTCCTTTTTTCTCCTCGCAGTTTCCCCTGTCATTGCGAGCAACGATTTCGAGCGTGCGAGGAATCGGTCGCTTTTGGCTGATTGCAAATAAGTACCTTCGTCATCGCACCTAAGTCACAAAAAACAAATTAGGAAACGCAGCGCGGCAATCTCGCTTTTTCCGTCATGCTGAACTACGTTTCTGAGCGTGCGCAAGAAACGGACGCCATTGGCTGAATCCAACAACAAATATTCCCGCTTATTCGTCTACAAACCCAAAAATTCAGCATCTCATTCTTGTCTTTCCTTTTATTCCCTCCTTAGAAAAAGAACGAATGCGAGCAAGCAAGCATTCGGACGCCCTGCCCTAAGAAGCACCAGAGGAATTTAACTTCTGGCTCAATGCTGCTGAAGTCCAAATAGGGTAGGGAGGATTTAGCTTTTTCCTTCCCCCGACATTACAGAATTTGCGTTAAGAAAATCGCGTGTTGAAGCGTTAAAAATCTTTCAGTTGTCCATTTGAAAGATTTTAGCTTCAACGGAAGATTTTTAGTAAATTCTGTACAGTCGGATGATTTTTGCTTCTTTTCATCAAGGAAAAGAAGGATAAAATAAACAGCCTTTCTCCTTTCTTGTCATTCCCGACTCGATCGGGAATCTAAAAATCTTGTCATGCTGAACTACGTTTCTGAGCAGCAATTCCGAGCAAGCAAGGACTTGGTCACTCATGGTTGAGGGCACGAACTCAAATATCACTCCGTACCGTTGTTACAGAAGCCAAATTAAGAAGAACCGGTCGCTATCGGCCGATTGCAAGTACGCTCATTAATTTATGCACAAGGGTCACACGAGCCAAATTACGAAGTTTGCGACCGCGGCAATCTCATGAATGGAGCGAGATCGCCACGGCTCCTTCGCGCAAGGCTTCGGAGCCTCGCGATGACAGGCTTATATTGTCTTTGCGAGAACGATTTCGAGCATACGAGGAATCGGTCGCTCATGCCAAAAGGCAATGAAGTGACTGTTCATCGCTAAA